>CAMWVS010000032.1 GCA_947177775.1 uncultured Prevotella sp.
GTTGGCCGGGTCGCCGTTGAGGTTGAAGTAAGAGTGGTTGGTCATGTTGATGACGGTCTCTTTGTCGGTTGTAGCCTCGAAGGTGATGTCGAGCGTGTTGTTGCTAAGGACGGTGAATGTTGTTGTCGCAGTGACGGTTCCGGGGAAGCCGTTGTCGCCGTCGGGAGAGACGAGGGTCAGTTTCAGCGTAGAGTCGTTTGGCTGTTCTGCGTCATATACCTGATACATCCAGCCGGTTGGTCCGCCGTGGAGACAGTGGCCGAAATTGTTCTGCGGCAGCTGATACTCCTGTCCGTCAACGGTAATCTTTCCCTGATTGATGCGGTTGGCATATCGTCCAACCGACGAACCGTAGTCGCTCGGCGAGTTTTCGGCGTCGGCATACTGGGCTACGTTGTCATAGCCGAGAACGACGTCAGTGGGATTGCCGTCCTTGTCGGGAACTACGAGTGAGACAACACGACCACCGAAATTTGTGACACAAACTTCCATGCCGTTGGCGTTCTTGAGCGTGAAGAGGGCAGTCTTCTTGCCGTTGATGACTGAGTCAAACTGGGCGGGATTGAGGCCCGAAACTGTTGTTGCCGGTGTCTGCTGGCCGGACGTGCAAGCCGATAGCATGGCTATGGCAATGCCGAATCCCATGAAGGATGTTGTTAGGTTTCTCATTATCAGTAGTTTTTATATCTTTTTAAAGATTATATTAATTCGCTGCTAAATTAATATTAATATTTGACCTGACAATAAAAAAACTTGTTTTTTTTTATAAAAAGTGTTGTTTTTACACTAATAAGACGTCTTTTGACTTTTCTTAACGTATATTTACCACTTCAGCACTGTTTCTTCTGCTTCATCGCCGTGTTCCGCCCGTCGTCCGTCCGCATGGTTTTTGCTGTCGGCCCGGTTCGAGCGCAAAGGCGCGAAGACGCAAAGTCTTAATTTAAGCATGGTGTCTTTTCTTTACAAAATCGCCTCCGGAAAATCTTCCTTTTTAGCTCGCGCCATGGCCTTTTTTCGGCCTTTTCGGCCCATTTTGCAGCTTTTTTCGTCCTGTTCCGCAACATTTTCTGCATCGAAAATCGACCATTGTGGTGCCGTAAGGCCCTCCCGGCTTTTCCAGAACAGAGATTCCTCCGTTTTTTCACTATCCGTTTTTGCCCGAAAAAAGCCCCCATTTCTTGCCGTAAGGGCCTCCCGACACTACGGCGGGGCCGCTATTGCATTGCAACGGTGGCCCCGTTGCAATGCCGTAAGGCCCTTGTTGCAGAGCCGTAAGGCCCTTACGGCTGACCTTCAGCCGTCTTGCTATCCTGTCTCGAAATAGCCGGCGTTTATAAGTGGTTAATAATAAGTGTGTTAGAAAATCTGTAAACATTATTTTCTAAAATTCCCCGATTTTTAATGTCCGCATGCTTGCGATATTTGCGCCCGTGCCCGTCTTTTTTCAGAAAGTCCCCATTCTCGCGGGGCTTAAATTAGGAAAAAAGAGGACATGGGGCTGGGCGACGGTCTTTTCGATGGTTTCAATATTCATTCTCTCACGTGCCTAATGTTACCATCCGTCTCCAGGTCCGTGAGCTACACATTATTTATATGTAGGTATATAGTGAGGTGGGGAAGTGAGGAATACATACTCTCAACAGGCAAGTGCAAATTAGCAATTTGTTTGAAGAAAACGTTCTTTGGGGAATCAAAATTGAGTTTTTTACGTGGCTGTCTATGAAGCCAGACAGGAGCAGTGTGAAACTTTCTACACACCCTCTGAGGAAAGAAGATAAGCAGGGTTGTGTACGATTACCACACCCAAGACAACGAACTCTTTTCAGTAGTCGTGCCTACACTCAGAGAGTGTCGTCAGAAATGTGACGAGTGGCTCGCCGATCAAAATTAGTAACCAATGCTATACCAGTGATGAAGGCGTTGAAGCGTGATGTTCTATCGCCTTCATTTTGCCAAAAAAATCTTTGCGGATGCAAAGTGCCAAGGTGATAATGGCCGCCCAAATGCGACGTTGAAGCTTTAGCTATTGCATTCGCAGTTAAAGGCGTGTGTCTGTGCGTTCATCAATCTTTTTCCGAATTGAATATAGTAGAGTTTTCAGTAAGATAAGTATCTATGAAATTGATGAAGACCATAGGATTCTGCTGTATGGTAAGAATTGATTTCCCACTAGTTTCTTTATCAGGGAAGAAGTGGGATTCTATAGCCTCAGTAAGTTCGGGATTTATCTTTGAGATCACATTGTTAATACATGTGCAAGTGGGCCTGTTGCATCCATTCTCCAATGGATTGTCAAAAAATATCGAAACCTGACCGTTGTTACGAAATCTGACAAGCCAGTATTCCATGAGCTGGTCCATATTGGCGTTGTTGGTGCGGTCCTCGCAGTTACCGATATAGGTCAGTTTGCACAGGTCTACATTCTTGCCGGCATATTCGCGTTTAAGAAATTTGTGGATTTTGCGTCCCCCCAAGGTATTGGTCTTGCCGCTAAACGATACGTAGAAGTCTCCGACTTTGAAATCCTGGTTTGTACTTCCCGTTATCATTATAGAATCTGTGTCCTTTGCTCCATATTTCTTGGATTTGCCGTCGGGACCGGTTATCTGAAGATTATGAGAGGACATCATAAATGTCTGACTGTAAGTGCGCCAATGCTTCAGAAGCGGTCCTTCGTAGACGTTTCCGTCTTTAAACCAAACTTTGGACGTAATTGTCTGATTCGTATTTTCTTTCTTACCATGAGCGTTTATTGATAAAGCAAGTATCGCTATCACTGTAATGGCTGACTTTAGGAAAAGACACTGTTTCATCAGATTATATCTTTAATAGTTGTTGATTATATCTTTCAATAGTGTTACAACTGAAATTATGCCGATTTAGAACAACTTGACTAATATGAAGCCATCTGCTCGAGAATTTTCAGGCTACACTGCAAATTTACATATAAATCGCGAGATTTCTATACTGACAGAATAAAGAAATTGATTTTTCTTTAGAGGACAGTTAACGAAAAAAGTCAATAACGCGAGTTCTAGATAAGAAGTTTTCCCAAAAAGTTGAAGAGGCTGCGCCGTAAACTTTAATTACGACACAGCCTCTTCTAACCTTATCTGAATAATAATAAGACGGTCTCTTAGCAAATCTTGCGTGAGCCGTCACCGATGACAACGTCATAGACTTTGGGTTCGTGGCCGTACTTGGCGTTGAACTTGACTTTGGCGTCGGCAATGAACTTGTCGTAGAGTTCTTCCTTTACGAGGTTGATGGTGCAACCGCCGAATCCGCCGCCCATGATGCGGCTACCGGTTACGCCGTTCTCCTTGGCGATGTCGTTGAGGAAGTCGAGCTCTTCGCAGGAAACCTCATATTCCTTTGACAGTCCGTGGTGGGTCTCGTACATCTTCTGGCCAACGGTCTCGTAGTCGCCGGCGTTGAGGGCGTCGCAGACAGCGAGAACACGGTCCTTCTCGCCCAGCACGAACTTGGCGCGGCTGTAGTCTTCTGCTCCGACTTCGTCCTTAACCTCTTCGAGCTGCTCCCATGTGCAGTCGCGCAGGGTCTCGAATTTGCCTTCCGGATGCTTGGCGGCGATGTGCTTGACGACGTTCTCGCAACTGTTGCGGCGGTCGTTGTAGGGTGAACCTGCCAGCTCATGCTTAACGACAGAGTCAAGCAGAACGAGCTTGTAACCTACGGGATTGAAGGGGAAGTATTCGAATTCGCGGCTGCGACAGTCGAGGCGCATCAGGCATCCGGCCTTGCCGAAGACGCTGGCGAACTGGTCCATGATACCGCAGTTCACGCCGCAGTAGTTGTGTTCTGTTGCCTGTCCGGCCAGAACCATGTCCCACTTGCTCACCTTGTTCTCGCCGAAGAGATCGTTCAGACCGCAGGCGAAGCAGCTTTCCATGGCTGCCGAAGAGGACATTCCGGCGCCGAGGGGCACATCGCCGGCAAAGGCTATGTTATATCCCTTGACGGGTACGCCAAGTTTCTTCATTTCAAGGCTGATGCCGTAGATATAGCGGGCCCAGCTGGCCTTGGGACCTGCGGGATCGTTGAGGTCGAAATCAACGCGGTCTTTCAGGTCGATGGAGTATGCACGTACGGTGCTTTCGGTGCCGTTGGGGCGCATTTCAGCCATGATTCCTTTATCGACGGCTCCGGGGAAAACAAATCCACCGTTATAGTCAGTGTGCTCACCAATCAGATTAATACGTCCGGGAGAGGCGTAGATATTGCCTTCCTTGCCATCAAAGTGCTTGATGAAGCGGCTTCTTACAAATTCTATATCCATAGTTTCTAATGTTTATTTGGGTTAGTAAATTGGTTTTTAGTCAACGGGAATATCCTTGTTCACGTTCTTTGAGCCGATGAGGCTGTAGAACAGAATGTAGGCAATCATTGCTATTACGAGCCAGTAGCTTGCAATGGCGCCTGCAGACGATTTTGCAATGGCGTGCTGTATGAGGGGCATGATGCCGCCGCCTACAACCATTGTCATGAAAAGACCGGATGCCGGGGCTGTATATTTGCCAAGTCCTTCAACGGCAAGGTTGAAAATTCCACCCCACATGATTGAAGTGCACAGTCCGCAGATGGCGATGAAGACGCATTTTGTCGGGATGGTGCAGTCAACGCTTATGAACGGAACTTTCATTGTGCTGGTCTCCGGCAGCAATATGGCAATGAGGAGAAGTGTGATGGCGATGGTTGAAACAGCTGTCATCTGGACTTTTGTTGAAACTTTGCCGCTGATGAAGCTACTGATGAAACGGCCGCACATCATGAGCAGCCAATAAACCGCAGCGAAAGAACCGCCGACGGCAGCTGCGCCTTCGAAGTCCATTCCGGATATGTAGAAGTTCAGTTCGGCGGGAATACCTATTTCAACACCCACGTAGAAGAATATGGCGATGACGCCGAGTACGCAGTGGCGGAACTTCAGCGGGCTTGTGATGCTTACTTTTTCTTTTATTTCGGCCTGTGGCTCAGGGATATGTACTTTGGCGATGATGAAGAAAGAGATTGTGAATACGGCCATACCCACGAAGAGAAGCGGGGATACATCGCTCATGCTGGTGCTCGCCGTAACTGTTCCGATGAGCATACCGGTGAGCAGCGGAGTGAGAGTTCCTGTGAGTGAGTTGAGTGTTCCGCCAATCTGAATGAACTGGTTGCCGCGGTTGCCGCCTCCACCGAGAATGTTGAGCATCGGGTTTACGACGGTGTTGAGCATACATACGCAGAAACCGCAGATGAATGCTCCGAGCAGATATATTATAAGATTGAGGGCTATAACCTGACCTTCATACGTGAATGTTCTTATGTCGGCACCGAAGATGCTTGACGTGTATTGGATGGCAAGACCGATGACACCTACTGCGAGGGCAATGAGGGCGGTCTTCTTGTAGCCGTACTTTACGAGCATGTTGCCGGCGGGAATACCCATGAACAGATAAGCCGCAAAGTTCATCATGTTTCCCATCATTCCTGCCCATTCGTATGTATATCCCCAGATATTTCCGAATGGAGCTCCCATGTTTGTTACGAATGAAATCATCGCAAAGATGAAACACATCGTGATAATGGCAACCATATTGCTGCCTTGTTTTTTTTGTGAATCTGACATTTTACTGTTAAGTTATTGTTCTAAATTAATAGTTGATTGATGAAAGTCTTTGTTGCATGACACAATTTCTATGGCCTCCTGTCATGGGGACAAGAGGCCATAGAAACGTATGACTGATGTTATTCTGTTCCGAACTTGTAGATTGTTTTTTGTTTGTATTGCTGTCCCGGTTCCAATGTTACGGACGGGAAGTATGGATGATTCGGCGTGTCGGGGAAGTGCTGGCATTCGAAGCAGATTGCCGAGCGGCGTGGGAACGTTGCGCCGTGTTGTCCTGCATATCCGTCGGCCCAGTTGTCCGTATATACCTGTACGCCGGGTTCGGTTGTGTAGACTTCCATTGTACGGCCGCTGATAGGTTCCGTAATCTTTGCCGCATAACTTAGTTCGCCTTCCTCTTTCTTGTTGAGAACGAAACAGTGGTCATAGCCTGCGCCGTTCTTTATCTGCTCGTCATCGGCATCGATGTCGCGTCCCACTTCCTTAGGATTGATGAAGTCGAACGGTGTGCCTTTGACAGAACGGATTTCTCCTGTCGGGATGGATGTCTCGTCAATGGGAAGATAATAGTTGGCATTGATTTCGCAAACGAGATTGTCGATAGCCGGTGTCGGGTTTGCGATTCCGGCAAGGCTGAAGAAACCGTGGTGTGTCAGGTTGAGGATTGTCTTTTTGTTTGTTGTAGCGAGATATTCGATGACAAGTTCATTGGCATCCGTAAATGTGAACTCTACTGTAACGCGAAGTTCGCCTGTAAATCCTTCCTCTCCGTATGCCGAGATATAGTTGAGCGCGAGTGAGCGCGGACCCATCTGGCGTGCATCCCAAACGCGGGCGTGATATCCGGTGGGACCGCCGTGCAGAGCGTTAGGACCATTATTGATGGCCAGCTGATATTCTTTTTTGTTGAGTGTAAACTGTCCACGGCAGATTCTGTTGCCGTAGCGTCCGATAAGTGTCGAAAGGAATGGTTCGGGACTGTTGATGACATCCTGTATGTTGTCATGTCCCTGAATGACATTAGCTACTTTGCCGTCTCTGTCCGGCACCATAATGGCCACAATCGCGCCACCATAGTTTGTTATTGCCACTTCATATCCCTTTCTGTTTCTCAATATGTAGAGATCGGTCTTCTTACCGTTAATGGTGGTCTGAAAGTCTTTTCTGTTCAGTCCACACAGATTAGCGTTTTCCGTTGTGTTCGTCATAAATCCGTTGTTTTTAGTTATTGATTATGTTGTTGCAAAGTAACCTAAAAAAAACGAAAATGGCGAACGAAATGTGAAAAAAAACGCCGCATCCTGTGTTAAAAACACCTAAATGCAACTTTTCAGGAAGTCGGCAATGACATAACAACTGCCTCCAACGAATATGACATCATCCTCTCCGGCAATTTCCAATGCAGCCCTATATGCCGTGCTTACGTCCGGGTAGCTGTCTCCCGTCAGTCCGTGGGATGCTGCGAGCTGTTTAACGGTATTTTCGTGCAAGGCCCGTTTGCTGTCTGCTTTGGTGAAATAGTATTTGGCCTTAGAAGGCATCATGTCCATAACGCTGCTTATATCCTTGTCGTCAACCATACCGAAAACTATATGTAGCTGTTTGCATGGCATGTTTTCCAACTGCCTGCTGATGTATTTCCAGCCTCCGGTGTTGTGTCCTGCGTCGCATACTACAGTTGGTCGCTCTTGGATTTTCTGCCACCTTCCCATCAAGCCGGTGATTTCCGTGACGCCGGCAAAAGCCTTACGTAGTATTTCCGATAGTGTTTCCGGCTTATCATGGTATTTGCCGAGGACACTCGTATTTGTCAGTTGGCTTACGGCATGGAGTATAGTGTTTGTGTTGCAGGCCTGATACATCCCTCCGAGTTCTCCGTTTATGCGCCCCCAGTGTGCTGTCTCATAAACCATGCCTCCGTCCTCTGATGGTGTGGCCGCAGTCACTTCGGGATGGTCTTCTGCGAAGATTATAGGCGCGCCGGCTTCCTCCGCCTTGCGGGAAAATACCGGTCGGGTCTCCTCCGTCGTTTCGCCGATAACAACAGGTATCCCGCTTTTTATTATACCGGCTTTCTCTCCGGCGATTTTTTCAAGCGTATCGCCGAGAAACTGCGTGTGGTCAAAGCTGATATTGGTGATTACGGAAAGGGTAGGGGTGATGATGTTCGTGCAGTCGAGCCTACCTCCGAGACCAACCTCAATGACGGCCACATCCACTTTCATGTCGCTGAAATAGCGCAAGGCCATTGCCGTGGTTACTTCAAAGAACGATGGATAGAGAGGTTCGAAGAAACTGCGTTCGCGCTCAACGAAGTCAACAACATAGTCTTCGCTTATCGGTTGTCCGTCGATGCGTATCCGTTCGCGGAAGTCAACGAGGTGAGGAGACGTGTACAGGCCTGTTTTCAGTCCGCATTGTTGCAGTATGGCGGCTAAAGTGTGGGCGCAGGAACCTTTTCCGTTCGTTCCTCCGACATGTATAGTGCGGTAGTTACGGTGCGGATGGCCGAAATGTTCGTCCAAAGCCAGGGTGTTTGCCAGTCCTTCCTTATAGCCCGATGCGCCCTGCCGTTCAAACATCGGTATTCTTGTGAACAGATATTCTGTAGTTTCCTTGTAGGTCATGTTTTCCGTAAGTTCGTGGTGATGTCGGAACGACCGTTCCGCCGTCTATTTTGAAGCGAAAGCCAATACCGTCGATATTCAAAGAGTATGATTGCACATCTTTATATCCGGTATTGGCTTTCGCCCTTTATTATTCAATACAGTGTGAAAGCTGGAAATCAGTTGAAATAATTCTTGAATCTTTCAAAGATAGAACGTTTTGTCGATGAATCGCCCTTGAAGTTGTCGCTGTCGCGCAACTTTGTCAGCGCGTCCTTCTCGTCGCGGCTCAGCGTTTTCGGCACGTAGACGCTGATGTTGACAACAAGGTCTCCCATGCCGCGTCCGTAGCCCTGCACTGCCGGCAGTCCTTTTCCACGCAGGCGCAAGGTCTTGCCCGGCTGCGTGCCGCTGTCAATCTTCACCTTCAGCCGCGTGCCCTCAATTGTCGGTATTTCCACGTCGCCGCCGAGAGCCGCTGTCGGGAAGTCAAGCAGCAGGTTGTAGATTACATCGTTGCCGTCACGCACGAATGTGTCGTTCTCCTCTTCCGTGATGAACACCTGGATGTCTCCGCTGATTCCGTTGCGGTGGCCGGCGTTTCCCTTGCCGGGAACGTTGACAATCATGCCTTCTGCCACACCGGCCGGGATTTTGATTTCCACGACTTCCTCGCCCTTTTCGACTCCGGAGCCTCCGCAGACGTGGCATTTGTTCTTTATCACCGTACCTTCGCCTCCGCAGGTCGGGCACACTCCCTGTGTCTGCATCATGCCGAAGATGCTCTGTGTCGTGTGGGTTATCACACCGGAGCCGTGACACGTTGGGCATGTCTCCGTTCCGCTGCCGGCCTCAGCGCCGCTTCCATGGCAGTGGGAGCAGGTCATGTCCTTGCGTACCTTGAACTTCTTCGTCACACCGTTGGCAATCTCGCTCAGTGACAGGCGGACCTTCAGTCTCAGGTCACTTCCGCGGTGCTGCTGCGGACGGCGCTGTCCGCCTCCGAAACCACCTCCGAAACCGCCGCCTGCGCGTCCTCCGAAGATGTCGCCGAACATGGAGAAGATGTCGTCCATGTTCATGCCGCCGCCGAATCCGCCGCCGAATCCACCGCCTCCGGCAGGGCCGCTGAAGCCGAACTGGTCATACTGCTGGCGTTTCTGCGGGTCGTGCAACACGTCGTAAGCCTCGGCAGCCTCCTTGAATTTCTCTTCTGCCTCCTTGTTCCCGGGGTTACGGTCGGGGTGATACTTGATGGCTATCTTGCGGTAAGCCTTCTTTATCTCGTCTTCTGAAGCGCTCTTGCTGACGCCCAGCACTTCATAGTAGTCTCTCTTTGCCATGATGTTCTGATGGTAGATGTCTGCTTATTGTCCTACTGCCACTTTGGCGTGGCGTATGACTTTGTCGTTTATCTTATATCCTGCCTGTATGCAGTCGATGACCTTGCCTTTCTTGTCGTCGCCCATACCGGGAACCATTGCCACGGCCTCGTGAACGTCGGTGTCAAAGTCTGCGTTCTCTGTCTCAATCTTCTTGACTCCCTGACTTTCGAGTGTTTTGACGAATTTGGCATGAATCAGCTCCATGCCTTCGCGCAACACCTGCAGGTCGTCAGTCTTCTCACCGTTGGCGATGGCGCGCTCCATGTCGTCAAGAACGGGAAGAACGGCTTCTGCTACTCTTGCTCCGCCGTTGAGAATCAGTTCTGTTTTCTCTTTGAGCACACGCTTTCGGTAGTTGTCAAATTCGGCCACAGTGCGGAGATATTTGTCCTCCAGTTCTGCAATCTTTTCGTTGGCGAGTGTCAGCGGGTCTTTCTCTTCCGCCTTTTCCTCTGTTCCTTCCTCTTCTTCCTGTTGCTGTCCGTCGGCAGAATTGTCATTCACAGTCTCCTCTGTCATTTCCTCCTTGTCGAGAATGTTCTCCTCGTTTATATTTGTCTTTTCTTCCATATCGATGATTTAGAGATTATATATTAATATTATATAATGTACGTGTAGCAAAAAGCATGCCATTCATAATTTTGATTTATAAGTCGTCGGCTGCGCCGATGCCGATGCGGAATTATTGAATTACGAATTGCCTGCGGGAGTAATGTCGCAGGCAAAACTCTGTAACTTTTACTATCCGCAGGCAATTCGTAATTCAGCAATTCCGCATCGGCACGGCCGACGACTCATAAATCATAATTCATAAATCCTCAACTGTACATCTTGGCTTTCTGCTCCTTGATGGCCTCGTCATAGATGTACTGGTCGTATTCTGTCAATTTGTCAATCGTACCGTTCGGTGTCAGTTCGATGATGCGGTCAGCCACGGTCTGGATAAACTCGTGGTCGTGGCTTGCAAAGAGGATGTTGCCCTTGAAACCTACCAGGTTGTTGTTGAACGCCTGAATACTTTCGAGGTCGAGGTGGTTGGTCGGAGTGTCGAGGATAAGACAGTTGGCGTTCTTCATCTGCATGCGTGCAATCATACAGCGCATCTTCTCACCTCCGCTCAGCACGTTCACCTTCTTCTGTACGTCCTCATCCTTGAAGAGCATACGTCCGAGGAAACTCTTCATCTGAACCTCATTGCCCTTGCCGAACTGGCTCAGCCAGTCAACCAGATTCAGGTCGCAGTTGAAGAACTCCGTGTTGTCCAGCGGCAGATAGGCCGTCGTTATCGTCACGCCCCACTTGTATTCGCCGGCGTCAGCCTTGCGGTTGCCGTTGATTATTTCAAACAGGGCCGTCATCGCCTTGGGGTTGTGGCTCAGGAAGACGGTCTTCTGTCCCTTCTCGATAGTGAAGTTGACATGGTCGAAGAGCACCGTGCCGTCAGCGTCAACGGCTTTCAGATCCTCCACTTCGAGAATCTGTGTTCCCGGTTCGCGTTCCATCTGGAAGATGATGCCCGGATATTTGCGTGATGACGGACGGATTTCCTCAACGTTCAGCTTTTCCAGCATCTTCTTGCGGCTCGTCGTCTGCTTGCTCTTGGCCACGTTGGCAGAGAAACGGCGGATGAATTCCTCCAGTTCCTTGCGCTTCTCCTCGGCGCGCTGGCGCTGGTTCTGTGCCTGACGCAGGGCGAGCTGAGAACTTTCATACCAGAAAGAATAGTTTCCTGAGAACACCGTCACCTTTCCGAAGTCGATATCGACGGTCTGCGTGCTCACGGCGTCGAGGAAGTGGCGGTCGTGGCTCACGACGAGTACCGTCTGCTCCAAATTGCTCAGATATTCCTCCAGCCACATCACAGTGTCGAGGTCGAGGTCGTTGGTCGGCTCGTCGAGCAGCAGGTTGTCCGGGTGGCCGAAGAGAGCCTTGGCCAGCATGACGCGCACCTTCTCGTTGTTCGACAGCTCGCTCATCATCTTGTCGTGGCGGTCGTCCTTGATACCGAGATTTGTCAGCATCTGGTCGGCGTCGCTTTCGGCGTTCCAGCCGTCCATCTGTGCGAACTTGTCTTCCAGCTCGGCCACACGTATTCCGTCTTCCTCGTTGAAGTCGGCCTTCATGTAGAGCGCCTCACGCTCCTTCATGTTCTGCCAAAGCGGCTGATGTCCCATGAGCACGGTGTCGCGCACGCTATATTCGTCATATTTGAAGTGGTCCTGCTCCAAAACTGAAAGACGTTCGCCCGGACCGAGTTCTATAGAACCCTTGTTTGGTTCCAAATCGCCGCTGATGGCACGGAGCAATGTAGACTTACCGGCACCGTTTGCACCGATAACTCCATAGATGTTACCGCCTGTAAATTTCAGGTTAACGTCCTTATACAGGACCTTCTTTCCGAACTGGATAGCAAGATTCGTTACTGTTATCATTCCTTATATACCTTATATAATATTAAATTGCGGCTGCAAAGGTACTCAAAATCATTTGAATAAACGAAAAAAAAGGCTATAAAGCTGATTTGTTGGTGTTTGTTGGTGTTTGGGGACAATATGGGTACTGTTATGCAAGCGTTAACTTTCTTAACGCTTATTCCCATAATCTTTCTTTTTCCCAATCGTGATGACCATACATCGTGGTTATATCATTGTCATGCGCATTTTGATATGCCCTTACGTTCCGGAGCGTCTGTTGACGATGCAAAGATAGTCATAGAAGCTGACTGTGGGCCATACGATAAGTGCGGTTGGTTTTGTTCAAATTCCGGAAGAACTGATGCGTACGTCCGGAACGAGCCTGATGGAGACGGATGGCGACTCCGTCCTGTCTTAACATCTAAAAAAACGGCGGCGTTATCTAACAATAAAGGTTAAATATTATGCTTTGAGGTCTTTTTTATTATCATTCTTTTGCGGCATTACTGCTTTTCGAGTACATTTGTGTAGTGAATTTAAAAAATTAAATCGCCCGACTAAAACATTAGATAAGCATGAGACGTAAAGGAAAAGAATGGACACTCACCCGTGCAGAGATGGAGATAATGAACATTCTCTGGGACAACGGCGGTGCGATGAGTACCCACAACATTATTGATAAATATCCCATGCCGAAGCCGGCCTATTCGACGATAGCCACCTTTCTGCGCATACTGACCTGCAAAGGCTTCATCGACCACCGTAAGGCGGAGCAGGGCAACAACACTTTCCTGTTCTTTCCCGTCATCACACGGCAGAAGTACACATCGCAGTTTATGAAGGAAGTGAAGTCGACAATGTTCGGCAACTCCATGAAAGCCATGTTCAGCTTCTTTGCCAGAGAGGAGGAAATTTCAGATGATGATCTGGAGGAGATTATCAATATGATAAGGAAACCGGCCGCCCCCGATGCCACCAAATCTTAAACGCAAAGACGCTGAGGCGCAAAGTTTTTGGAACAGAGACAACGGCGACACGAAGGTTTTAGCCATCTTTTATGTCGCTATTGTTTTTATCCTTTAACTGCTCTAACTCCTTTAATTTCTAAACAGCTAAAATAACTGCTAACAAAAATGATTTTCATATTCAAATCCGCCATAACCCTGGCACTGCTTTACGTCTGCTTCTTCGCTTTCCTGAGCAAAGAGACGCTCCATCGCTTCAACCGCGTCATGCTCGTCGGCATAATGGTGGCGTCGCTTGTAGTGCCGTTGATTCATCTTACCACCACCGAACCAACCGTCATCAATGAGCGGCTGTGGGAAATGGAGATGGATTTCCAGCCTGTCGCATCCCCGGAAAGTCCGGAAGTGCAGCGCGAAATACCGTTCAACTGGACCGACAGCGTCATCATCGGATATATTGCCGGAGTCGTTGTTATGTGTGTCAGGTTCGTTATCGGCCTTGTCGCCGTGGGGCGTCTTCTTCGCGGCGGTCTGCGTCACACGGACAATCGCGGCAACACCGTCGTTCTGTCTTCCGGCAATATTGCGCCGTTCAGCGTGATGAAGTTTATCTTAATGTCGGTCGATGACTACGAGACCAACCGCGACTATATTCTTACCCACGAGCAGGAGCACATCCGTCTCGGCCACACCTTCGACCTGATGCTTCTTGAGGTGATGAAAATCGTGCAGTGGTTCAACCCCTTCATTTGGTTTCTCGGCCGCGACCTTAAGGCCGTGCATGAGTTTGAAGCCGACCGTGCCGTAATCGACCGGGGCATTGATGCAAAAGAATATCAGAGATTGCTCGTGAGAAAGGCTGTAGGCATACGTCTGCATCCGCTCACCAACAGTCTCAACCATAATTCACTAAAACGTAGATTTATAATGATGTATCACAAGGAGTCAAGCCGGTGGATGATGCTGAAGGGACTGTGTGCCATACCTGTGGCCGCAATCACCGTGGCCGCTTTTGCCCGCCCGCAGGCCATCGAGAAGATGCAAACCGCCATCACCGCGTCCGAAGCCAAGGTGGCGAAGTCAGTAACCAGAGTGGTGGAGCAGATACCGCTCCTGCCGAAGAGTCCCGTGGCGGCGGACGAACCGCTACCTGATGCCGTGACGGCGGAAGAGACGGCATCCGAACTCCCGGCTTGTTCCGACGAGGCGGCGAACCTCGCCCCTGCTGCTACCGTGATCCCGGAGCAGGAGTCTGTCGCCGACCTCCGGCTGTTGTCGCAGCAGGATGAGGAGGCGCCCACATACAGCAATCTGCCTGTTTATGCCGGTGCCAGCAAACGCTTTGGCGGTCTGGCGGTAAAGCGCAACGCGGAAAACACGCTCGTCATACTGGCTGCCACCTGCAATAAGGACAGGGAATGGTTTAAGATTGGCGGCAGTGAGAACCAGACTTTCATAGAAGACGTGGAGACGGGCGACCACTACAAGGTGCGCCGTGTCATGGACAACGCAGTGGCTTTCGGCGGAAAAGGCTTTTATGTCAGCGGAATGAAAGGCAAGACATGGACTGTGACGCTCGAGTTCCCGCCCCTGCCTGACAACGTAAGGTATATCCGCTTCTGGCATCTGGCAAGTTGGATCAACACAAATAATCGCAATATAAAACTCAAAGACATCGAGGAACAATGAACAGAAACACCATCTTCTTGCTTGGCTGCCTCATAATGGCGTCATGCACCGTAAACCGTTACTACATCGTCGGCGACGGCAACACGACGAAGGACATCACGAAACTTGTGTCCGAGACGCGGAAGAATGCTGGCTCAAAAGGCGCTAAGTCAACCGCGCGAATCAGCTATGACGAATCGCTGCCGGTTGTGCCGCGGGCATCACTAATCAGCAAGTCGCCCGTTTATAACCCGCAGGACAAGCACACGTTCCCCGTCTATGGCAACGAGACGGCCGTGATTCCGCCCAAGAACACCACTCCGGAAAAGACCGTGGCCATCTGGTGTACTAAGGAATGTACCGTTGTGGCCAGTCTGACCCAGCTGAAGTGGGACCTGCATTACTTTCAGCAGTCGTCAACGAGCTATATTCAGGATTGCCGCACAGGCAAGAAGTATTACATCACGGGTTCATATGACGGCTGTCCCGTTGACACGAGCTACAACATCAAAGGCGTCTCGGGCGAATGGATAAGCCAATTCAACGTCTATCCGCCCCTGCCCAAAGATTGCACCGAGATAAACATCATCGAAGGTCATATTACGGACAATGTGCTCAACGGCCTGTGGTGGGGCGGTGGCATACGTCTGCTCAACATGCCTGTGTCGGTGCTTCAGGCCAATCAGGCCGTCTACAAATTTCATAAGACTCGGATAATAGAGTGACAGTTTGGTTTTCTCCCGTTCGCAATTTGAAACGGGGGAAAACCTTTTTTATATATGAATCCCCCCCCCGAAAGATGTTTCAAAGACATCCTAATGCCTTTGTCGCCTTTTTTCATGTTTTTTCATTCACGAGAGCAGCCACTTTCTGAAAAATTTCTTCCCCGCTCCCAAATATCGCAAGCATGCGCGTATCAAATTTTAGGGGTGTTTGCGATATAATATTTACATATTTTTGTAACGTGCTTATTTAAAGCCGTTTACGAACGGACGCAGTGCCGCGGGAAAGCGGCGGTGTAGGGGAAGTCTTGCCGTAAGGGCCTTACGGGTTTGCAACGGAGGCCTTACGGCGATGCAACGGGGCCTCCGTTAGACGACGAAAGCGGCCCCGTTGTAAGCCCGGGAGGGCCTTACGGCAGGAAAAAGGTAGTTTTTCAGGACAAAAATCGGGGACGGAAAACGACGGATTTTCGTGTTCTGGAAAAGCCGTAAGGGCCTTACGGGGGTGTGACGGGGCAAAATGTCGTTCGTCGGCGCATGGCGGCCGTTAGCCGGGAGGCCCTTGCGGCAATGGAAAAGCCCGAAAAACGCGCTGAAACGGGAATTCTGGCGGACTCTGTTTTGTAAGAATAAAGGATGTGGTGGGATGTGGGATTATTTCCTCATGACTGTGTTCTTCATCTCAACCTCATCCTCGTAGCAGAGTTCCGTCTCACATGGAATGGCGTCAATATGTCCGCGGCAGATTTTTCCGTCGTGCCACATGTCGACACCGAACGGTGCGAACATCACTCTTTACTCTTTAACTCCTTTCTAACTTCTTATTTTATGAAAACCTTTTGCCATTTCCGGATTTATATGTAAATTTGCCACGCATTTGGTTCACTCCTTGGAGTGATTAAAAGGGAACGGGGTGAGAATCCCCGGCTGTCCCGCAGCTGTAAGTCGTCAGTTATTGCGGTGCAAACAAAATAGTCACTGAGATTTTCGGGAAGACGTTTGACACCGGACGACAAGCCAGAAGACCTGCCTTGTGCAAAAAAACACGACCGGTCCGGAAAACCCTGGGGATGGATTCGGAAAGGTCAGACAAAAAGACAAACATATCATAAATGAAGCGTAAGCTACTGATGGCAGCGTTAGGCATGATCGGTCTGTATGCCGGCGCGCAGACTACGCAACGGCAACAGAGCCGTCTTGACAGCATCCAGCATCTGAAAGAGCTTGTGGTGAAATCTCAGCAGGCTTCACAGCGGACGACAATCCCAGTGCAACAGCTTGAAGGTGAAGAACTGAGGAGGCTCAGCGTCCATTCCGTGGCTGACGCCATGCGCTATTTTGCCGGTGTTCAGATTAAAGACTACGGAGGCATCGGCGGACTGAAGACTGTCAATATCCGTTCGCTCGGCACCAACCACACCGGCGTCTTCTACGACGGAATAGAGCTTGGCAACGCCCAGAACGGCGTCGTTGACCTCGGCCGCTTCTCGCTTGACAACATGGAGGCCGTCCGCCTCTACAACGGCCAGAAATCGTCTATCTTCCAGCCGGCGAAGGATTACGCCTCGGCATCGGCCGTCTATATGCAGGCGCGACGTCCGGTTTTCGAAGGACGTAAGCGTGACAATCTGAATGTCAGCATGAAGGCCGGCTCGTTTGACACGTACAATCCGTCGGTGCTTTGGGAACATAAACTGACCGACAAGATGTCGGCACAGTTGAGCGCGGAATATATGAACACTTCCGGGCGCTACAAGTTCCGCTATGCGAAGAAGAACGGCTATGACACGACTGAGGTGCGGCGCAACGGTGACGTAGAGTCGCTGCGCATGGAGGGGACTGTCTTCGGACAGACCCGTCGCGGAGAATGGCGCGGAAAGCTATATCTATACAGCAGCGAGCGCGGCTATCCGGGTGCGGCGGTGCGCGAGGAGCCGGGACGTTTCAGCCATCAGGACCGCCAATGGGATAGATCGGTGTTCGGACAGGCGTCATGGCGCCGGCGGATTACGGACCGCTACAGTCTGCTGCTCAACGCCAAGGCTGCATACGACTATCTTCACTATCTCTCCGACCCGCGGCTGGACGTGACAACGATGTACACCGACAATACCTACCGTCAGACGGAGGGATATCTGTCGGCAGCCCATCTGGTGGAAGTGGCTGACTGGCTGACGGTCTCGCTGGCCAATGACGTGCAGATGAACTACCTCGACGCCGACCTTGTCAATTTCGTCTATCCCACACGGTGGACGGTTCTTTCGGCTCTTGCCGTGAGCGCGTCGTGGCGCGGGTTGTCAGGCCAGGCGTCGCTGCTCCACACATTCGTTTCCGACCACACGGACCGGCCGGGCGGATCGGCGGGCGACAAGAGCGAACTTACGCCTACCGTGGCACTGGCCTACGACGCCGGCCATGGGCTCAATCTGCGGGCGTTCTACAAACGCGTGTTCCGTATGCCGACGTTCAATGACCTATATTATACGTTCATAGGAAACAAGGGGCTGAAGCCGGAGTACACCACGCAGTATGACGTCGGCCTGACGTGGACGGTCGCGCCCGCCGGAGGCCGCGCCATGCTCCAAAGCGTGGAGTTTCAGGCGGACGGCTATTATAACAAGGTAGAGGACAAAATCGTTGCCATGCCTACGTCGAACCAGTTCCGTTGGACGATGATGAACTTCGGTCTGTGCGACATCTACGGACTTGACGTTTCGGTGAAAGCCAGGTGGATGGTGGGGCAGGTGGACCTCGGAACCCACGTTACATACACATACAACAAGGCCATGGACCACACTGACCGCGCCAGTCGCTTCTACGGCGGCCAGCTGCCTTACATCCCGTGGCACAGCGGCTCGGCCGTCGTGACGGCGTCGTGGCGCGGATGGACGGCTAACTACAGTTTCATCTACACCGGCGAACGATATGAGGCGAGTGCCAACATTCCGGAGAACTACTCGAAACCGTGGTACACGAGCGACTTCTCGCTTTCCCGGGAACTGCGTGTCGGGCGTGTCGGGATGAGGCTGACGGGGGAGCTGAACAACGTGTTCAATCAGCAGTATGAGGTAGTGCAGTGTTATCCTATGCCGGGAACGAATTTCAAGGTGAAGCTGAATGTGATGATATGAAATAAAATAAAACATAAAACGATATGAAGACAATGAGAATAATAACGGCCGTCGTATTGGCCATGACCGTAGTAATGCTGAATTCCTGCCGCACGGACGATGAAGACATAGTCGGGTCGCAGGAGGAAAAGGTGCCGTCCGGCGGCGTTGTTGTCCCGCCGGCGGATGGACGCGATCCGATTGTGGGTTTCTTCTTGCTCAATGAGGGGAATATGGGTTCGAACAAATGTACGCTCGACTATTTCGATGCGACTACGGGCACTTATGTCCGCAACATCTACGGAGAAGCCAATCCTGGAGTGGTTAAGGAACTTGGGGATGTCGGCAATGACATACAGGTTTATGACGGTAAGCTGTGGGCTGTCATAAACTGTTCCCACTTCGTTGAGGTTATGGATGTTGAGACGGCCAGACACATAAAGCAGATAAGCATTCCGAACTGCCGTTACATCACTTTCAGCGGTGATTATGCCTACGTAAGCAGCTATGCCGGACCGGTGCAGATTGATCCAAATGCGCGTTTAGGCTACGTTGCCAAGATTGACATCCGGACATTGGAGGTTGTAGCGGAATGTACTGTCGGCTATCAGCCGGAAGAGATGGTTGTCTCGGACGGACGGCTCTACGTGGCCAATTCCGGCGGTTACCGTGTTCCGGACTATGACCGGACGGTCTCTGTCATAGACCTTGCAACGTTCAAGGTAATCAACACCATTGACGTCGCAGTGAACATCTACCGTATGGAGCAGGACAGCGACGGTTTTATCTGGGTTTCCTCCCGAGGCGACTACTACGGAACTCCATCGAATACATTCGTCATCGACCCGCATACGGACAAGGTCTGTGCGGAGCTGGATGTGTCCAATTCGGGTATGACAATCTGTGGTGACTCGCTGTATATATATGGTACGGAGTTCAGCTATCTGACCGGTGAGACCAAGGTCACATACGCTATCGTCGATACGAAGACGCGTCAGTTGCTCACGCGCAATTTTATCACTGACGGCACTGAGCGGCGGATAACCATGCCATACGGCCTTGCCGTCAATCCCGACACGAAGGAAATCTATATTACTGACGCGGGCGACTATGTGTCGCCGGGCGCTCTCTACTGCTTCTCTCATGATGGAAAATACCAATGGGACGTACGTACGGGCGATATTCCGGCGCATATTGCATTTACGAGTGTGCCCTTCAACTATTCCGGAAAATAAGAAATCCGGAAAACGGGAAATCCGGAAAACGGGAATAAAGCCGCCTTCTTGCATGTCACGTATGCGAATAGGCGGCTTTTTCATTCGCTTAATCAGATTTTTCCACTATCTTTGCACCCGGATTTGAACAAAAGAAAAGATTATGAGATACAATACAGGACATGGCCAGGAAGGCGATTATGACCATCTTATGGTCAGGGAAAGCGCTCCGCTGCTGGAGTTTCTTCTTAACAACGTCAAGGATAGCCGGTCGAAAATAAAGGCCACGCTTCAGGGCCGTGGTATCAAGGTGAATGGAAAATGCGTAACGCAGTTTGACTTTCAGCTCACACCAGGCATGAAAGTGTCTGTCAGCAAGACCAAGAGAAATCAGCGCGGTTTCAAGAGCCGCTATGTGAAGATTGTCTATGAAGACCGTTGGCTGATCGTTGTTGAAAAGAATATCGGCATACTTTCCATGGCTGCCGGCCATTCATCGCTTAATGTCAAGAGCGTTCTTGACGACTATTTCCATAAATCGCGTCAGAAGTGCAGGGCGCACGTCGTCCATCGTCTGGACCGCGACACGAGCGGACTGATGGTCTATGCCAAGGACATTGAAACGGAACAGATTTTCGAACACAACTGGCATGACATCGTTTATGACCGCCGCTATGTTGCAGTGGTGAGCGGAGAAATGGAACAGGAAGGTGGAACCGTGGCCAACTGGCTGAAGGACAACAAGGCGTACATAACCTATTCGTCTCCGGTGGACAACGGCGGCAAGTATGCCGTGACGCATTTTCATGTCATGGCGCGCACCACAGACCATTCTCTTGTGGAGTTCAAGCTGGAGACGGGACGCAAGAACCAGATTCGCGTCCATACCGCCGACATGGATCATCCGGTTTGCGGAGATACTAAATACGGCAACGGCGACGACCCGCTCCATCGTCTTTGCCTTCATGCTTACATGCTCTGCTTTACCCATCCCGTTACCCGTGAGCGCATGGAGTTTGAGACTCCTGTGCCGACGGCGTTCCGCAGACTATTCAAATAACATGCCAAACCATGCCCGCATGACGGTAGCCGCCTGAACAATTGCGGCCGCAAGTCCATGCGGGCATGATGTTTTCATACGGTTGAAACGATAATATTGGAATAATGGAAAACTTCTGTTATTACGCCATACTGCTGCTGATGATTATCATCGGCTTCATTCTTGTCAAGCGGTTGGCCGGATGTATCATCCGCACGATAGTCACGCTGATTCTTATCGGTGTGCTGGTCGTTCTTTATTACACGTATTTCAGATGACGAGCAGGCCTATGGCTACGGCCAAGCCGTAGATGAACATGTTGCGTGCAGTCTCTCCGAGGCAGATGTTCAGCTCCCGTCCGCTGTCAATGCGCACCATCTTCAGATAGGTGAATGTGTGCATGACGAGATAGACCAGAGGCAGAACGAAAGCCAGCGGATGGCCTTCCGCAACGAAAACGATGCCGAGAAGACATGCCGTGACACCCGTTCCGAGATAGGCATAACGTCCTGTCTGTGCGCCAAAGCGTACGACGATGGTCCGTTTTCCGGCCTCGCGGTCAGTATCGCGGTCGCGGTAGTTGTTGACGATGAGCAGTCCGTCAGTGACAAAGCCGCAGGCCATGGACGCCGTGAAGACCTGCCACGTGAACGTGTGAAGCTGTATATAATAGGTAATGCATACAGGAACGATGCCGAAAAATACGATGACGAGAACGTCGCCCAGGCCCTTTTGGGCTAGATGGGTGGTGTAGAGGAAGCAGAACACGACGCACACGGCTCCGACCAGAATCATTTCCAGGCCGCCGTAGAGCACGAGGGGCAGTCCGCAGACGCAGGCCAGACATGTTGTCAGGGCAATGACCCGTTTCATGGAGTCCATCCGTACCCATCCCTGAGAGCAGGCGCGGCGCGGACCGAGACGTGTCTCCACGTCGTCAGTACCGTTGAGACAGTCGAAGAAGTCGTTGATGAAGTTGGCGTCAATCTGCATGATGAAAGCGAAAAGGAGGCACAAGGCTGCCGCGGTCCAGCTGAAAACATCGTCGGCGTACATCTTTGCGTCGGTATAGGCCAGCGCAAGTCCTATCATCACGGGCACGGCGGCTCCCGTCAGTGTCTTTGGTCGTGCGGCGAGCATCCACGCCCGCGGCGAATCAATCCGTATATTGCTCTCTTTCATTCTTTTTCGCTTTATTTATTGCAAAAGTACGCATTATTCAGTATATTTGCAAAAATATTAATCTATTTTATAATGATAAGCAATACAGCAAGCCTTGACCTGGTTGAGTTTATAGAGACCAGCATACTCCCGAAGTATTCCGAATTTGACAAAGCGCACGACCTCACTCATGTCACGAGGGTCATACGTCGCTCTCTCGACCTTGTTCGTACGACGGGAGCCGACATAAACATGGTCTATGCTATAGCCGCTTATCATGACATAGGTATGTCCGGGCCGCGCGCCGTCCACCACATAACCGGCGGGCAGATACTTGCCCGCGATGCCCGTCTGAAGCGATGGTTCTCCCCTGAGCAGATAAAGATTATGAAAGAAGCCGTCGAAGACCACCGCGCCTCGGCTTCCCACGCGCCCCGCAGCATCTACGGGAAAATCGTGGCGGAAGCAGACCGCGACCTCGAACCGTCAACGGTCTTCCGCCGAACGGTCCAGTATGGACTGGCGAATTATCCTGATCTGGACCGCGAGAAGCAGTGGCAGCGGTTCCGTGAGCATCTCGACAACAAGTATTCCGTTCATGGATATATCCGACTTTGGATTCCCGGCTCGGATAACGAGCGCAATCTCGCCGAGTTGCGAGACCTCATCGTGAATCCGCAGGAACTGCGCCGGATATTCGACACAATCTTTGAGGAGGAAGATAAAAGAAGATAAAAGAAGATAGAGGGATATAAAAGAAGATAGAGGACAAATGTTTTAGTACCTAAGACATTTGTCCTCTATCTTCTTTTATATCCCTTTTATAATGTATTCAGTTGAAGAAATTCCACGAAAGTCCGAAACGCAGGATTTGTCCGTTCTGCGGATAGTGGGGCGCAAGGAAATACATGGAGTTTCCGTTGCCGGCGTTGATATGGCTGTACATGATGAAGAAGCGGGTGTGCTTGAGATGCATGTTGGCGTAGATGTCCACGAAAGGATAGCCGCCCAGCTTCACCTTGCTCTCCGCATTCTGCTGCACGGCGAACTGATTGAGCTGTGGGCAGTAGTCAGGCGCGAAATAGCTGGTGAAGAAATATGCGTCGCCGCCCAGCTCGACAGCCAGCTCGTTTACAATCTTGAACTTTATGTACAGGTTGGTGAAGAGATTCAGGGCCGGTACCGGCAGGACCTCCTCACGGCTTGAATTCTGATACGTGACTATGTTCTCCCAGTTCAGTATGCCGAGCCGGAAATTCTGCATGAGCTGTGCCGTGAGCAGATTGATGTTTCCGCCGCACTGATTGACGCCGGCCGTCATGTTTGTTCGTCCCGTCGTCGTGGCGTCATAGCTCATTCCGAAATACGTATAGTTTTGAATTTCCTCGATGGCCACGCGCAGCTTGGTCTTCGTCTTGCGGTAGGAGAAGAGACCTTCAACACGTGTGCGCGTTTCCTTGCTGAGGTTCTCGCGGTCCCACCACAGATGCTTGGAGTGGTAGTGACGCTGATAGAACGTCGGGTTGAGGCGGTAGAAGTATGCCTTTGCCGCCAGCGTGACGGTGTCGCCGAAGAGAGGGAAATTGAGATCTGTGCTGAAATCAATCTTCAGTTGACCTATGTCCTCGCCGGCGAGCCATGTCTCCGCCGCCAGATTATAGTGGAGCGTGCGTCCCTGTGTCTTGCTGATCTGACCGCCGACGCTGACCGAATGTTCGTTCCTGCGGGCCATCGTGGCCATCAGTCCGTTTGAGCCGGCCATGATTTCCGGCAGCTCAAAGCGTCTCAGCTCGTGACTGGCAAAGACTTTCAGTCCCGCTTTGGCATATTTGTTGAATCCCTCCAATAACGCAATTCCGAGCGTGTTGCGCAGCGAAGTCATCTTTGTCTGGTCGTAGATGGAGTCTCCGGGGTAAGTCCACTCCGGGTTATACTTATAGAACGTGTCCGCATAGTAGTTGTCCGGCGTCTCGTATGCCTGATAGATGCGGTTGTACGTGTTGTAGTCGAGCGTGTGGATGAAGCTCGTCACCGGCACAAACTCCCTTTTCATCGTGGCGTCAATGCTGTCCTGACGTGCCTTCTCGGCCATCAGACTGTCCATCTTTGCCTGCGATTCTACGCTGACGCGTGTCGTGTCGACGGGTTCTTTCAGTCCCAGATCAGCCTCGTCGCCTGCTATGCGTGCTCCCTCAGGGCGTCCAGTCGGAGCCTTTCCGTCGGCAATTTTCGCTCCCTCCGGACGTCCCGTAGTGGCAGAAGTTCTTTCTTCTTTCTGCGCCTCACGCTCGTCTTTCTCTCTCTTTGACTCCTCGGCGAATTTTCGTGCCTTGATTTCCTCATCGGTCATCTTGACCATTCGATAGAAGCCGAGGTTGTAGCGGTGGGTGAAAAAAAGGTGGGTATTGTCGTTTCGGTTCCAGTTCTGGCTGAGAACAGTTGGAATTTCGTTTTCGCTGAACTGGTCGTCGAACGTCTCGGGATGTGTGATATAGTTGTCGTCGGTGATACCTCCGTTTTCCGCCACCTTCTGATGATACTTGGAGAATATGGCGTGCATGTTGTAGCGGTCGCCGAGATATGAGGCATAGAGCGTCCCGCTGAAGTGGGACGCACTCTGATTGCTGTAGTATCCGCGGGCATAGGCGTAGTTGAGGTCGAAGCCGAAGCCCAGCCTCTTTCCAGCGTTCACGGCAAATTTTGCGTCGATGTGGTCCTCACCGTTGGTCTTGTTGCCGCAGTTGTCATACGTGATGTTGGTCAGTGGTGACAGCGTGTTGGTGAAATGGAACCGGTCGGGCTGGCGGATCATCCAGCTGTAGGGCTGTGTGAAGATGAACTGTTCCGTCAGCGGACGGTCTATGACGATGCGGCTTTCGCGTGCCGTATAGTTGTTTCCGGTGGTGTTGTATTCGCCGTGGAGTCCCGTGTTGAACAGTGTGTTCATGAACAGGTGGGACGTTGTGTCCGGTTCGGCCGGTGTGATGTCGCCGAAGCGTCGGTCCACGGTCCATACATACAGACCCTTCGGAACTTCCTTTGTCGCTGTCGTATCGTTGTTGTGCTTATTGAAGTTCCTGTTGGTGTTGCTGTCCATTTCCGGCATCATGCCGTCGGTGTCCATCGGATTGAGTATCTGCGCGCTGGCGGCCGTGGCGAGCATCACCATCAGGAAGACTGTGGCTATCTTATTCATCTATCGGTTGAGAAATCTGATTGCTGATTCGGCAAACTTAACTACCATTGCGCACATGACGATGATGATTCCCGTCTGTTTGTCGGCATAAAGATAGCATATAACTCCGGCCACGGCGCCAATCATGAAGATGATGTTCAGGATGTTGCGCAATATGAACAGGATGCCGTTGTCTGGCTTGCTGTGCCTGCGTTCCGGGCGTCTCAGCGTACTTTGGTATTCTTCCTGTGGCATGGCGGTTTATTTCAGAAGGTTGGTGAATTTGTCAAACAGATAGTCTTTACGGTCGATTGTCTTACGGCGGAATTTACCTGTCACTCTCGACAGTTTCTCCTTGCTCTTTTTCAGGCCGTATTCGTCCGTAATCCACTCCTCTGCCTTGAATGTCTGCGGGTTGCGCTCCTCTTCATAGAGGTAGTGTATGCGTGTCATCTTGACGTTGGCCTTTCCGTCCTCACAGGTCACAACGAGATTGTAGAAAAGGCGCGTGCGGTCAAGAGCCAGCGCCGTGCTTTTGAACACGAGCCACTCCTGATATCCGGCGCAAATCTCGTTTTTTTCCGGATTGGCCGAGATAATGCGGCTTTGCTCGAACTGTCCCTCTTCTTTAGTCATGGCCTCCAGTTCGCGGAGCATCGTCTGATAGATTTCTCCGGCTTTCTTGCCCGGTGCGCTTATGTTGATTTCGAAAACAACTTTTCCGTCAACAACGGGCACTGCCCCGACGAGATATTTGCTGTCCGTATTGCTCTTCTCAACCGGTTTCTCCCATGAGTTCTGCGCCATGACAATCATCGGCAGGCACATCAGTATCACAATAAAAATCTTCTTCATCGTTTCTTTGCTTGTTTTGATTTTCAGGCAAAGTTACAAAATATCTCATTAATAATAACAATGTGCAGCACAGATTAACACACTTTTTGCTTTTCTCGGGGATGCTGGTGATGTTTCCATGGGGGTGGGGAGGAGTCGGAGCGGTAGCAAAGTGTAATTTCCGCATACAGTAGGTGGATGGTGTTGCAAAATCATGAAATTGCCCGGTTGCTGTCGGCAGCACTATGCAAAAACAAAAAAAACGAGCCCAATCGCTAAAGAACAGGCTCGTTTTTCTTGTATGTACTTTGTTCTTGTCTTCTGAAACAAGGATGGGCGCCTACTTCAACTCCAGTTCTTTTTGCATTCTGACAATCTCGTCGCGATACTGTGCTGCCTGAATGAAGTCGAGCCGTTTGGCGGCCTCTTTCATCAGTCGGGTAGTGTTGGCGATGCTCTTTTCGAGCTGTGGGCGGGTCATGCGGCGGACAATCGGGTCGGCGGCAAAGGCACCTTCTTCCGGTCCGATGTATGCCGTCTGTGCCGGGGCGGCAACGGGTTCGGGGGTGGCTCCAGCCTCAGAGCGCAGGGTCTGGCGCAGTGATTTGCGGATTTGGGTCGGTGTGATGCCGTGTTCTTCGTTGTATCGCATCTGCCTGATTCTGCGTCGGGAGGTCTCGTCTATGGTCAGCTGCATGCTTGCTGTGATGGTGTCGGCATACATTATGACCTTTCCGTTGACGTTTCGCGCGGCGCGTCCCGCCGTCTGCGTCAGGCTACGGTGGCTGCGGAGAAATCCTTCCTTGTCGGCGTCGAGGATGGCCACGAGCGACACTTCGGGCAGGTCGAGGCCTTCGCGCAGCAGGTTGACACCCACAAGAACGTCGTAAACACCCTGACGGAGTTCTTCAAGTATCTTCACACGGTCGAGCGTAGCCACGTCGCTGTGGATATATGCCGTGCGTATTTCGTGTTTGAGGAGATATTCCGTCAGTTCCTCAGCCATGCGCTTGGTCAGTGTCGTGATGAGGACACGTTCCTCGCGTGGCGTGCGCTCTTCAATTTCGGCCATCAAATCGTCAATCTGGTTTTCGCTCGGGCGTACCTCAATCTCCGGGTCGAGCAGTCCCGTAGGACGGATTATCTGTTCGACGACAATGCCTTCGGCCTCGCGCAGCTCATAGTCGGCGGGTGTAGCGGATACGTAGATTACCTGATTGGTCATTTCGTGGAACTCGTCGAATGTCAGCGGACGGTTGTCGAAGGCGGCCGGAAGCCGGAAGCCGTATTCCACAAGGTTGGTTTTTCTGGCGCGGTCGCCGCCGTACATCGCGTTGATCTGCGGCACGCTGACGTGGCTTTCGTCGATGACCATAAGATAGTCGTCGGGGAAGAAGTCCAGAAGGCAGTATGGGCGTTCGCCGGGTTTGCGGCCGTCGAAATAGCGGGAATAGTTCTCGATGCCCGAGCAATGGCCGAGTTCCTTGATCATCTCCATGTCATATTCCACACGTTCCTTGATGCGCTGGGCCTTGATGCCGTCACCGAGCGAATTGAAGAACTCCACCTGACGGGTCAGGTCGTCCTGAATCTGACGGATGGCTATGTTTGTCTGTTCCTGCGTGGTCATGAAGAGGTTGGCCGGATAGAGTTTGTATTCGTCGAACGACGCCATGCGGTCCATCGTGACGGAGTCAAGTTCTTCGATGGCGTCAATCTCGTCGTCCCAGAACGTGATGCGCAGGATGACCTCGTTATAGGCCATCGCCACGTCGACGGTGTCGCCCTTGACGCGGAAATTTCCGCGCTGAAGCTCTATGTCGTTGCGCACGTAAAGGGCCTGTACGAGCTGGCGTAGAAGGGCGTTGCGGTCGAGCGTCTGGCCACGGTGCAGGCTGATGACGTTTTCGGACAGTGCTACGGGGCTGCCCATACCGTAGAGGCAGCTGACAGACGAGACAACTACGACGTCCTTGCGGCCGGACAGCAGTGAACTGACGGCGCGCAGACGCAGCCGGTCAATCTCCTCATTGATGGCAAGGTCCTTTTCTATGTAGGTGTCGGTAGTGGGGAGATAGGCTTCCGGCTGATAGTAGTCGTAGTAACTCACGTAGTATTCCACGGCATTCTCGGGAAAAAAGCCGCGCATCTCTTCGTAAAGCTGGGCGGCGAGAGTCTTGTTGTGGCTGAGAATGAGGGTGGGGCGGCCGGCTGCGGCGATGACGTTTGCAACAGTAAACGTCTTTCCCGAACCGGTCACACCGAGCAATACCTGCGCACGGTCGCCCCGCATGAGACCTTCGGTCAGGTCGCGGATGGCTTCCGGCTGGTCGCCCGTGGGGCTGTATTGGGATGTCAGTTTAAAAGCACTCATGGCCGGCAAAATTACTGATTTTCAGTGTAACAAACGTTATAATACTGTGTATTTTGTTTAAATTCGGTTTAAATACTTTGAAATTAAGCGGAAAATGACTATTTTTGCACCTCAAAATTCAATAGATGAAGAAGAACTTATTCATATTGGCGTTTGCTGTGACCCTGCTTTGCGGCTGTGGCGCAGAGTTTAACCGTGTTTATAAGTCGTCTGACTACGACTATAAATACGAGTATGCAAAGCAGTGTTTCGCCGAAGGACGCTTCACTCAGGCCATCTCTCTGCTTCAGGAACTGGTCACAATCCAGAAAGGAACGGACAACGCGCAGGAGTGCCTCTACATGCTTGCCATGGCTGAATACTGTGACAAAGATTATGAGAGCGCGGCGGCAACGTTCAGGAAATATGTTTCTTCCTATCCAAAAGGCGTCTATGCCGAACAGGCATCGTTCTACATCGGACAGTCGCTCTATCAGAGCACGCCCGAACCGCGTCTCGACCAGACTCCTACGGTCGGCGCAATCAATGCTTTCCAGCAGTTCCTTGATTTCTATCCGGACTCAAACATGCGCTCCATAGCGCAGAAACGCCTGTTCGAACTGCAGGACAAGCTGGTCATGAAGGAGTATCTTTCGGCTAAACTTTATTATAATCTTGGCGGCTATTTCCTCAACTGCATAAGCAGCGGAGGCTCAAACTATGAGGCTTGCATAATCACGTCGCAGAACGCTCTGAAGACATATCCGTACAGTTCCATGCGCGAGGATTTCGCCCTGCTCATCATGAAGAGCAAGTTTGAACTGGCAGAACAGAGTGTCGAGTCAAAGCGCCTGGAGCGCTATCGCGACGCAGAGGACGAATGCTACGGATTCATCAACGAGTACCCTGACAGCAAGGATAAGGCTCTGGCCGAGAAGTTCATAGCCAAATGCAAGTCAGTGACAAAAGACTGACGTCGAAAAAGAAGAAAACCAAAGAATATTTTAATTAAGAAATAGGATGGATTACAAGAAGTCAAAAGCACCGGTGAACACCGTGACACGCAACATTATGGATCTCTGTCAGAACACAGACAATATCTATGAGAGCGTGGCTATTATCGCAAAACGTTCTAATCAGATTTCTGTTCAGATCAAGGAAGACCTTAGCAAGAAGCTTGCAGAATTCGCGTCTTACAATGACAGCCTTGAGGAAGTGTTCGAGAACCGTGAGCAGATAGAAATCTCACGTTACTACGAGAAGCTGCCGAAGCCCACATTGCTGGCAACTCAGGAGTTTGTCGAGGGACGTGTTTACTGGCGTGACCCGCTGCGTGATGCTCAGCAGGGTGATGAGAGGCAGGATTAATATTTTCGGTCTACTGTTATGATACAGCGCATACAGACGATTTATCTGCTTGTGGCAGTAGTGCTTTCCGTTATCTGCATGTTCATGCCGTTGGGAGAGTTCAGTGTCGACGGCCTTGCAGTGGCAAGAGAGTACAATTTATGGTTGCTGAACATGGATGATAACGCCTCAGGCCATCATTTCACTTTTGTCACGTCGCCGATGTTTGCTGTTCTCCTGCTGTCTTCGGCATTAGCGTGTTATGCCATATTTGCTTTCCGCAACCGCATGGCGCAGGCCAGATTTTGTCAGTTCAGCGCCCTGCTGATTGTAGGCTGGTATATTCTCTATGCCGTCTACGGCCACATATTGGGAGAGACAGACGGTCGTACGTCTGATTTCGCGCCGTCCTGGGCTGCTGTTCTTCCGGCAATGTCGCTGGTGTTCCTCTTGCTGGCACGTCGTGCGATTATGGCCGATGAGCGCTTGGTGCGTGCTGCCGACAGAATCAGATGAGCTGTTTTGAGCGGCAACGGGTTATGGCCGGAGGAAATCATGGCAACCTGTAGCTACATCGCTTTCATAAAGCAAAGTTTCCCACTGACAACTAAATAGTGACGGGAGAGTTCTTCAAGAACTACTCCCGTTTTTTTGTCTTTATTTTGTTCTTATACTAAGGGAGCTTTTCTGTTCGTCTGTCTTTTAACTTGTTTTTATATGAGGTTGTGTCAAAACGCAGATGAAGCACATTGTAGGGAACCTTCTTTACGGCAAAACGGTTCTTCTTTTATAGCAGTGTGATTTGTTTCTTGTCACAACACTTTTTCTTTCGTTGCAGTGTTTTGGGGCATTGCAACGTCACGGCTCTTTCGTTTAAAGAAACGTCTCTATGTCTTTTCATCCTATTATTTATCCTGTTATTTGACCGATTGAACTATTGGTGTGTTGAATGAAAGATTCGTGTTGCAACGTCGTTCTTCTCTTATTATATTTTTGGAGGAGCGCATTTGTCGCAGCATAGAGAAGTATCCAAGTGGATTGTTCTAAATTTCTGTTGAATTAGCCTAAAACAGTGTTTTATGACACGGAACATTGAAAAATGGCGGAAATATGTTTTAAAACATATAAATATATTTGCGCCGATGTTAAAAAAGGCTTATCTTTGCTAACGTTATCCTGAATACAATCTTTTTACCTTTAAAGGGCTAATACCTATTGAGAGGAAAACCGTCAACTGAGAAGTTGGCGGTTTTTCGATTGTTGTGGTATATCTATTTTATTGTTGAATCGCTGTCGTCTGTTTCAAAGCAGTTTCCCGTCTTATGGGATGTAGCTTTTTGCTGTCCAGTGGGATATTGCAGGCAGGATTATTTGATGCCTCTTTCGTTCAGCGCATTTGTATATTTTGCAGCATTTCTAAGGTGTTCCTCGTATGTGCGGGCAAAGTTGTGGGTTCCGGAAAAATCTTCCTTCGCACACATATACAGATAGTCGTGGTCCACGTGGTTGAGCACTGCGTCAATTCCGGCTATCGAAGCAATCTTGATAGGTCCAGGCGGCAGTCCTGTATTTATATAAGTATTATACGGGCTGTCTGTCATCAGCTGTTTGTGGTATATCCGTCGCAGAGCAAAATCTTTCAGAGCGAACTTGACTGTGGGGTCGGCCTGCAGCGGCATGTCCGTTTTCAGACGGTTGTAGTACATTCCCGCAATCATGGGTTTCTCCCCGTTGTTGGCTGTTTCCTCGTCAATGATGCTTGCCAGCGTGCATACCTCGGTCGGGGTGAGGCCCATTCGCTTTGCCTTGGCATTGCGTTCGTCGTTCCAGAACCTGCTGTTCTCCTTCTCCATGCGCTCCATCAGCTTCTCCACGGTGATGTTCCAATAGATGTCATACGTGTTAGGGATGAACAGTGCGGCTATTGTTGCGGTGTCGTGGCCGTATTCCGCACAGAAGACGGAGTCTTTCAGAGCGGTTGCGATGGTCGTACTGTCAATCATGAGTTTCTTTCCCAACACACCGGCCAGGCGTTCCATCGTGCGCACTTCGGGTATGGTGAGACTGAGCGGAGTCTGCTGTCCGTTGCGGAGATGGCGGAAAACAGTGAACACCATGTCGCCGGGAGCGATGGCATAGCGTCCCGTGCGGATGTTTCCGGAATATCCGCTGTGGCGTGCCAGCGTGCGCAGTCCTGTGATGGAGTGGCTTGACGATATCGGTTCGAGTTTGGCGTAGACGGAGTCTGCCGTGTCATCATCGTCGATGAAGACATAACGTGTGACGGTGGCGGAGGAGAATCCGGTGAAAAAATAATAGTATAATAATCCGATGATGAGCAGCAGACAGGTGCCTGCCGTGTAGAGATAGTACCGTGATTTCAGTGGTTTCATATTCTATTGGATTAGAAAATATCGGCAAAGGTACACCATTTTCCAAAATTAGCGAAATGTTTCTTTTCTTTTTTATTACCTTTGCATAAATGAGATTACCTAAATACGACATGACAAGGGATGAAACTCAAATTTAGCATAAAATACAATACGGCATGGGGCGAGAGTCTGCATGTTGATTTGGAATATCGTGGAAGTGACGGGAGTGTAAAGCGGCAGAACCTTCCGATGGTCACCGACGACGGACAGTACTGGTCTCTGGAGACCGTCGTAATGGAGTCGCGCAACCGCCGTCTTTCTTCTTTCAGCTATCGCTATCAGGTTGAAAACGCTGACGGAAAAGTCTTGCGGCGCGAATGGGACGGCGTTCCACGTGTGTTCCGGTGCGACCCAACGAAGGATTATGTCCTGCCAGATTCATGGCGCGACATTCCCGTACAGAGCCATCTGTACACCAACGCCTATCTGACAGCCACCGGCGGAACCCGCGGCGAAAGCGTCAGCCCACCGGACATTCCGCTCTTCCGCCGTACAATAGTCTTCCGCGTCTCCGCTCCACAGCTGAAACCGGGACAGGCACTGGCCGTCTGCGGAAGCCATCCTACCGTCGGCGGGTGGAACGTCTCGCGCTATGTGCGGATGGAATATGCCGGGCGGACGGTGTGGACGCTGTCGGTCAACGTGATGGGCATGCTCCTTCCGCTGGAATATAAGTATGTCATCGTTGACGATGCCACCAGTTCCTTCACTGCATGGGAGGAGGGCGAGAACCGTAGCACGGGTCCGTGGAACATCGCCGACGGTCAGGTGCTCATGCTCGACGGCGGCATCCTCCGTGTCAAGGAAGACACCTGGCGCGTGGCCGGAGTGGTCGTGCCGGTCTTCTCCCTGCGCAGCCAAAGTTCGTATGGCGTAGGTGATTTCGGCGACTTGCGGCGCATGGTCGACTGGGCGGCGGAAACGGGAATGAAAGTGATACAGATCCTGCCGGTCAACGACACCACCAAGACACGCGGGTGGACCGACTCCTATCCCTACAACGCCATTTCCATCTACGCCCTCCATCCTCATTATGTCGACCTGGAGGCCGCCGGTTGTCTCTCGGACAGGAAGCGCATGACAGCATATAACCGTCGCCGCCGCGAGCTCAACGCCCTCAGCTACAGCGACTATGAGGCCGTGGCGCGCGTGAAGGAAGCCTATCTTCGCGAACTATACGACGAGCGCGGCCGTCAGGTGACGGCGACGAAGGACTTCCGTGCTTTTGTTGAGGCGAATGCCCACTGGCTCACGCCTTACGCCGCGTTCTGCCTGTTGCGCGACGAGAACGGAACGGCCCGTTTTCAGAACTGGCCCGAACTCTCGGTCTATGACGCCGGACGTGTGGAAGACTACTGCCGAAACCGCCACGACGACGTCACATATATATATTATGTGCAGTATCTTCTCCACACACAGCTTCTTGCCGCCGGCGACTACGCCCGTTCCCGCGGCATTGTCATCAAGGGCGACATTCCGATAGGCATCTGCCGCGACAGCGTGGAGGCGTGGATGCAACCCGAATACTTTCATCTTGATTCGCAGACAGGCGCCCCGCCGGATGCTTTTTCCGGCAACGGACAGAACTGGGGCTTCCCCACATACAACTGGCCGGCCATGCTCGCCGACGGCTGCCGATGGTGGCGCAGCCGCTTCGCCCACATGGAGACCTATTTCGACGCCTTCCGCATTGACCACGTTCTGGGCTTCTTCCGCATTTGGGAGATTCCGGCCGACGCCGTCCACGGCATTCTCGGTCATTTCTCGCCGGCTCTGCCGCTCACTCCGGAGGAGATAGAATACTTCGGACTCCGTTTCCGCCGCGAGTTCATGACCCGCCCCTTCATCAACGACAGCATCATCCACCGGCTTTTCGGCGTCCATGCCCAGTATGTCCGCGACACCTTTCTCACGCCTCAGGCATACAATCTCTACGACCTGCGTCCCGAGTATGACACCCAACGCAAGGTTGAAGCCGCCTTCGCAGGGCTGCGCGACGAGAACAGCCTGTGGATACGCGACGGCCTCTACAAGCTCATAGCCAACGTTCTTTTCCTCGAAGACCCGCGCCGTGAGGGCATGTATCACCCGCGCATAGGTATCTGCAGCGAACCCGTCTTCGACGTCCTGAACAGCGAGGAGAAGGACGCGTTCATGCGGCTCTACAACAACTACTTTTTCCAGCGCCACGACATGTTCTGGGGCGCGCAGGCCATGGAGCGCCTTCCGCTGGTGCTTTCCGCGACGCGGATGATGGTCTGTGCCGAAGACCTCGGCATGCTTCCAGCCTGTGTTGAACCGGTTCTCGACGCGTTGCGGATTCAGACGCTCGAAATCCAGACCATGCCGAAGCAGAGCGGCTTCGAGTTTGCCCATCTCGGAGGCTATCCCTACCGCAGCGTCGCCACGTTCGCTACCCACGACATGCCGCCGATGCGTCTCTGGTGGGCGGAGAGTCCGGAGCGCGCACAGCGCTACTACGTGACCATGCTCCAGAAGGAAGGGCGTGCGCCGGAGCAGCTTCCGGCCCATCTGGCCGAGGAAATCATCGCCCGCCACCTCTATTGTCCCTCCATGCTCTGCCTGTTGTCGCTTCAGGACTGGCTCGCCATGGACAGCTCCCTGCGCCGGCCGAATCCGCGCGAAGAGCGAATCAACGTGCCAAGCGACTGCTACAACCGCTGGCAGTACCGCATGCACGTCACGATAGAGGCTCTGCTGGAGGCCGACGCGTATAACCGGAAAATCAGAACAATGATAACAAGAAGCAAACGATGAAACGATACGACACCTATATCTTCGATCTCGACGGCACGCTGCTGTCGACCCTCGACGACCTTGCTGCCAGCGTGAACCACGCCCTGCGCCTCCACGGCATGCCGGAACACACGCTCGACGAAGTGCGCTGGATGGTGGGCAACGGCGTGCGCCTGCTGATAGAGCGCGCCACGCCCGGAGGAGCGACTAATCCGCAGTTTGAATCCGTCTTCGCCGCTTTCCGCAGCCATTACGTTGAGCACTCCCTTGACACTACACGGCCATATCGCGGTGTTCCCGAAATGCTTGCCCGGCTGAAAGCCGAAGGTCGGCGGATTGCTGTTGTGAGCAACAAATTCTATACGGCCACCGAGGAACTCTGCCGCCATTTCTTCGGCGATACAGTTGAAGTGGCCATCGGCGAACGCGAGAACATCCGTCGCAAGCCCGCTCCCGATACCGTCATCGAGGCCCTTCGCCGGCTTGGCGTCGGACAGGAAGGGGCGGTCTATGTCGGCGACAGCGAGGTTGACGTCGAGACTGCACGCAACAGCGGTCTGCCCTGCATCAGCGTCCTGTGGGGGTTCCGCGACCGCGATTTCCTGACGGCCCACGGTGCCACTACGTTTGTCACGTCGCCGGAGGAAATAGTGGAGTAGGGGAGGTTGTTATGTGCTGTTAACATCTCTTAAAATGTCTCCGTAATTCACAAAAACACGTACTTTTTTAAACTCAAACGAGTAGTTAACGACTGTTAAGACGACGCTTCCGGCGTCGCTTTTTTTGTGCCGTCGCGTGCCGTAAGGGCCTCCCGGGGTTGCAACAAGGGCCCCGTTGGGGGGGGGGGGGGGGGGCCGGGGGAAGGAGCCGGGGCCGCGGTGGAAC
>CAMWVS010000033.1 GCA_947177775.1 uncultured Prevotella sp.
GGCTCCGTTGCAACCCCGGGAGGGCCTTACGGCTCGGCGTCGGACGATTTTTTGAAGAAAAACGGGAACGAAAATGGCGGACCGGAGCATTTCTGCCGTTCCACCGTTTCTATTTTGCGACTTTTTTTCGACGAAAAAACTGGCATATTTTCTTTACAGCTGTTTTTCATAGGGAAGACAAAAGGAGATAGAAGACGTATGCCTTGTTACTGAAACGAAAGCTATCGTCCTCTATCTCCTTTTGTTTCCTTTTATCTCCTTTTGTTTCCTTTTATCTTCCCTATTATAAATTCACAGTACGGCTGCTGACATTTCCTTTCCTATGGAAACAATGCCTTTCCTGATTTTATCCATCATCTCCGCACTTGGTTTCCACACGCCATATCTATAACGGGCGAGCTTGGTCCAGTGCATGCCGAGATATTCGGCAAAAGCTTTCATGTCGAGATATGGAAAACGGGACAACAGACGGTTGACCTCATTGTCATAGTCCACGCTCTCTGTCTCTGAGAAATTGGTGATGTGAATGTCCTCATCCAACTCTTCCCAACGTATGCTTCTGCCTTCATCCCAGATGTAATAGTTCTCACGTTGGACCGCAGTTGCACTGAACAATGCAGGAAAAGCCTCCAATGGCTGACTCCGCTGCTCACCTTCTTCTGTCAGAATGAAAATGCGGCCCCCTTCAAACCATAGCTTTTTTATACTATCATTCATGTTCCTTCTCCTTTTATTTGTCAAAGACTTTATGCCACGCGGCAATAATATCATCCTTATAGAAAACCACTGTGTCGACAGCTTTCTTTATCGTCTGGGCTTTAAGCCCGTTGTTCTCAATGACGGTAACTTCCGGCACGACTTGGATTTTCGCTGATATTCCTTGATATTCGATATGCACATGAATAGGCTCATGGTCATTCGGATAGAAGAAAAAACGTATTCCAAATACGTATAATACTGTCGGCATATATTTTGTTCCTTTTTAATTATTACAAATATAGGTATTGTATTTGATGCCCGCAAACTTTTAGACATTTTTTAAGTTTTCTTTGATGGGAAGGATGAAAGACAAAAGGAGACAGAGGGAGATAAAGGTAGACAAAAGGAGATAGCAGACGTATGCCTTGTTACTGAAACGAAAGCTATCGTCCTCTATCTCCTTTTATCTACCTTTAAATATCCCCGTCAGAACGGATAGCCGATAGCGAAGTGGAGGCCGAGGCCGTCGGAGAATTTCGGAATGTTATAGTATCCGCTCTTGCCCGTATCGTAGGGAACGTGGATGGCTATGCCGAGGTCAAGACGGATGACGATGAAGTCCATGTCGTAGCGCAGACCGACACCCGTTCCGGTGGCCAGCTGACGGAGGAACGAGCCCGCGCGGAATTCCGAGTCGGGACGGTTGGGGTCTTTCTTGAGCAGCCAGATATTGCCCGCGTCAAGGAAGACGGCACCATAGAGGCTTCCGAAAAGATTGGCACGATACTCAAGATTGGCCTCAAGCTTGATGTCGCCTGTCTGGTCGAGATAGGAATAGGTGCTGTTTGGAGCCATATAGCGGCCCGGTCCGATACTGCGCACGGTGAAGGCACGGATGCTGTTGGCACCGCCGACATAGAACTGCTCGTTATAGGGAGCACGCTCGGAATTGCCATAGGCCCAGATTATGCCACCGGCCACGTGGCCCACCAACTGGGATTTATGCCCCAGCTGCCACGTCTTGCGAAGCGAGGTGTTGAGTTTGAGGAACTGGGCAAAGGGATTTCCGAAGAGGCCTTTCTCCTTGCGGCCGAAGTCTTTGCCTGCCGCCACGTAGAAAAGAGACAGGAGATTGCCCGCCTCGGTAACGCTCGTCTCCCATACTATGGGGTTCCGATAGCCGGCAGGACTGGTATATGTGTACGTGTATTTTATCTTCGGGACAAACTGGTTGCGCATGGACACGTAGATGGCAGGATTGGCTCCCATGATGGAATCGAACGTTGCCGTGGTTTCCCGGAGGAAATTGTAGTCAAGAAGCAACGGACTCAGTTCGTGGCGGGAGTTGGATGAGGTCTGGAACTTATATGTCAGACCTGCCGTGAGGGTGATCATCTTGAAATAGTCGGCACGGTTGAGGACATTCGCCGACACGGAGAGCTGTGTAGACGGCGGCCTGTAGAAGCGCTTGCGGCTATAGAGACCGAACGGAGCTTCGATGCGCGGATATTCAATGGAGACATCGGCACCGTATTCGTATGAATTGATGGCCTTGTTGCTGCCGGCCACACGGCGGCCCGTCTGCCACTCGTATGAGCCCTTGATATTGAAACTGAGCTTCTCGCCACCGCGGAATGCGTTGCGCTTCGTGACCCCGAGCACCAGTCCGGGGCCCGTCCTGTCGTTGCTCTTCAGGGCATAGTTGGCCTCTATGGAGCCGTCGTAGGGCTTGTCGAAGACGCAGTTGAGCGTCATGTCGAGCGTGTCACATGCCGCCGTTGTGTCCCGCGGGGTGAACGAGAAATCGGAAATGGAGAACAGTCCGAGACTGTTTATCACGCCGGCGGACTCCTGATAGTTGGTCTGACTGTAGAGCTGGCCGCGACGAAGCTTGATGTCGCGCAACAGTGTGCGCAGCCGGATGGGCGGCTTCTTGCCGGAATAGAAAACCGAAAGATTGCGATGTATGATAGAGTCGGTTATCTGTTCCGTATTGGAACGGCGCAGGACGACCTTCATGCGCCCCAGATGCCACTTGCGGAAAGCATTGGCAGGCATGTCGGCCATGGGCTGGACGCGGAGCTGGACACTCCCGGGATTGGACACGGAGTCGGCCAGATAGACGGAATAGTCGGTCCGATAGAAATAATAGCCGTTGTCGCGGAAAAGCGAGTTGAGCCGGCCTCGCTCGGCGTCAAGACTTGCAACGGAGAACGCCTCGCCAATCTTCAGACGGCTGTCGGCCTGCGTCGCACGGATAAGGCTGTCGGCATCGGGAACATAACCCATATAGCTGACCGAATCAAGTCTGTAAAGATGATTGCCGGTGACGGTATAACGCAGCTTGGCTTTCCTGTCATTACGCTTGGCCGGCAGTGTCTCGTAGGTCACATTGGCGTCGAAATAGCCGTGGGAACGCAGCAGATTCTTTGCCACCAAGGCCCGGGTCTCGGGCTTCACGACACTCAGCAGAACCGGTTCGCGACCAAACGTCTTGAGCATCCAGCGACCGAACTTCGACGTGGAATTGGCGTACTTGTTGTATATCCACAGTTTCAGTTGAAACGGTGTGCGGTAGTAGGAACTGCCGAGCAGCGCTCCGTTCGGCGCCGCGGCCAGCGCAGCTTCCAACTCCTCTTCTACTTCGGAAGAAAAATCGGCACTGTCGCGGTCCGTATAGACGGCCGGCTTCAGTCCCGTATAAAGCACCTCGCCTTCCGGAAGATTGCTCGTAGACGAACAGCCGGCCAGCGCGGCCATACCGATAACGGCCGTTACGACGGCCAGCAATACGTTGGTTATCTCACTTCTTGTCTTCATCTGTCGTCAGTGTGTCTTGTTTAACGGATAAAGTGGTGGTTTTCGACGGAACGTCCGAGGCTCCGGCAGTTCCCGTTGAAGGCCGGACAGCAGAGCGGCCGGACTGGTCCTTCAACGGGTATGGCGTCTGCCGCGTGTTCCGTGACGTATCATTGCTGCGGAAATTGAACAGCTGCCAGAAACGGTCGGCCTTCTTACGCCATACGAAACCGGCTCCATATTCGGTTATACGACCCTCAAGCATGTCGTAGGCCTCCTTGTTGTAGAACAGACGGACATAGCGCATGGCCGTCTGGTCGATGCGGTATTCGAGCGAAACATTGTCTATGAAAGTCTGATCCTGCTCCACTCCCATCGCCTCGCTGCTGTTGTCGGAGAGTTTTCCGCCGATAACGAAGCTGACACGGTTGTTCCAGAAACGCTTGGCAAACTTGAAGGAATAGTCGTTGTAGGTATTGCCCGTAGCGTCGGAGTTCTGGTCCATGCCGAGACTTATATCCACTGTCCGCAGCGCATTGCCCGCAATGTTGTTGATTTCGTTCTGCAGGAAGGAGTTGAGCGCGCTGTTCATGGAGAACTTTCCAGTGTTTCCGTCAGCGATATACATGCCCGTTGAGAGCATCAGGACAGCGAGCTTGCCACGCTCTTCGGCACTCATTGCGGCCAGTTCGTTGGTCAGCGTCATGTCTTCCGGCGCTTCAAGTGTAAATTCAAGCCCCATGTCGTTCAAGGTCTTTGTCACTCTGACACCGCAATTAAACATCACACTGCGGCTATTTCCGCCGTCCTCGGTGTGCACGAGCGTCTTCACCTCCTCGGTGGCTGTGAGATTCAACCGCGGATTCATCATGTCTCCGGTGAACTCGATGTAGCTTCCCTGTTCGATGGTGAATGTCTTCAGCGGAATGATGGGCAACGAATATTTCATCGTTCCCGAGTTGATTGTGTAGCGGCCGAACAGCTGCATGTCGTTCGTCGGGTTATACTCCATGCGCAACTCGCCGCCACCCTCCAGGCTGACATAGTTTGACTGGTCCGCGTTGAGGGCACAGAAGACATGTGCCCCCTGCTCGATGTTCACCATCAGGAGCATGTCCAGACCGCCGATGGGCGGCCGCTTGACCTCAACATGGGTCGTATCGCGGAAATCCGTGAACGTCACGAGGTCCTTCAGACGGTCGTCGGAGTTGAGCGGCGAGTCTTCGAGGATATATGTCATGTCCGTCTTGCCGAGCACGTCGAGCTGTCCGCGCATCTGAAGATTGTCCAGATCGCCCTTGAGCGAACCCATGAAATTGACAAATGCCTTGCCGTAAGCAACGGAACCGCGCACCTTCTTGGCGTTGATCAGCTGATAATCGCGTGCTCTCATGCGCATGTCCATCGTGATACGGTCGAAATTCGAGAAGTCTATATTGCCCGCGATGTTGAGCGGGTTGTCGTTGTAGGCATACATGGTGAAGTTCTCGAAAAGGAGATTGCTGCCAACGACACGCACGGGATCGTTGTCGAAGCGCAGCGTCACACCGTATGGAACACTGACGAGATAGGACGAATCCAACAGAACCTCGCCGTCGATTACCGGACGTGACGGCGCGCCCTTAACACTGACACTGCCTTCCGCATAGCCCGTCAGACCGAACAGCTGCTGGGGCATGAAGCCGTTGACCGTAGCCAAGGGGAAGCGCGTCATGTCGAACGTGGCGTCAAGCCAACCGTCCTTGCCGTCGTTGCGGTAGGTTCCGCTGAGCAGTCCCACCTCGCGACCGTTCTGCGTGAGCGTGCCCTCAACCACATGGGTGCTGTCGTCTTTCATAAGATAGGCGAACTCGGAACCGATGTCGCCCATCGGACACTTCTCATAGGTCATCTTCCGGACACTCATGTCGGAGACCATCGCGAGCTGACGGTCGCGGTCGAGCATGAGGTGGAAGTCGCCGTTGAGCAGTCCGCTGATGCGCGGGGCATACGGCATGACGGCCGTAATCTTGTCAAGGTCAAACTGATTGAGGCTGACGGTAAGGTCCTGAAGCATTTCGGGATTCTGATCGTCGGAGTATATCTTCACACCGGTGCCGTCGTCGGCCACGAGGTCGACCTTGGCCCCGATGCGGCGGTCGCGGCCGAGAAGAATGAAATTGTCGTGATTGAGATTGAACTCCTTATATCCCAGCGTGGGACGGTCCGGCAGAAAACGGACCTGAATACCGCTGTCGCACACCTCCGCCCGCGTGCCTATCAGCACGCCAAGGCGATCGTCGCGGTCATAATAGCGCAGATTGACCTCCGCTCCGCGTTCGAGGAGGGTTCCAGCCATGAGCGTCTTGAAGACAAACTGCGGATTTTTCCTGTTGTTCCGGACTATACCGCTGAAGCGGACATTGGATTCCTCCTGGCGGATGTGCATCCGGATGGTGTCAATGCGCATGCTGTCGGCCGTGAGCGAATAGACGCGCATGTCGCCGTTGATGCCTTCCTGCGGTGAAGTGCGCATGTCGAAGGCGAAATCATTGAACGTGATTCCGCGGAAACGGAGCATGTTGGCCACGGGATTGTCCGGCCCGCTGGTGAGCCGCAGTTCCATGACGGGGAGCAGCTCGCGGAGCCGCGGCTGGTCAATCACCTTGTTGCTCATCTGCGCCATGATCTCGTCGGCGAGCGTCCGGCCCTGAGCGGCCAGTTCCTCATAACCGCATCCGGCCGTCATATAGAGGTTGAGGTTTCCGCTGGAGACCTTTGCCCAGGTCGTGTCACGACAGGTGAGCATGTCGAGCGTGAGGTCCTTGGGACGGTAGGTCTTCTTTTCGGTACGTATGGTGAAATCGTTGAAATATCCTTTGACTGAGTGCGACTGCTTCATGTCGGACGCCACATCAACATGGGCGCACATTCCCGCCTGCATGGGTTTCTCCACCAGACGCAACCGATATAGGTCGGCACGACTGAGGTCTGTGCTCAAAGTCGCCTCAATGCGCTTGGGGTCAAGAAGAGCGTCGAGGCTGACAGTTCCGTCGGCAAGCTCGTTGCGGCTCTCTACATCAGCCCTGACACGTCCGTCGGCAAGCCTTACATCGGCCTTGACATTGCCCAGCCGCCATGCCTTTCCATAGTCAAGACGTTCCACTTCAGCCTTGGCCGTCAGACGGCTGCGGCGCGAAAACATGTCGGTTCCACGGCCATCGACCTCGGCACGGGCCGTAACGGTGTAGAGAGAGTCATGGGGCATGAAGTGGTGGAGATTGATCCGGTCGACGTCGACCGTGGCGCGATAGGCCGTGGCTTCGGCGTCGAAAGAGCCGTCAACTTTCACCGTTCCTCCGCCCTCACCCAGCTTCAGCTTCGCTCCGTAGCGGCTGCCGTCGGCCGTCAGGCGTCCGTCGAGCGTGATGCCCTGCGGAACACTATAGTTTTTTGCCATTGCGGCGTCGGCCAGCGCCGTCAGGAACGACAGGTCCTGCGTGCGGCCTTTCAGACGGACGTCGGCCCGAAGCCGCTTCATGTCCGATATATTGTCAACCGAACCGTCGGCCGTGAGCGAAAATGCCGTGGGCAGCTCGACCGTCAGTCCCGTCAGGTCGACGTGGCGCATGTTTCCGCCGGCCGAAGCGCGCAAGGTCAGCGGACGGTTAGGATAACTGCGGACGAACTGCGGGGAAAGACCGCCGCAGAAGCGCATGATGTCCTGCTTTCCGAGGGAGGCCATCAGACGCAGGCTGACGTGGCCCGGAGCGGCCTTGTCCATGGCATTGAGGTCCATGGCCACATGAGCCTCAAGCTCCGAATCGGGCGTACGGAGAACGAGACGGGGCAGGTGTAGGCGCACTGAGTCCATTCGGACCTCACCCTTGATGTCGCTGATTTCAATGCCCGACCGCTCGCGCATGGCGAAGCGGCGGATGTTCAGCCGTGCCGACGGCGCACAATAGTATATGGAGTCGAGCGCGACGGCAATTTTGGACAATGAAATATGATTGGCGTCGAGGCCGTCCTTGGCCCGCGGCTCCATCGTCATGTCATAGTCAACGGCGCCGTCCGTCAGCGTCAGGCTGCCTACGCCGTAGGCCGACGTGGCAAGGTCTACCGACGTCCGGAGAGCTTCGGCACGCCCCATATAGGCATGGAGGCGGATGGTGTCGCCTGGAGTGTGGAGGACGAGATCGGTGCGTTCGAGCGCTACGCGGTCGGCAACGATCTTCCAGAGTGCCGCACTCGTTGTCGTGTCCTCCGGCACGGTGTCACTGAGGGCCACCATGACACTGGCGTCGCTCAGCAGCGCGTCGTCAATGTGGACCGTTCCCTGACTGAGATCAATCCCGCGGCTCTTCATAGCCAGCCGTCCGAGCGTTCCGCGGACATGTGCCGAAGGGACAAGTCCTACGGTATTGATGGCCGCACGGCTTATCTCCAGTTCGTCGACGACCACGCGCCCCGAGAACAGCGGGCGCAGCCTCACGTCAACAACCACACGACTGATGTCGGCAATGGTGTCCCGGCGCTGCGGAAGCGAGTCGGAAGGTTGGGTGACAAGTATGTCGTCCACGCCGAGGTCAAGCGGAAAGACGAGCTTGATGCGGCCCACGCTGATGTCCATTCCCGTCTCGCGGGAGGCGTATGCCGTTGCCTTGCCGACAGCCCACTGCTGCACAGGAGGCAGATAGAGCAGGACGGTAAGTATGACAAAAAGCAGAATGGGCGTCAGAAGGATGGCCCCAATCCACAATAGCACTTTCTTCATAATGCGAACGTTGATATGTTGTTCATACGGATAAGACAATAGTTGTATTGCAAAGACAGTGCAAAACGAGCGCAATGTGAACTTGCCCACAAATTGCCGGATGCAGCCTATCTTACATGCAAAGATATACTATTTTTCCGTAGAAATGCGGCCGTTTAAGCGAAAAAAAACAATGTTTGCTATTTATTAAAGAAAATGACATACCGCCAGCATCAAGGCAGTATGTCATTCTATGAGCCGTCAGCTTTTGTGCGTTGCTGACTGAAAAATTCATTACCGGAAGAGGGTGTGTCAAAAAATGCAGATGAAGCACATTTTGACACACCCTCTGACTTGCTACATTCTCTTCCAAATGAGCCTGCTGCTTCCTAAATCACAAGTTCATGTACGGCTATTTCATTTAGGCAATGGAATAGACAAAAACAACTTTTGTTACATGGCCCGCGTAACGGTGTTACACGGGCCATGTAACACTGTTACGCGGCTCATGTAACAATGTTACACGGGCCGTGTAACATTGTTACGGAAAATGAAAGAGCCGTGAAGTTCATGTAACTGAGGTCGCCCGCAAAGAGGCTTTTCATATAGCTTCCGCTTCTCGGCCCAGCGTCTGCCACAGCCGGTCGGCGGGCAACGGAGCCTCAACCGAGATATGTTCGTGGCTGACCGGATGGTCGAACTCAATGCGGCGGGCAAAGAGGGATATGCTCCCGTCGGGATTGCTGCGCGGCGCACCATATTTGAGGTCGCCCTTGATGGGACATCCCATTGCGGCCAGCTGGCAGCGTATCTGATGGTGACGCCCCGTATGAAGGTGTATTTCCAACAGGCGGTAACGCTCGCCACGGGCGATCACACGATAGTCGAGCACAGCCTTTTTCGACTGGGGCACCTCCCGGTCGTAGGCGTAACTCTTGTTCTGCCGTTCGTTGCGCACGAGCCAGTTCTCAAGACGGCCCTCGGGACGGGACGGTTCGCTGGCCACGATGGCCCAATAGGTCTTATGGACACTGCCCGCGCGGAACATCTCGTTGAGCCGCGGCAGGGCCTTCGATGTGCGGGCAAAGACGACCACGCCGCCCACGGGACGATCGAGGCGGTGGACAACGCCGAGAAAGACATTGCCCGGCTTGTTGTATTTCTCCTTGATATACTCCTTGACTGTCTCCGAAAGCGGCTTGTCGCCGGTCTTGTCGCCCTGGACTATCTCGCCGCTCTCTTTGCTGACGATGATAACATGATTGTCTTCGTAAAGTGGTTGCATAATGAATGTGTCCCCAAAAAACTGCGGCCCCCTCCGACTTCCCTCAAGGGGGAGAGAGAATGGTATGCTTTTAGACATTTCACTTCTCTCCCCCTTGGGGGAGCCGGAGGGGGCCGTATGCGTGGTTACGGTTATTACATATTCATACCGCCGTCAACCTGGATGACCTGTCCGCTGATGTAGCTCGACATGTCAGAGGCGAGGAACGTTGCACAGTCGGCGATGTCGGCCACTGTACCGCCGCGGCGCAGAGGAATCTTGGCCGCCCACTCCTTGCGTACTTCGTCTGACAGAGCCTGTGTCATGGCTGTGTCGATGAAGCCGGGAGCAATGGCGTTGGCACGGATGCCCTTCGGGCCCATCTCCTGAGCGACACTCTTGGCGAGAGCTATCAGACCGGCCTTTGAGGCGGCATAGTTGCTCTGACCGGCATTGCCGTGAACTCCGACAACCGACGCCATGTTGATGATTGAACCGCCGCGCTGGCGCATCATCACCGGCACGCAGGCGTGGATGAAGTTGAAGGCGCTCTTCAGGTTGACCGCGATGACTGCGTCCCACTGTGCCTCGGTCATGCGGAGCATCAGACCGTCCTTAGTGATGCCGGCGTTGTTGACCAGAATGTCAATCGAACCGAACTCTTCCTTAACCATCTTGACAACCTCTTCCGTCTGAGCGAAGTCGGCTGCGTTGCTTGCATATCCTTTGGCTTTGACGCCCTTTGCTGCAATCTCGGCCTCAGTGGCCTTGCCATTCTCGTCGATTACGAGGTCCGTAAACGCAACGTTTGCGCCCTCTTCGGCAAATTTCAGCGCGATAGCCTTGCCGATACCGCGCGCAGCTCCCGTGATGAGGGCTGTCTTACCTGTCAATAATCCCATTTTCTTTGTTGTTTTATATGTTTATTGATATATGTTATTTCAATATGCTATTTCAGCATGCTCTTTCCCAGCGCTCCGTAGACGACCTTGGCCACGAGCGGCTTGCTCGTCTCCTCGGTCATGCCGTGGCCCAGACGGCCATATATATAAGGTACTTCAAGTCCCTTGATACAATAGTGGGTTATGTCGGCCACGAGGTCGACGTTCTCTATGTCGAACTCGCCGTCGGCCTTGCCATTGGCGTAGACCTTCCGGAACAGCTCTATCTCGTCCTCATCGAAGTTCTTGCGGACCTTCTCCACCATCCAGATGTTGCGGAAAAACTCCGCACGCAGATTACCGTTGCGCACGACAGTCTCCTTAATCATGTTCAGATGGGTGTAGATAAGTTCTATTATCTTGTCCTGAGGCCGTGTTTTCTTTGCCGCAACCTCGTCCAAACGGTCGGACAGACGCTCCAGCTCGGATTCTATCACGGCATAATAAACATCCTCCTTGCTCTTGAAATAGGTGTACAACGTCCGTCTGCCCTTACCGGACGCAAGGGCTATGTCATTCATTGTGGTGTTCTCAAGGCCGTTCTTGGCGAACAACTGCCTTGCCACATCAATCAGTTTCTGTCGTGTTTTCGATATGGACATAATCTTTTCCTCCTTTTCTTGATGATATTGCACATCGCATTTATCATGTGCAAAAGTATCAATTATATTTTGAATGAGCAAACAAAACGTACATTTTGTCCGTCTGAAAAACATTTTTTGTGGTCTTACGGAACACTAATGGTTATAAAAGGACCACGAAATGGTGACTTTTTCGGGTCTGGAAACAAAAAATACGGGAAAGTCTTGCATAATCAAAAATAAAGTGTTACCTTTGCACTCGCAATTCAGAAATAACACCGCGGAGTGGAGCAGTTGGTAGCTCGCCAGGCTCATAACCTGGAGGTCGCATGTTCGAGTCCTGCCTCCGCAACCAAGAAAAGAATGACAAGCCGACAGGTTTGTCATTCTTTGTTTATATACCGGTATAACGATATTGCCGCAAAATAAAAACAGAACATCCCGGGAGTACTGTCATAAACATTATATAACAGTGCTCCCGGGATGTTCTGTCGGTCACGGACCATCGTGCCGTCACACGGAAACATCAGAAGTTCACGCCGCAGTTGATGTAGAAGCACCCCGTCCGGGACGTGTCAAAGTCGCTGTGGCAGATGTTTGCCAATCCCCAGTCGTATGCAAGCTCGGCATATATCATCTGATATTCGGCACCGCAGCCAATCTTCAATCCGCCGTCGAAACGTTTGAAATAGTTCTCCGAAAACGAGGAACTGGTCTCACGTTCCGAATAGTTCTTCACCTTGCCACCCACGCCAAACGCGATATAGCCTCCGGCAAAAGGCTGAACGGAGAAGCTGTCGTCAATGCTGTAGCGGTATTTCACGATGATGGGTATCTCAAGATAATTCAGATCGTACGTGAACTTGGAGTTGTCGACATAGCCTTTTCCACCCTTTTCGGTGTAGAAAAGTCCTGTTTCGAGGTAGACAGGAGCTGAGGGAGACAACTGGAATCCGGCTACGGCACCAAGGTTAAGCCCCGTCTGCGAACTTCCGCCGTCAAGATCACTGTCGTCGGAATTGACGGTAGATATACCCATACCGAGGCGCAAACCGTAGTATATATTACGTTCATCGGCATATCCCGGCATACTTGCCTGCGTCCTGCCGTAAGCATCATACTGTGCGAGCATCGGCAGGGTCATGATGATGCTTGCGATGGTGAACATTAATCTCTTCATCTTCGTAATATTGGTGTGTTGTTAGAATCTTGTACAAATACAGTGAAAGTGATGGCAATGCAAGTTCACTTGCCGATTGCCGGACACAGCCTATGTCATGCAAAGATATTACTAATTTTATTGACAGCAAAGAGAATCCCTCCCGACTTATTATTTTTTAACCATCGAGACGCCATCCGGCTGAACTGTCCGCACCATCCGGATGCGACAGAAACGCCGCATGCATATAACAAGAAAGGTGCTGAGGTATTGTCCCTCAGCACCCTTTATGTGTCATTATGTTCAGAACCATGTCGTCCGTAACGCGCATGGCCTCCGCGCCGATTGAAGTAAGGTTGTGTATGCTCCTGTCCACACAGTCATCGATGATGCCTTCGGCACTCGAAACACACTTGCCCTCCATTGCCAGCAGGGCCGAAAGAATGGCCGTGCTCACTCCCGACGATATTTTCAGCGCGCAACTCGGCTTCGCCCCGTCACATATCATACCCGTAAGGTTGGCTATCATGTTCTTCACCGCCCAGCAGATGCGCTGATAGTCGCCTCCCATGAGGTAGGTTATGCCACAGCTGCTGCCTATCGAGGCAACCACGCAACCGCACAACGCGGACAGCTTTCCGAGACTCTGCTTGATATAGATGGCCGTCAGATGGCTCAGGGTGAGTGCCCTTATGAGCTCTTCCTCCGTATTCTCGTTCTCCTCGGCATACACCGCCACGGGATTGGTGGCGCAGATTCCCTGATTGCCGCTGCCCGAATTGCTCATCACCGGAATCATCGCGCCGCCCATACGGGCGTCACATGCCGAAGCTGTCTTGGCGATAATATGAGAAAATATGCTGTGACCGAGAATACCCTGGCTCAGCGGCCGGTCGATGGTCTTGCCGAGATTGTGGCCGTAGTTACCCTTGATGGCCTCGCGGGCAGCCCCCATGTTATATTCCTTCGTGGCAAGAATGAAGCGCAGTTCGTCCAGCGGTGACGTCATGGCGAAGTCGTAGACAAGACACATGTCGAGCCTTATGTCCTCGTCGTCATCCTCCGATGACATACCGGCGGCAGCGCCCATGAGAATCTCTTCGTCACGGGTCACGGTGACAAAGCGGGTGTGACTGCCGGCAATTACGGCCGTAGCACAATGGGCTCCGGCCTCACACGCAACCTCGATGTAGAGTTTTTCAGTGATGCCCTCCTTCAGTTTTATGTCGATGCAGTGGCTTTCCATATACGCCTTTCCCTCTGCAAGTGTTTCCGGCGTAAGGTCCTTGAGCACCTCCAGCCCGTATGCGGACTTTCCTATGAGCGCCCCGAGCGATACGGCGATGGGCAATCCGATCATGCCCGTGCCCGGGATACCCACTCCCATGGCGTTCTTGAGGATGTTGGCGCTCAGCAACAGGCTTATTTTTTCAGGTCTGCAGCCCAGCGTTTCCGTTGCCTTGGCCACGCAAAGAGCCACGGCCATCGGCTCGGTACAGCCGATGGCGGGAACCACTTCGCGCTTTATGAGGGCAATGATGCGCTCTCGTGTCTTGATGTCTATCATAATATCTATTGTCAATTAATCAAGAGTACCCAAATAATATTCGAGTCCCTTTCTTGACATACTCTATCTTTTGTTTTCAGCCGACAAAATCATTTGCGGTAATTCTCCAGTCCCTTGTTGAGGAAGTCAACATACTCCTGTATGTCCTCATCGTAGGAGCGCAATCCGTTGAGCGGTTTGCCCTCGTTGTCGAGCAGGACATACACCGGCTGCGTGTTGGCTCCCACCTTCGTGCGTTCCAAATAGCTCCACTTGTCGCCCACGGTGCGCAGCGTGCGCTGCTGGCCGTTCTCCGTCACGGTGATTGGTTCGCGCAACGGGGTCTTGTCGTCAACGTAGAGCGAGATGAGAACATAGTCCTTCGAAAGCATGCCTGCAACCTTCGGGTCTGTCCATACGGCTGCTTCCATCTTACGGCAGTTGACACAACCGAAGCCCGTAAAGTCGACCATGACCGGCTTTCCCATTCGGGCGGCGGCGGCCATACCCTCGTCATAATCTGTGAAATGGGCCTCGACAGCCGACTTCTGGAGGTTGAAGTCCTGCGTGTTCATCGGCGGGGCAAAAGCGCTGATGGCTTTGAGAGGTGCTCCCCAAAGTCCCGGCACCATGTAGATGGCGAACGCCAGTGAAATCATGGCGAGGAAGAACTGGGGCACGTTGGTGCGGTTGCCCTCGTCGTCATGCGGGAATTTGAGCCAGCCGAGCAGGTAGACGCCGAGCAGTCCGAAGATAACAATCCACAGCGAGATGAACACCTCGCGGTCAAGAATGTGCCAGCCGTAGGCCAGGTCGGCCACCGACAAGAACTTCAGGGCAAAGGCAATCTCGATGAAGCCGAGCACCACCTTGACCACATTCATCCATCCGCCCGACTTCGGAGCCGATTTCAGGAGGCTGGGGAACATGGCGAACAGCGTGAATGGGATGGCCAGAGCGATGGCAAAGCCCAACATACCGATGGTCGGGGCTATGTAGCTTCCCTGGGTGGACACGGCCACAAGCAGGAAACCGATGATTGGACCTGTGCATGAGAACGAGACGAGCGTCAGCGTAAAGGCCATGAGGAAGATGCTGAGCATTCCGCTCGTGGATTCCGACTTCTGGTCGATTTTGTTGCTCCACGACGACGGCAGCGTGATTTCAAACGCTCCGAAGAACGACGCGGCAAAAACCACGAGCAACAGACAGAAGAATATGTTGAAGACGGCGTTGGTCGACAGTGCATTGAGTGCGCTTGCGCCGAACAGCATCGTCACCACCAGTCCCAGCAGGACGTAGATAACGACAATGGAAACGCCGTAGGTCACAGCTTCTCGGATAGCCTTGGAGCGGTCCTTGTTGCGCTTCAGGAAGAAGCTGACGGTCATCGGGATTATCGGCCACACACAGGGAGTGAGCAGGGCGAGGAATCCTCCGGCCAGTCCGGCGAGGAAGATGTAGAGCAGGGAGTTGTCCATTGTGTTCTTGTCATACGCTTTCAGCTCGTCGATGACGGGCTTCCACAATTCCGAACCGGCCGCAATACCGGCCTCAGCACCACTGTTTGTGCCGACGGCCGCGGCCGAATCAGCCTTCACCGAGTCGCCCTTGGCCACCAGAATCTCCGTTCTGGCGTCAGCTCCGCCTATTATCTCGTCGCCGGCTGTCTTTTCTGCTGCGCCGGCATTGGCCGCGGTCTTCTTTCCGTCAGCCTCGGCTGCCTTCGGCGGATTGGGGAGAGTGCCCTTCTTCACGAGTGCTATCTGCGACGGCGGAAGACACATTTCGTCGTTGCACGCACCGTATTCGAGATAGCAGTCGATATCGTATGTAGCCTTGGTGAACTTTATTTTCTGTACGAAAGCGCCGCTGCCTTCAAAGAAGCGCAGCTTCATTCCGAACATATTGTCATACTTGGAAATCTCATTGCCACGAGGGGTGAGCTTCCCGACGGTCGTTGCACCGTCCATCTTGTTGACATAGAACGTAGCCGAGATAGGGCCGTCGTTGCCCAGTTCGGTGGAATAGAGATGCCATCCATGGTCTATTTTGGCCGAAAAGACGATTTCCGCCTCATCACCGCCCAACATCTTCAGCTGCGAGGTGAAATGGACCGGATTGACCATCTGGGCATTAGCGGCAACGGTAAGAACCATCACCAAAAGAAATAAAAAAAGTTTCTTCATTGCAATGTAAATTTGAATATTCTGCTGCAAAAATACTAAATAAATACCGAACTGATTAAAACTTTTTATAATAATATTGGTTTTATATAGCTTTTGTCCAGCGGTTTCCCTATAAAAAACATGATTCTGTCTACTGTTGCCTTCATCCTCATCCATATTTGTCATTTCCCACATCCTTCCACCTGGACATACAGACGTTTTTCCCTCCTCCACCGGCATGCCCGGACATACGCACGACGGGCAGCAGGAACTCCAGCTTCCACGGTCTCCGCCTTTTCCTTCCGTGTCTGCGGGAGCCTCCTCCGGCCCGTCTTTCGTCCTTACATCAGCCCTGCGGTTATTCCCTGAGCTTCTTTTCGCCACTCTCCAGAACATCAGCTGCCTTTTCCCTGGCTTTTCCAACCTTTTCCTTGACAACTGTTCCTGCTTCCGAGGCTTTTTCCTTTACAGCAGCTCCTGCCTCCGATGCTTTTTCCTTGACTTCTGCGGCCTTTTCCTTTACAGCCGCCCCTGCTTCCGAGGCTTTCTCCTTGACATTCTCTTTTATCTCGGCAGCTTTCTCCTTCACGGTGTCAGCTGCCAGGGCGGCACCTTCCTTGATGCTTTGACCCACGTCTTTCGCACATCCTTCAGCCTTGTCCTTCATTTCCGAACAGCACTGAGAGGCATTCCGCGAGTGTTTGTGTCTGCTACAAGCAATGAATCCGAGTGCCAGTACAGCTGCTGAAATAATAAATAGTTTTTTCATAATAAGTCGTTTTTAAATGGTTAAACATGTTGCTTCTCTCAAACTTTTCATGCTGCAAAGATATGTCTTTTCTTCCTCCATCCAATCGTTTCGTCCAGTCATTTAACCAACCTTATCTTTCATATATTTACCTTATATAAATAGGACGGACATTTATTCAAATTTACTTAAAAACCCTTCGCCATGCCCTCCGGTGCGTTCCGTCGCGACGGAGGGTCTTCGGCTGAAAAAGAAAGACAGTGTCTGAAAAGCAGAGAAGGCCTATGAAATCCAACCAATTAATATTCTTTAACAAGCAAAAAGCATACCTTTATTGTTTTTTAATTACATTTGCAAAAATTGATTTAAATTCAACGGGAATCCGATTCCCAAGTATTAATTAAAAGAAAAAGTAGCTATGAAAAAATTTGCATTGCTGGTTGCCATCGCCACAACAATGGTTTCAGGCCGCGCTATGGCCCAAAACGTTAACCTTCCCTCAGCCGGAGCAATCAACACTGAGGTTCAGTTTAATCCCTTCAACGACAATGAGCAGTTCAAGCTGGACGGAGTCAAGATCCGCTACTTCCTCACCGACAAGGACGCTGTGCGCCTAAAGCTCGGCTTCGAGATGAACAACAAGAATACATACTCTCTTGAAAATCCGGGTGAAGACGCCGACGACGTAACGAAAGCACTCTACAACTACTGCAAGGACAACGGCGAGAACAAGGCCAAGACCGGAAAATTCTCCATCGACCTCGGTTATGAGCGCCATATCCTGACAACAGGACGGCTCGACCTGTACGCCGGAGTTGAACTCGGCATCGAGACAGCATGGTCAAATACGAACAAAGTAGAAGGACTATGCGAGAAGAAAGAGGACAATTCACTGGACTTCGAGAAGCCATCTTCTTACAATTTCTACACCGTAGAGACTGAGACGAAGAGCACCGACGGCTATTTCGCATTCCGCGCCGGCATCTTCACCGGACTCGACTTCTACCTCTACAAGGGCCTTTATGTCGGCACAGAGTTGGGTCTGAACTTCAATAACAAGTCTTTCAAGGACGGTGAAATGACCACAACCAACAACGCTCCATCAATCAAGAACGATGAGCGCGTGACAAGAAAGGACATCACCAACAACAGCAGCGAGACATCGCTGAAGTTCGAAATCGTTCCTACGCTCCGCCTCGGATGGTCTTTCTGACCTACCGGAGAATACGGCTTTTTCATCTAACAGATAACAACGAAGGCATGCCCCGCACAGGAGCATGCCTTTTTTATATGGCCGCCACGCACACAGACACAACATACAGCAGGGACATAATCCTGTTTTTATCCGCATCTCAACATCCCGCCATGACGGACATCCTGTCATGACGGACAAAAACCGCCCTGTAGCCGGCACGCCGTCCGGCGCTTATTTCAGATCCAGACCAACCGGACAGTGGTCGCTGCCCATGATGTCCGTATGGATAGTGGCGTCGGCTATGCGGTCGCGCAGGCGGTCGGACGCCACGAAATAGTCAATGCGCCATCCCGCGTTCTTCTCCCGCGCACGGAAACGGTAGGACCACCACGAATACGTAACCTGCCCGGGATAGAGCCAGCGGAATGTGTCGGTGAAGCCGCAGCCGAGCAGCGTGGTGAACTTTCCGCGCTCCTCGTCGGTGAAACCGGCATTGCGGCGGTTTGTCTTCGGGTTTTTCAGGTCAATCTCCTCGTGGGCCACATTGAGGTCGCCACAGATGATGACCGGCTTGCGGGCGTCCAGCCCTACAATGTAGCGGCGGAATTCGTCCTCCCACGTCATACGGTAGTCAAGCCGGCGCAGCTCGTCCTGAGAATTAGGCGTATAGACCGTCACGAGAAAGAAATCGTCCATCTCCAGCGTTATCACGCGACCTTCGTGGTCGTGCTCGTCGACACCAAGTCCGTAGGTAACCGAAAGCGGCTCGTGGCGGGTGAAGATGGCCGTGCCGGAATAGCCCTTTTTCTCGGCATAGTTCCAATAGGAACGGTAGCCCTCAAATTCCAAATCGAGCTGTCCGGCCTGCATCTTCGTCTCCTGCAAGCAGAAAAAATCGGCGTCCAGACGGCGGAAAATCTCGCTGAATCCCTTGCCCTCACAGGCTCTCAGCCCGTTGACATTCCATGAAATGAGTTTCATAAGTTCAATGTATGATGTGATATGCTATATATTTCCTATCCGGCAGGCGACATGCGACTATCCGGAGGCATGGTTTCATGCCGGTGTCCATAAGCACCAACGGCTTTCCACACCGGCGAAACGGCATACAAAAATACTATTTTATTCTGACATCCCGCCGTTTCGCAGACAAAAAGCGCACGCACAACATACGTACATATCCGTAACGGCCGTCATATTCATAACAACACACCTCCCGGAAATCCTTATGCGGGCGGACGTCCACACCTCCCCACCCGCCTGTAAACATTATTAAGCAAGAAACCATCTGCATCCCTGCGTCCTTGAATTCACATTATAATAGAACACACGATACAAACAAAAATGGGACGGACCTCCTTAGAAGTCCGCCCCTCACGTTATCGATCCTGATGTTATTAGAACTTAGCCATCTTTATTGCGTCGATAGCACACTCGTCACCCTTGTTTCCGAGCCGTCCCCCGCTGCGGTCCTTAGCCTGCTGGAGGTCCTCGGTGGTGAGAAGACCATATATAATAGGTATCTCACTCATGGTGTTCAGTCGTGCTATTCCGGCAGTCACTCCCTGACAGATATAGTCAAAATGGGGGGTCTCGCCGCGAATGACGCTGCCCAAAACGATTATGGCGTCGAAACTGCCGTTGAGCGTCATCCGGTGGGCACCGTAGATAAGCTCAAAACTGCCCGGCACGGTCTTGACGTGGATGTTCTCCGGAAGTGCTCCGTGCTTCTCGAGTGTGCTCACCGCACCGTCCAGCAGTGCTCCTGTTATTTCCGGATTCCATTCGGCCACCACTATGCCGAAGCACATGTTGCTGGCGTCGGGAATGCTGGCGAAATCGTATTCGGACAGGTTGTGAAGTGCTGTTGCCATTTATTTCGTCGTTGCGCGTTCAATATACTTGTCTATTGTCTGATACTGCATCGAGTTGAAATACTTCTGCTTGATTTCCTGATACAGCTTCAGAGCCTCATCCTTCTTGCCCTGCTTCTCCAGAATCTCACCTGCCTGAATGAGGTAGATGGGCGAAATGGTGTTGTTGTCAGCTGTCTTGGCGGCCTTCTTGAGAAGATCTACAGCCTTGTCCAGCTGATTGAGGTGAGCGTAGGCATTGCCCAGTGCACCTATAGCGGAGGGACTGATCATCTGGTCGCCCTGTCCGTCATATTTCTCAAGACTGGCGGCAGCCTCGTTCCACTTGTCCAGCTGAGCGTAGCAGAGACCGGCATAGAGGTTGGCCAGATTTCCGGCGTCGGTATTGCTGTAGTCTGCGGCAATGGCAACAAAACCGGGATAGCCGGCTCCGTCACCGTTGAGAGCCTTGTCAAACTGGTCGGCGGCGAAATAGTCCTGTCCCTTGGCGATTATGGCATTTGCCTTATCCTCGCGAGGTCCCTTGACGTATGTGTTGTAAACGATGATACCGGCGATAACCACGATCACTGCAATTACCCCGGCGATGATGGCTTTCCTGTATTTCAGGAACGCCATTTCAGAGCTGTTGAGCGTTTCTTCCGTATTCTCAACTGCGCTCATCTGGTTCTTAATGTCTGCCATATTATTGTCTTTCTATTTTCTTGTTTCAATTTGCGGAGCAAAATTACGTAATTTATCGGACATATTGAAATTTATCAATGACTTTTTTCTCTTTTTACTTGCAAATCACGTAACTTTGCAGTAAAATAGCATTTTACGTCACCGATGATTCTCCAGAAGCTATCCATAATCAACTATAAAAACATACAGGAGGCAACGCTCGGACTGTCTCCGAAAATCAACTGTCTGATAGGACAGAACGGGGTTGGAAAGACCAACGTTCTCGATGCGGTCTACTATCTCTCGTTCTGTCGCAGCGCCCACAACCCGGTGGACTCTCAGGTCATCCGCCACGGGCAGGAGTTCTTCGTTCTCGACGCCTCCTATATGACTGACGACGGTGAGCCGGAAGCCATTTACTGCGGCATGAAGCGTGGAACGAAGAAGCACTTCAAGCGTAACAAAAAAGAGTATAAACGCCTTTCGGAACACATCGGACTGATTCCGCTGGTGGCGGTGTCACCCTCCGACACGCTCCTTATCGAAGGGGGAAGCGAGGAGCGCCGCCGGCTGATGGATATCGTCATATCCCAGTATGACCACAGCTACATAGAAGCGCTCACACGATACTCCAAGGCACTCACCCAGCGCAACGCCATGCTGAAGATGGAGACAGAACCCGACCCGGCGATAATGGACATCTGGGAGGAACAGATGGCCGCCGAGGGAGAACTGATATTCCATAAGAGAGATGAATTCGTGCGCGAGCTGACACCCGTCTTTCAGACTTACTATCAGAACATATCCTCCAGGCGCGAGGAGGTGGGACTGGACTACATTTCACACTGCCGGCGCGGACCGCTGTTAGAAGTAATCCGCCGCGACCGCCACAAGGACCGCGCCGTCGGCTATTCGCTCCACGGCGTCCACCGCGACGACCTTGAGTTCACTCTCGGCGGCCACCCCATGAAGCGAGAAGGCAGCCAGGGACAGAACAAGACGTTCGTAATAGCCCTGAAACTGGCGCAGTTTGACTTCCTCCGGCGTACGGCCTCACGGACAACGCCGCTCCTGCTGCTCGACGACATCTTCGACAAGCTGGACGCCCAGCGCGTTGAAAAGATCGTGGAACTGGTCTCCGGCGACGCCTTCGGACAAATTTTCATAACCGACACCAACCGCGACCACCTCGAACAGATTCTCCGCAACAGCTCTCATGACTACAAACTGTTCCACGTTGAGAATGGGGAGATAACGGAAAAGGATATTCAGACGGAAGAGTAACTACATTTGAAATAATGAGATTCTACCTCTAAAGGAATGAGATTCTATATTTAAAAGAACATAACTCTATATTTAAAAGAAAAGAACCAGATGTTTAAAAGAGATGTCTATGCAATCCGCGACCTCATAATGCGCAACCTGCGCGTTCAAGGCCTGGAGACTCCGCTTCTTCAGAAGCGGCTCGTCGACGCATGGCCGCAGGTCGCCGGCCCGCTGATTGCACGCTATACGGTGGACACGGCCATACGCAATCAGACATTGTGGGTGCGCCTCTCCAACCCCGCCCTGCGCGCCGACCTGAGCATGCGCAGGCAGGAATTCGTCTGCCGGCTCAACGAACATGTAGGCAGCCAAATCATCACGGACATCCGTTTCTGCTGAATATCCGTTTCTGCTGAATAAAGGTACACGGAAGCATTTATTTTATCTTACCTGTCTCACATATCTTATTCTTTTCAGGTCCCTACTTCATCCTGATCACCACATCACTTCATCCATGATGACGTCCGTCGGCTCGGTCGGAACGGCGTCAACGAGCTGAAATGGGAAACAGATGCCTATTTTATAGGCGCGCGGAAGGAGGGGAAGAAAGCGGTCGTAGTAACCGCGGCCGCGGCCGAGACGATGGCCGTGGCGGTCGAACGCCATGCCGGGAATGACGGCGAGGTCAATCCGGGAATAGTCGGTGAAGAGCGCGCCGCATGGTTCCATGATGCCGAAAGCACCGCGGGACAGGTCATCGGGGCCGGTATAAAGGCGCAGCTCCATGTCGGTGGCGCTCGTTACACGTGGCAACAGGATGGTCTTTCCGGCGTAGCTGGCCGACGCGACGGACGAAACAACACATTCTTCAACTTTTACTTGTGACTCCAAAGACTCCATCGAGCCCGACACAGAAGCCAGTCCGGCGAGCAGGCGGCGGGTGTCCACCTCGTCGGGCAGCGAGTGGTAGAGCATGACGGTGCGGGCGGCGGCAAACCGAGGGTGCTCCGTCAGGCGGCGGATAACGTCAAGCGCCATTTCGTCCAGTTCTTCCCGGACGAAACGGCGCTTGTCTTCGCGTATTTTTTCACGCAGCCCGCTCTTAAGCATAGCAGGCCGGTTTTGCTTCCAGAATATGGCCGGCATGTCCGCAGGACGGGACGCTCATGGCCGTTTTTTCTTTCTCCGGCTGTACCACCGGGCGCTTGGGAAACGCCTGTCCGGCCTTGAAGACATCGAGAGCACGCAGTATCACGTGGTCGTCGGAATTGAGATATTCAATCCACGCCTCGTCGTCGAGTATGTTGTAGATTATCCGGCTGTTGATGAAACGTTCCAGCAGACTGTGGGACTTACGTATCATGAGATTGCGGCGGCGAAGCCCGTTGCGGTCGGCGAAGTCGGCAAACTTCTCCACCATGCCCTGCTTGACGAGATATGCCGACAGCTCTTTCATCGTCTTCATCTCGCTGAGGCGCGCCCGGTTCTCGTCCGTGTACTTGTAGGCGAACTGAAGAATGAGTCCCGTCATGCCCGCCTCCTTATAGTAGGAGGTTATTCCGGTGGTGTCCTCTGGCACGAATATGTCGGGCGTGATGCCACCGCCTCCGTAGACAGTGCGTCCGATGCCGGTGTGGTAGGCCGGTCCGGTGTGCTTGATGCTGTCCTGCGAGAAATATTCGCCGTGCTGATAGCGGTAGAGGAGGTCCTCCTCATAGCCCTTGTCGGCTCCCGAGGTGTAGGGTTTCTGTATGCAGCGGCCTGCGGGAGTGTAGTAGCGGGCTATCGTCAGACGTATCATCGAACCGTCGTTGAAGGCAATCGGCTGCTGGACAAGGCCCTTTCCGAAGGACCGGCGGCCGATTATCGTTCCGCGGTCGTTGTCCTGTATGGCACCGGCGAGGATTTCGGAAGCCGACGCCGAGCCTTCGTCGATAAGCACGACGAGCGGAATCTGCTGATAGCTGCCGCGTCCGTCGCTGCGATATTCCTGCCGCGGCGATTTCCGCCCCTGCGTGTAGACGATGAGACGGTCCTTCGGCAGCAGTTCATTGGCAATCTGGACGGCCGAGGCGAGATAGCCTCCCGTGTTTCCGCGAAGGTCAATCACCAGATTGCGGAAATTTTCCTGAGAGAGCCGCGCCAGGGCTATGAGCATCTCGGGATAGGTGTTCTCGCCGAAATTCTTTATCCGGATATAGCCCGTATGGGCGTCGAGCATGTAGGTGGCGTTGATGCTTCGCTGCGGAATATCGCCCCGGGTGACGGTTATGTAGCGCACTTTTTTCTCGCCGTAGCGCAGGATTCCCAGCTTCACCTTCGTGTCCTTGGGTCCTTTGAGGCGGTGCATGGCCTCCTCGTTGGTCACTTTCTTTCCAACGAAGGCGGTGTCGTTGACGCTGACAATCTTGTCGCCGGCAATCACTCCGGCGCGTTCAGCGGGTCCGTTTCCAATCACATTCTGGACGCGGATGGTGTCCTCGCGTATAGTGAACTCGATTCCGACGCCGGAGAATGAACCCTTCAGGTCGTCATTGACCGTCTGGACGTCCTTCGCGCTGATATAGACGGAATGGGGGTCCAGTTCGGAAAGAATCTGCGGCATGGCTCCCTCGACAAGCTGATTGATATTGACCGTGTCCACATACTGGTCGTCGACGATGTGGAGCAGGTTGTTCAGCTTGTTACTGCTGGAGTTGATGATGCTCAGGCGGTTGCCCGAGAAATGGTTGGCATAGAACGTTCCTATCAGTATTCCCGCTATCACGCAAACAGCCATGATGAGCGGCATGAGACGATTGGACTTATTCTGACTCATTGTTGTCCGGATTTAGGTATATCACTTCTATTCCGGCGCGGCGCAGCAGGCGTATTCCGTCTTCGAGACGGTAGTGTTCGCCATAGACCACGCGCTTGATGCCGGCCTGTATTATTAGTTTGGAGCACTCTATGCAGGGCGATGCCGTGACATAGAGCGTCGCTCCGTCGCTGTTGTTGGAGCTTCGCGCCAGCTTTGTGATGGCGTTGGCCTCGGCGTGAAGCACGTATGGGTAGGTCACGTTGGCCTCGTCCTCACAGACATTGTCAAATCCGCTCGGCGTACCGTTGTAGCCGTCGCTGATGATCATCTTTTCCTTGACGACCAGAGCGCCGACCTTCCTGCGGCTGCAATAGCTGTTCTCGGCCCAGATGCGCGCCATGCGCAGATAGCGCAGGTCGAGCAAATATTGTTTTTCCTCCTCTCGTGTCATTGGTTTGTTTTTTGTCATTTGAGCTACGGAAGCGTCCTTGTTTCTTGGAGTTCCGCTCTTTTTCTTCCTATTCCTTTTTCGGTATTCTTATCCTATTGCGTTTGAGCAGCGCGTCGATGGTCGGTTCGCCGCCACGGAAACGCTTGTAGAGCGTCATGGGATGTTCCGTTCCACCGCGCGAAAGAATATTGTCGCGGAAACTCTTTGCCGTCTTGCGGTCGAAGATTCCGTTCTTCCGGAAAACGCTGAAGGCGTCGGCGTCCAGCACCTCGGCCCACTTATAGCTGTAGTATCCGGCCGCATAGCCTCCGGCCATGATGTGGCTGAACTGCACCGTCATGCACGTATCCGGAAGCTGTGGCATGACAACGGCTTTCTTCCACGCGTTCTTTTCAAATTCGACGATGTCGCCCTCAAACGGTTTGCTGCGCGTATAGTATGCCATGTCAAGCAGTCCGAAGCTCACCTGACGCATACAGCCGTAGGCCGCCATGAAATTGCGGCTTTTCACTATGCGGTCGATAAGTTCGTCAGGCAGCTGTTCGCCCGTTTCATAGTGTACGGCAAACGTTCGCAGGAAATCTTTCTCAACGGCATAGTTCTCCATGAACTGCGACGGCAGTTCTACGAAATCCCACCATACATTGGTTCCGCTGAGACTGCTGAAACGCGTATTTGCGAACATACCGTGGAGCGCATGGCCGAACTCATGGAGAAACGTCTCTACCTCTCCGAGCGTCAGCAGCGCGGGTTTTTCGTCGGTCGGTTTGGTCAGGTTCATCACCACACTGACATGGGGACGCACGTTGACTCCCTTGCGGTCAATCCACTGCCCCTGGAACTCCGTCATCCAGGCTCCGCCCTGCTTGCCCTTGCGCGGGTGGAAATCGGCATAGAAGACCGCAAGATAGGCTCCGTCTTCGTCAAACACCTCGTATGCCCGGACGTCCGGATGATAGACTGGAATTTCCTTGTTCTCGCGGAACGTGATTCCGTATAGCCGGTTGGCCAGTCCGAAAACGCCGTCGACCACGCGTGACAACTCAAAATACGGGCGCAGCATCTCCGAGTCTATATTGTAGCGCTTCATCTGCAGCTTGTGCGAATAGTAGCTGAAGTCCCACGGCTGCAGGCGGAAGGGGTGTTTCTCCAGATTCCAGGCCAGATGCTTTACGTCTTCCACCTCTTTCAGTGCCGTGGGCCGGTAGGCCTCTACGAGCTGGTCGAGAAGCTGATAGACATTTCGTGTCCTCGTCGCCATACGGTGTTTGAGAACGTAGTCGGCGTATGTCCTATGGCCGAGCAAACGGGCAATCTCGAGCCTCAGATTGATCAGGCGCCGGCATATATCGAGATTGTTCTCACTGTTGTCATGCGTGCACACGGTGTTCTTGGCCATATACATCTTCTCGCGCAGTCCGCGCCGCGTCGAATAGGTCATGAACGGGCCGAAGCTCGGCTGATCGAGCGTGAAGACCCATCCCTCCAGCTCACGCTCGCGTGCAGCCTGTGCCGCCGCTTCGCGCGCCGTTTCGGGCAGTCCGTCGAGATCGGCCTCGTCGGTCAGATGGAGAATGAACGCCTTGTTCTCCTTCAACAGATTCTGAGAGAACTGCAACGCCAGCATACCGGCCTCCTCTGTCAGCCGGCGCAACTGTTCTTTTCCCTCGTCGTCGAGCAAGGCTCCACTGCGCACAAACCCGTCGTAGCTCGTGTCGAGAAGCTGTTTCTCCTCCGGCGTGAGCCGACGGTGATGGCGATAGACGGAACGTATGCGCTCAAAGAGTTTCGGGTTCAGCCGCATGTCGTTGGAGTGTTTTGTCAGGATGGGCTGCATCTTTTGGGCAAGAGCGTCCAGTTCGTCGTTTGTCTCTGCGCTCAACATGTTGTAAAACACGGTTGACACGCGTCCCAGCAGGTCGTAGTAACCCTCTGTCGGCTCGTCTGTGTCGATGAACATATTGTCGAACGTGGGGCGTTCGGGGTTATTGATGGTCTTGTCCATCTGCTCGTTGTCACGGCGGATACCCTCCATGAACGCTTCCTCAAAGTGTTCGATTCTGATGCGGTCGAACGGAACCGTGTCATGAGGAGTGTCATACGGCATGAAAAACGGGTTGCAGCTGGTCGGTTTCTCTATATTGTTCTCACTCATTGTCGTCTGTTGCTTTCTTATGGGTTCTTTGTTGATTTCAAATCGGACACGGTATGTTTCTGACGTGCCGCATTGTTATATCTAATTTGCAAAGTTAATAAAAATATCACTTACGGACCCGGATAAAATAAAAATTAACGTATGGAAAACGTATTTACCGATTCTGTATCAATCCGTCTTTTTCTGAATTTCAGATAGTTCTGCTTTTCAAGAAAAGCCCTACTTTTAAATATTTCCGGGAGTTATAGTTGAAAATATGCGACTATAAAAACAAAGATAAACATACTGGCTGTCTCCAGACCGGCAGACGCGACAGCAGAGCTTCCCATGTCCGGAACACAAGGTTTTCGACTTCCCGCCGTGAGAATGTTCGTCACTGCTACAGAGCTAAGAGCCGGCACCGGCGGACTCTGAACCATAGCTGGCCACGAGCCGCTCCAGCGCCGGAACCACTATACGGCCGCGGGACAGGACAACCAGACCTTCCGCCTGCATGGCGTTGAGGGCGCGCGAAATCTCCAGACGGCTGGCATTCAATTCGCAGCCCAGTCTCTCCATGAGAATGTGGACAGTCTTAGGCCCCGTGGGAGACTGGCAGCGGGAGGCCACAAACTGGGCGATACGCCCGCGAAGCCCTGAAGGACAGAAGCCCCATGGCGAACGGCGGAGTTGTTGGACCTGAGCGGCAAGAATGTTCAGAAGATTGAGACGGAAGACTATTATCGAGTCAGAAAGATTGGTAACTTCCTTCTTGTCGATTGTAATGAAGTTCACATCGGTCAACGTGCGCATCGTTCCTTGGAAACGTTGCTCTATGCCGAAAAGGCGTTCAGGCTGGATGACGTATGGCGCCTCTATCTCTTCCGTGAAAGAATAGGTCCCGTCGTCGGACACGGTCTCGGCCCTGAGACAGCCGTTTATGAGAAAATAGAGCCGGTCACAACGGTCGCCGTTGCGGAAGATGCGCTTACCGGGCGGAAATTTGAGAAATCCGAACTTGGTGTGAGCCACCATCTGCATCAGGTCACCGTGACTGATTCCCTGAAACAGCGTGAACTGAAGCAATTTGTCGTATAACTGGAGCGAACGTGCCATCGCGCGTGAGACTTATCTGTTTATGTATTGTCCGAGAGCGGGGGAATGCCAGACGGCAAAATCGCCATTGTCATCGGAATATATGAAATAGGCCATCAGCTCACGGTGGCGCTCCAATATGCGTCGGGCCTGCTCTATGCCCATCACCATGAAAGCCGTTGCATAGGCATCGGCAGTGGCGCAGTCGGCGGCCAGAACCGTGGCCGAAAGAAGACTGTGCTGGACGGGGCGGCCCGTCCGAGGGTCTATCGTGTGGGCGTAGCGGCGGCCGTCTTTATAATAGAAATTGCGATAGTTGCCGCTCGTGGCCATGGCCAGGTTGGTTATGCTCAGCGCGGTTTGAAACTCGCCGGCGGTATTGAGCGAGTCCTCCACCGGTTTGCTGACACCGATTTTCCACGGCACACGCCTGCCGCTGACTCCACTCACGACAACCTCGCCGCCAATCTCGACCATGAAGTTCTCAACACCATGGCGGCGGAGAAGACGGGCAACGGCATCACATCCGTAGCCTTTGGCTATGGCGCTGCAATCGAGCATGACGCGCGGATCGTCCTTCACGACACGGCCGGCGGTCAGACCCACCTTGCCGAAACCTGTCAGCTGGCGCAGGCTGTCGACGGCGCGGTCCGTAGGAAGCTCGCCGTTGCGGAATCCGAAGCCCCAGAGATTGACCAGCGGGGCGACTGTGATATCAAATGCGCCGTCGGTCTCGCGGGAAATCGTCATAGCCTTTGTGAACACTTCGGTGAACATATCGTCGACGACAACGGCTTCGTTGCTGTTGACGGCGGAGATGACGGACTTCTTGTTGAAAGGCGAGAGCGAACCGTCGACCTTCTGAAGTTCCTCGATGATGAGGGCGTGGAGGTCGCTGCTGTGCTGATAGGTGATATTATAGACGGTGCCGAAGATGAATCCCTTGTTGCTGCGATAGGGCGTCACGTTCTGCTGCCGGATAATCAGAAATGCGCCGACAATGAGCAGAACGAGAAACGCTATCTGCCATTTCTTTAGTTTATTGTTCATGACTGCTGATGTTGTTTTTGACTGACGATATTGACGTTAAACGGCGGCGGACATACGACGGAGCGGAGACAGGAGGCGCAAAGGAACAGACTGATGCCGCAAGAAAGGAACAGACATACTAAACGGCCGGACATGCGCTCCACAAGGACTAAAAGCATATCAAACCTCTGTGCACCCTTACCTAAAGGCATATCATAACCTCAGCACACCCTTACCTAAAAGCATATCAAACCTCTTCACTCGTCACTCTTACCTCTGACCTAAAAAAACTCAGATGTCGACAATGACATTGAACGTCGCCCCAAGACGGGTGTCGCCATATATGCCGTAGCCCGGGACATACCACGTGTTGCCGATGCTTGAGTCCTTGTGGGCTATGCGCCGCTTGTAGCGGAAAATCCAGCCCATGTGAAGCGGTCCCCACACCTTGGCGTCAAGACCGAAGACAACTTCCATCCAATGCTGATTGCAGGCGTCGCCGTCTATGGCAAACGACGCATCGCTGCCCCAGACGGGGTCTGTCATGCCGGAACGGGAAATGTCCACGTTGTAGGTCGTGAAAGCGTAGCGGACGCCTCCGTAAAGACGGTTGGGAGCATGCTTGTTGCGCAAGAGATTGAGATCGCAGCCGATACGGAAGAACGGTGCGCCCGTCTTATAGCGTATTCCTGTCACCTCGTCGTCTCTGTCGGCACGTCCGTAGCCTATCTCGAAAATCGGGAAATACTGGTCGTGGAGATTGATGCGCAGTGCGGCTTCGTAGTCGCCATAGTCGCCCATGGCCTGCATGACCGGACCAACAAGGTCGAACGACAGCGCAAAACCGTTGAAAAGCGGAACCGAATCTTTCTCAATAGAGAAAAGACGGCTCTGCGCCCGTGACACCGGAGCTGAAGCAAAAAGCAACAACAGGCTAACGGCGAGTCCTGAAATATATGTGGAAATGTTCTTTTGACAGATCATAATTAACCAGTTGGTTGTTGACGGCAATAGAGTCAATGATGTTGCGGGTCCATCTCACACTCTTGATATTGTGGAAAAATGAGATGTTGCAGTCCACTGATTCAAAGTGAGGATAGTTGTCCTTCGCGATGAGAACGCTGTCGGACACTTCCCAATCCTCACCCTTTACATAAAAAATGAGGGTGTCTTCTGGCGAACTGTAACTTATCGGAAGATTGAAGGTAGAGGCGTTGACGAGCTGATTGAGCAGAACACTGTCGTTGCCGTCGCTGCACGTGGTCGTAACAGTGAGCGTGTCGCCCAGCGTGATTGGCGTTCCGTCGCTGCCGTAGATATTATATACGGTGTAGACAGCGTTCTGTACGGGACAGTCAATCGACGAACATGCCACTGTCAGGACGGCCGTGACGGCCGCCGTGACGGGAAGAAGAGCGAAGAGCATGCGCGCAAGCATATTCTTCATCGGTCTCCGGGACGGACGGCGGGAATGTTTCGGTGTGGCTGACGTCATAGCTTCTCCTCTATCTGATAGTCATTGCGCCCGTTGGATGTGCGGCTGACAAGATCGCCGACGAAACCTGTGAGAAACATCTGGGTGCCGATAATCATCATTGTCAATGATATATAGAAATAGGGCGAATCGGTCACGAGTCGCTGTGGTATGCCGTTGGCAAGGGCATAAAGCTTGTCCACGCCGATGATGAATGCCGAAATAAGACCGATGATGAACATGATGGAACCGAGAAAGCCGAACACGTGCATGGGCTTACGACCGAAACCGCTGAGGAACCACAGCGTGATGAGGTCGAGATAGCCGTTGAAAAAGCGGTTCAGACCGAATTTCGATGTACCGTATTTGCGTGCCTGATGCTGGACAACCTTCTCTCCTATTTTGCAGAAACCGGCATTCTTGGCCAAAAACGGAATGTAACGGTGCATCTCGCCATAAACCTCGATGTTCTTGACAACAGCCTTGCGGTATGCTTTCAGACCGCAGTTGAAGTCGTGGAGGTTCGTTATGCCGCTGATTCTACGCGCCGTGGCATTGAAGAGCTTGGTCGGAATTGTCTTCGACAGCGGGTCATAGCGCTTCTGCTTATAGCCCGAAACAAGGTCGTAGCCCTCGTCCTTTATCATGTGGTAGAGGCCGGGAATCTCGTCGGGAGAGTCCTGAAGATCGGCGTCCATAGTGATGACAACGTCGCCCTGGGCCTGCTCGAAACCGCAATAGAGGGCGGGACTCTTGCCGTAGTTGCGGCGGAACTTGATTCCGTGGACACAGGGAGACTTGCGGCAGAGTTCCTCTATGACTTCCCATGAACGGTCCGTGGAGCCGTCATTGACAAAAATTACCTCGTATGTGAAGCCGTTCGCATTCATCACACGCTCTATCCACGCGTGAAGTTCCGGCAAGGACTCTTCCTCATTATATAATGGTATTACTACTGAAATGTCCATTTGACTGATTGTTTATATTCTGTTCTTAATATAGATGATGTATCTCTTGTCTCTTCCCATGCAGCCACACTTCCCATTTACGCGGTCACCTATCCGCTCTTTCCTTTGTGTCCTGCATACTATAACTTCACAGAATCATTACCTCAAGGCCGGCCCAGACTACGCACGCACACTACGTCTGGATATCGCCGCTATTGGCAGACCAAGAATAAAACCGATAAAGATATTGATTGAAAGGTAGCTGAGAGCATAGTCAATGGGGCGTGTCTGCGACATCTGGTCAATCGCCTGACGGAATGTGTCGGTCATGCCGTATGTTTCCATTATTTTGCGGTTCGTCTCGTCGCTCATCATCATGGTCATACTGCTCATGATGTAGCCCTGGTCTATGAACTGAAAATATATAAGCTGGGCCAAAGCAAAGAGAATGGCTGCATAAAAGAACATCAAAACCGTATAGGCATAACCGCGACGGAACGAAATCACACCGTCACGGGCTTTATCCCGGAACTTCACCAGACGCATTGCGGCAAAAAATGGAGAAAATATGGCGATAAGCATACCGACGAATGAAAACATCGGTGAAACCAGCCCATTGATGCAGCAGGCAAAACTGGCCGTCCACATCAGTGCCAAAAGCACGCCGTCAATACGTGCAAAGGCTTTGAGCTGTCTGTATTCTTCCGGACTCATGGTGTTTGTCGTTTCTTTTAGATTTCTTCTGCGGCCCCGAGAGGATTCCAATCAGAGTTACTCCTGACACTCCTAAGTTGCTCTGGAACACTCCTCAGTTGCTCTGGAACACTCCTCAGTTGCTTCGGGACTTCTTTATATTCCACTTCAGGCGCCCGTCATGAATTCCTACAAGCTCCATTATGAACTTCTTCAGGTTGCATCATTATCTCATTTAAGTTCCCTTATCGTCTATCCAGGCACCCTTATCGTCTCCTTGGGACTTATTTCCATGCAAAAATACGAAATTTAATCCACAATCAGCAAGACGCTATTCTTAAATTATGCTTTATCTGTCATTTTTGCTCCACTGGCTGGCATAAGAATCAAGTCAAACTTGAAAATAAGTTAAAAATCAAACGTTTAACATCAAAGGATATCTTTTTCTGAATTAATTTGCCTAACTTTGCATCCGCTTAAAAGACGGGCAAGTCTTGCACGGCCAGCTCCCTTCGAATCCTCCAGGACGGGAACGTAGCAAAGGTAGTTGGTTGTAGCGGCGCGATGCAAGTAGCTTGCCCACCCGCCTCTTTAGCTCAGTTGGCCAGAGCACGTGATTTGTAATCTCGGGGTCGTTGGTTCGAATCCGACAAGAGGCTCAAGATAATAGTCCGGAAATCATCATCGGTTTCCGGACTATTCTTTTTTTGGCACGTCAGATATTTAACGAGACCGGCCCAAGACCAGTTTTCAGACTGACCCTCCCATTCCTCCCATCAATCACCACCAACAACAAAAAAACTTTCCGGAGTGTCATTCCCAGTTATTCTCCATTATTCCCATCATTCTCCCATTCCTCCCATCACTGTCCCATCTCTCCCATCACCTTCCCATTCCTCCCATCAATCACCAACACCAACAAAAAAAAGTTTCCGGAGTGTCATTGCTGACTCTCCGGAAACTCAATC
>CAMWVS010000034.1 GCA_947177775.1 uncultured Prevotella sp.
CCTGCCAATATTTTCACATACAAATAATCGTTACATTATACCGAACTGGGGTACATAATACAGACTTTGCCGTATTCCGGTAGAATGGCTTTCACGCGGCGTATGTGGACTTCTGCATTTTCGATGCTTGCGCAGTGTCTGATGTAGATGGAGAATTGGAACATGGAGAAACCGTCTCCAATGAGGCGTTTGCGGAACTCTGCGGAAGCCTTGCGGTCTTTTTTCGTTTCCGTCGGCAAGTCGAACAAAACCATAACCCACATAATGCGATATTCACTGAAACGTTCTGATAGCATTGTTGTTATGACATTACAGGATAGTAGATGCGTCGTATCTCACCCATGAAACACCGCGCGAGTGATGCCGTTGTCTGACTTGCGGCAACCATCAACGGGCTTTGCCGGCCGTTTATAGTGACATCGAGTGTAGGAATGGTCAACAGCTGGGCCTTTATGTCACGTGTCAGTTCAAAATCTACACCATTGTCAGTGATGATGTCGTGCACCAGATTGTCCACGTATGGACGGTATGGCTCCATGATGTCATCCGCGAGGCAGTAGGCATTGTAGCGGTTGTGATGATGTATGCCAAGAGTAGGGAGCAGACCGCTCGACACAAGCGCTCTGGCCATTATGGCCCGAAGGATGGCATAACCGTAGTTCAGAAGATCGTTCGGGAACATGCCTTCACGGTCTCTGATGAAGTTGTCGACGTGGTTACTGAAGAATTTTTTCCAATAGTAGGCAGCGGCTTTGCCCTCGACATTGTGTGTGTCTCCGCTTTTCACGTCAGTGGCCCATTTGCGCATACATCCTGTGGCGGCCGTCGGACAACATCGTTCGAGCGTTGCGGCCTGATTGGCAATTTTCTGTTGTATGGTCTGCTGCCACAGTTGTTTTCGCAGTGGCAGCGAGGAATCGAGCTGATAGCGGAACCGCTCGTTCTGAACAGTGTTGCCTGCGAGCGGCAGCATCAGTCCTACGGGCATGCCGCGTGAGTCGCATGAGATGATGGCGCAGTTGTTTTCGAGCAGCGCTTCCATGGCTCCGCTGGTGATGGTGATGCGCCGGTTGTCGAGGACGACGTATGCTATGTCCTCTATCGGTTTGGTGACGGTGGCGCGGGCTTTGAAATTGTCGTCCACTGCCGCGCAGGTTTCCACCTCGGGCAGCTTTATCACGAGCTGCCCGAGGTGGAGGGACAGATAGGCGGGATTGCCGAAATAGAGGGTCTTCTTGATCATAAGCCGGTAGCCGTTTCAGTATCCCAATTTAACGATTTGTCCCAGGCGGTCCACTTTGATGGGGATGCACTTTTCCTTGATGTTTTCTCTCGTCAATGCTATCTCAATCTTATTTAGAGAATTGAACTCATATTTGCTGACGATAGGTTTTGCGATGCTATTTCCAATGAAGAAGCACTGCTTGTTACTGCAACTCACCATCTTGTATATCCTGCTCTTGTCAATGGTCCCGACGGAGACCGTTTCTCCTTCTTTGGGCAGATAGACCAAGTCACCGGGAGACAGCACGAACGTAGGGATGACACCGTCCTCGTCGGCTACGGGCAGTCCCGCCTTCATGCGGTCTATGACGACTTTGAGCGGTATGGACGAATAGTGGCGTTTGCCGTCCTCTTCCTCATAGACAGCAAAGAACAGGTTTGTGCCCTTGGCCGCTTCAACAAACTTCTTTGGCTTGTTGCCGCTCTTGCCGATGGGAAACTTGTTGGCTTTCTCATACACGCGCACTTTGAGAATGGGCTGATGCCACTTCCCGTTGTTGAGAGTGCGGATGTTTCTGTTCATCTCTTCGATGCCTTCGGGAGAGAAGGCTATGTCGGGATTGTTGCTGTTGTTCTCAAGATGGCGCAGCATTATCTTCTGGATGCCGGTGTCGGTAATTTCATTGATGATTTTCTTGCGGTTGAAGGATGGGTCAATGGGTTTGCGGGTCGCGAAACATCTGTCATCGGTTTCTGCAGTGAAATAATAGACCGGAATCTTGTTCAGATTGATGTCTGCCCATGTTTCGGCGTTGTCATCAAAGTAGGCCTTTATTCTCTTCAGGTCGTAGCCCGATTTGAGCATAGCCTTAATTTTCTTCTTTAAATCACGGTCGACAATGTCGTCAGGTCGTGTGATGGCCTCCTTTAGTTTTACTTCTTTTTGAAGCCGCAGATTGACTTCGCCGTAGACGGTTTCTTTGTGCAGTGGTTTGCGTATGGCCCAGTTGTCGCCTTTCGTCTGCTGTTCGGACACACGCCTGTTGTTCTTGAGTTTCTGTATCTTGTTTGTGGCTTTGCTTATCACCCGCAGGTTCTGTTTGAAGCTGACGATAATCTGCTGGATGGCGTTGCTTGCATCGGTAGGGAAGGTGTCCCATGGCATGTTCAGAATCCATCGGTAGTTGCCGTTGGTGTCGGTCGGCTGTTTGTGGCACAGGGCACGCTGCAGATCATGACGGGTGGTCTTGGCGTCATGTCTGGCGGATTCGTTGTTCAGATAGTTGACAATGCTTCTTGTGGCGCAGGCAATCACGATGGCATCCATGGCGTGGTGGCGGTGGTCGATGCGCTTCTTGCTGAAACCTCGTTGCTGTTCGAGCGGCATTGCTGGGATGACATGTCCGGATGTGTTCACTGTCGTGTACAGCTGTTTTCCGCACATTTGGTTGAGTCTTTCGAAGCGAGGCAATACGATTCTGTTCCACACGTCGTTGACGCCCCAGTCCTTTTTCAGACGGTCGGTGATACCTCCGGTGCAGACAATGACGTTTTTGGATGTGGCCTCTTCTTCTCCTTTCTCTCTGACAATCTTTGACATCAGACCTTTCACGAGCTTGCTTATATAGCGGCTGTCGTTGAGTTGGCGGTCGATGAATCCGTCGGGGATGTCATCCATCATCAGCTTTTTCAGCTTTTGCGGATTTGTCTGATAGGTCTCTTTCACGAGCTGTTCATATTCTTTGGGCTCGAGTATGGTTGCTGTTCTGCCGCGCGAGAGAGGAACTTTTTCGCCATGATGCCGCATGATGAATTCGTATCCGAGCTGATTGTTCTTCAGCTTGTTGACCTCCGATTCGCAGATGACCTTGTTGGTGAAGGAGTTGTCGAAATAGCGGGATTGGGGTATGACGTGCTCTATCTCATAATCCGTAGTGAACAGACGGGAGAGGGGTATTGTCAAACCTGTGTATGGAGAACGGTATTTCTGGTCGAGCCACAGTCTGTAACGCAGTACGTCGGAGTGGGACGGCTGCTTGCTTTTTTCGTTCAGTCTTCCGATAAGTTCTTTGATGTCAGGGGATATGTCTTTTTCGGATGCCAACACTCCTTCTTCATAGATTCTGAGCAATTCTTGTTGGGAAGGGGAGTGAGGATGGACACCTTCTATGTCCATGTCCGGACTTGCGAATTCCTGAAGCAGATACTTGATTCTGATATTGGTGTTTTCATTCTCGATCATGTTTTGGGCCATTTGTGCGCGTTTGGCGGCCGGCGACTTCATCTCACGGCCCAACTCGATATGTATCTCGTCAATGTGTCCTTCGGTCTTCCATATATCCCTGACAGTGCGCAATGTCTCCATGACAACCTGTTCGACAATGGGGTTGTTCAATGAGTGCTGGCGGAATCTGCGCAGATATTCGTCAATGTCCTCCGGTCGTTCCCATCGCTCGCTGTCCGACGCTTCACTGTGGCGGTTGTAAACGACATAGCAGGCCAGCCATAGCGGCAGGCCTTTGAAGTGTGAGATGTCATTGAGGTTGATCGCTTTTTCTCTGACTGTGTTTTTGATGCTTTCGTCAGCCTCTCCGTCTATGATGCGATCCATTCTTTCTCTTGTCTTTATATCGATGGAGTCTTCGCTCCAGTGTTTGCCTCTGCGCATGAGTGGCAGGAGTTTGTTGATGGCCTTCAGCGAATAGGCTCCGTACTCAGTTCTGAAAGGTGGCGTCTTGATGAAATGCTCGGTGAAAGTGGTCTCGTCCAGCGTGTTCTTTCGTGCAAATGTCGCGAGAGCAGTTCTTAGTTCCTGTTTGTCGGAAACAGAATAGAGTATGTGCCACAGAGCCTCTTCAGTTTCTGACGTTAAGAATGAGGCACTGATGCCGGCTTTCTTCAGGCGCGACAGAATTAACTCGCGGGTTTCGTTGCATGGGTATTCCTTGTCCTCCACGTAGTTCCATCTGTACAGATGTCTGCCGTTTTGTTTCTTGAGTTTGAAGAACGAAGAGAGCAAGGTGTCTTGCTTGATAGTCTTCTTGTTGTTGAGAAACTCAAACAAGTTTTCATAGTCTGTCTCATCTTTCAAGAAAGAGTCGGTAACGTCGACATCCATTTTCATTCTTCCATCAACAATCTTGCTGCGCTCGTAAATGCGGAGATTGCTGATGAACTGCCACAGCCTGAACTCCTGGTATCTCGGGTGGGATTTTGAGACACACTTTATGCCGGTGTGCTTTGTTTCTCCTGTCCTGGGAACTTTGTAGGTCCTGGTTTCGTATTGGCAGTCGGCAATCAATGCCTTCTGGCTCTTCAACGGACGTTGGTAGAACAAGATGTCTTCGGCAAGCAGGTATGTGAAATCCCGATGGGCAATGTTGCTGCGGTGGGCATCATTGCATGGATACAGTTCCTCTACGCATCTGTTGTATAGCTCCTTGTCGTTGAGTTCGGGGATGAACTGCTTCTGTTTCTCCAATATGGCTTTTAGTTCGCTTTTGTAGTACTTGCGCTCAATGGTACGCACAAGACGGCCTCTAATCTTTTGCTTCGGGTCGGACAAGAGACTGTCGTAGATATAGCTGCCTACTGTTTTTCCCGATTTGTCGATGCTTGCCTCTGTCTTTTTCTTGAGCAAGCTCCAATCTTCTTCTTTGGGCTGACGGAGTGAACGGCGTATTTGTCCGTCCTTGTCAACTTTTGGTTGCCCGTTGTTATCCAGCGACGTCGTTATGATGAAATCTTTTGTTTTGCCTTCCCAATCAAGGAATGTTTTGCTCGTCCTCCGGTAGACCATCCCGTTTTCAAGATGGACATCATACCATGTGCTGTCGCCTTTCTTTTCGCCGGTTGATTCAACCCGGATGATTCTTAGCGACTGATATTCCTCTATTTTATTTTGAGTATCCTCTTCTTCTTCCCCGCGCAGTTGATAGTATCCCCGTTTCTGATTGAAATTGAGCAGTAGCCATGCCAGTTCCTCTTTTTGTATCGGGGCGGTCAGGGCTTTCTTGCGCAGATAGAATAGTGTCCAGTCGTACGGAATCTTCTTGTCTTCCTCAATGAGTTGGGGATTGTGCGCATGGAATTCATTCAGCATTTCGTTGAAAGACTGTCTGAACAGAAATTGCATTTTGCCTTCGTTGTCTTTCCACCATGCAAGTTTCGGTTCGGAATTGTCGGTGAATTTGCCGTGGCGTGTGAGTTGTGCTGAAAAATGCTCCGGAAGGAAGCCCATGATGTTTAATATCCGATAAAGGCGTTCTCTGCGCAGCAGATGACGTTCCCGCAGACGTCTCGTCCCTCTGTATTCGGTCCTGTTCTTTGTCTGCGAGACGGAGTTGCCTTTGTCAAAATCTCCCAAAATTGAGGCATCCATAGGTATGATTCTGCTACCGGCATTTGCAATCTCTTTTAACTGGAGTATTCCTTCTTCGTTTGTATCTCCATAGATGACGGCCCATCCTATGCTATTTGTGCCGATGTCGAAGCCGAGAATCTTTTTCATATTTTTTTGATGGTTTATTATTGTTATTTCGGTTATTAGAATTTTATTCCGTATCTTTGCAGAAACTTTCAAGCAATTCACAATAAGGATTATTCCGTTGTGATATTCTTTTAAGGTGGAGATTTTATCTTCGCCTTTTTTGTTTCTGTTTCTTTTATGCCGCCCTGCTTTTATAGTATGCTGCACCTTTATAGTATGCTGTACTATTGTATCTGCGCTATAGCATGCTGTTTTATAGCATGCCTACTATTGCATGCGGCATTATTATGTGGCCATAAATTCCAACCGTTTTCCAACTGTTTTTTGATATTGCTTTGTGGCGTATGCGAAATCGAAAAAGGGTGTATCAAAGGCAGGAGATTGTTATCCTTGCTTTTGATACACCCTTTAAATCTGATTGTCGCACGACACCTCAGGCCGTGACTGCTTTGTTATTATTTCTTCTTGTTTGAGATGCTGAGAGCCTGCTTTGCTATCTCGTTCTCTGGGTCAAGTTCCAGAATCTTGTTCCAATAGACATCGGCGGCGTCGCGGTCGTCCTTCACGAGATTGAAGTAGCCCAGATATCTGTAGCACTCAATGAGGCGTGCCTTGTCGCTGGAACTTTTCTCTGCGCGAGGCTCTATGATGGCTGCCAGCTGCTCATAGTAGGGCTTGGCAAGACCTTCAGTCGTCTCGGGGTCCATGTAGGAGTTGATGCGCGCAACCCAGAAGATTGAGTATTCTTCTGCGTCGGGGAACTTCTCTTTCAGTCCGGCGTATGTGCTTTCGGCTTTCTTGAACATATCCTTGCGTGCATCTCCCTCAAGTGTATTGGCATACTGGGTGTAGAGCTGAGCCAGTCCGACAATGTCGTTGGCCTGTGGAGTTTCCACTGCATTGAGGAACTCCTGATATGTATTTATGGCATTCTCGTAGTCATCGTTCTGCTTGTAGCCCTCGGAGAGCTGCTTGATGACGCCGGCGCGCTTTGTCTTGTCCTCGAAGTTCTGTTCAAGTGCCTTCTTATACATGTCGATTGCTTCGGTGTGCTTCTTGGCGCCGCTGAGCGCATTTCCGTAGTATGTGTAATCGAAATATGAGAACTTGGCGCTGTCGGATTTGTTGAAGAGTGCGTCAGCATAGATGAGCGCGTTGTCGTAGTCTTTCAGGTCTGTGCAGTTGAAGAAGGCGAGGCGGTTGTATGCGGCGTCACGCGGGTTTTTCTTGAGGCCAGCCTGAACGACTTTGAGGCTCTCGTCATACTTCTGTGAGAACCACAGTGACATGGCGAAGCTCGTCAGGTCTGCTTCTTCCATTGCGTTGATGTCTGCCTTGCGGAAGCTCTCGATGGCTTTCTCAAACTCGTTTGAAGAGTAGTAGATGCGGCCTTTCAGGGCGTCAACGGCAATGTCGGGACGCTGTGAGCGCAGTTCTTCCAGTTTGTCGACGGCTCCCTGTGGGCTTACCTTGCGGTAGACGTTGGCATATTTGATGTATGCATCGGGATTCTTGGGATCGGCATAGATGGCCATTTCATAGTTTCTTGCGGCCTCACCTCCGTTGTTGGCGCGGGCGGCCAGATCGCCCAGCAGGATGTATGCGGGGCTATATTGGTCGTTTGCCTTGAGGGCATAGTCTGCATATACCTTTGCGTTCAGCGTATCCTTGAGGTCATAGTAGGCGCGTCCGATGCCGCAGAGGACTTCCGGATTCTTCTTGTTCTTTTTGTAGAAATCCTTCATCTGCTTGGCCAAATCAGCGGGATTGCTCTTGATGATGCTGGCGATCTCATCAATCTGTGCCTTGTTGTCCTGAGCTGTTACCGGCATGCTGAGGCTTATCAGCATTGCTCCTATCAATAAATGCTTTGTTTTCTTCATCGTTATTTCTCGTGTTTATTATTATTCCTCTTTATTAAATTTGTGGTTCGGTCATTCCGTGACGACGTTCACCTGGCGGACTTCCATGTTGGCTCTGTATGGCAGCAGTCCGGCCTTGTGGATGATGAGCTGACCGCGGTGGTCGGCTGCAATGAAGTTGGTGAATCCCCACGGCAGTCCGTTGATGGGGTCGTTGAGGAGCGCGTAGATTGTGCGCACCAGCGGATAGTTGCCATTATATATGTAGAACTGGTAAGGTTTCCAGCTGCTGGCCACAGTGGCCGGATGGATTCTGCTTACCGCCATTACTGTTATGTTCTTCTTGAAAGTGACATTTGTCGTGTCACGCTTGTCGTTGAGCCAGTTTGAACCGATGATTCCGATGGAGTTCGGGTGTTTCTCAACGAAGTCGATTACTTCTGCCGATTTCTTCACGGCGTAGATATTGGGGCTGTTGATGGGTTTGCCGTCGAGGAGAGAGTCCACGCAGAAGTGGACGGTGCTTGACTGTTTGTTGTCGAATGCAACCTCGATGTCGCCCAGTTTTGATTCGGGATACAGCTTGTCCCACTTTGACACCTTGCCGGACAGAATGAGCTTGAGGTCCTGAAGGGATATTATGGTGTCGGGATTTTCTTTGTTGACGATGAGTGCCAGACCGTCATAGGCCAACGGCACGGCAACGGGCAGGAACCGGCGGTCCTTCAGGTTCTGCTCTTCTCTTTTTGTGAATCTGCGTGTGGTGATGGCCAGATACGTCTGCTCTTTCATCAGCATGTTGACGGCATCCAGCTCGTTGGTGTATTGAGGAATCAGCTTTGCGTTAGGATAGATACTCTGGAAAACCTCAACTTCTTCCTCGATTATAGGACTGAAACTCTCATCAGAGACGAACTTAATCGTCCCTGATGAGTATGTATCAGTTCTGCCGTTCTTCGGTTTCCGGTTGCAGGCAACCGAGAGACAGAGAACGAGAGATAATCCAACTGTTATGTTGAATAGGCATTTTTTCATTTTGCTGTAATTATATTGTTACAGGTTGATGACATTTCTACGTAGCCGTCGTGTGGCTGCCGGGCATGTTTACTGCAACTGGAATGTCACAGGCAACGTGAACCATACAGGCACTGCCGCACCGTTCTGCTTACCGGGAATCCATCGCGGCATGGCCTTGACCACGCGCAGGGCTTCCTTGTCGAGTGACGGGTCAACCGAGCGTACTACCGAAGCGTTGCTGATAGAGCCGTCCTTACCTACGACGAAGCGTACGATAACGCGTCCCTGAACACCGTTCTCTTCTGCAACAGCAGGATACTTGATGTTCTTGCTCAGCCACTCCATAAGTTTGCCGTCACCACCGGGGAATGTAGGCATCTGTTCAACGATGTCGAACGGCTTCTCTTCCTCTTTCGGTTTCTCGTCTGCGATAACTTCCTTAGCTTTCAGCACTTCACCTTCTGCCTCGTCGTTACCCTTTACGTCGAATGAACCGATGGCGGTTGTTGACTTTGCAAGTTCGTCCTGTGACTTCAACTCGTCCTCAGGTTTCACCTCGTCGTCTTTCTTAATCTCGGGGGCGGTGAACTTCACCGAACTCTTGACCTTTTCAACGACTTTCTGCTCCATCTCAACCTTTACAGGCTCCTTGCGCTCAACCTTGGCTTCCTTCTTCTGGGCGAGCTGTGACAGCTCAACGTCAGTAGTGATGGCTACTTTCTTGGTTGTAACGCTCTTGATGAAGTCAACAGTGAATGTGGCAGCGAAAATCAAAGCGATAATAACAAAAACAATAGTTAATGCTTGGATATTTCTCTTTCCGGTTTCCTTGCGGAGAACGTAAGCACCATATTCCTTGTTCTTGCCTTCAAAGACGAGCTCGACCCAGTTATTGTCTATTAGATCTATTTTTGACATAGTTCTTCTTTTTTAATGTTATTAGCCACTGATTACTTTATGCCTCTCAGACCAAGAAGTTTCTCGTCGTCGGGGTTAATCTTGTCAATGACATACTTACCAATACTGCAAATCTGCATCTCGTCCAGAGCTTCAACCATATTGCTATAGTTGGAGGTGTCCATAGGCTTGATAATGATGGTCAGCGTAGGAATCTTCTCACCATTAACGTTACCTTTCTTCAGTTCTTCGAGTTCCTTGCCGTAGACCTCGTCAGACATTGTTGAGCCGATAGCGCTCTTCTTTTCATCCAGCTTCTGCTTGGCGAGCATGATGCGGGCAACAGGTGCTATACCTTCCTCCGTAACGTGCTGCATGAGCACTTTGCGGATTCCGTCCTTACCCCATGTTGTCTCTTTGATGCACTCAGGATTTTCATAATCGGGAAGTCCCGGAATATAATAAATCTTGTCGTTGGCGGCCAGATAGATGGTGATGGTGTGAGATGCCTTTGTCACGGACTTGTCTTCCTTTTCAAGGTTCTTGTCGTTGCTCGGCATCGTCAGCTGCATCGCACTCGGCTTGCTCAGGGTGGTACAGAGCATGAAGAACGTGATAAGAAGCATCATCATGTCCACCATCGGCGTAAAGTCGACTCGGGTCTGCTTTTTATTCTGCTTACTTCCTTTTTTCTTTGCCATGTATTATTCCTCCCCGGTTTTAAGGTTAGTGATGAGCTGGTAGCGGTTCTCGTTCATGTCCTGAAGCTCTGACATCACGGTCTTCACAACCTTATACGGTGTCTTGGCATCGCACTTGATTGCGAGTTTGATGTCGGAGTTCGCTTCCTTTGCGGCCGCAACCCACTCTTGGAACTGACTCATTCCTCCGTCAATGCTGTCGGTAGGAACTCCTTGTGTCTGGATGAACTCAGCCATCTGATCCGCTTCCAGATTCAGATAGGCGGGGAACTTGTCGATTGACATTCCGATGGCACTGTTGTCATAGAAATTCTTTTTCTGAGCTGCATTCAGAGAGATTCCGAACTTGTCCGTCATCGTCTGAAGCATGCTCTTCACGTCATTCTTATTATCTGTGCCAAGGAATATCTTTCCAGACGGGTCGATGAGGATGTTCAGAACATCCTTCTCGGGCACCTTCTTTTCTGACACCGAGTTTGGCGTGTTGACCTTCACTGGTTCCGGCTGCAAGAATGTTGATGTCAACATAAAGAAGCACAGAAGCAGCGTCATCACGTCAGACATAGGGGTCATGTCTATCCAGACGTCCTTCTTTTCTATTTTTATTTTACCCATTATTATAAACTAATTAAAAGGTAAAACAATTAAGCCTCCTCTGTGTGGTTAACGTCGTAAGTTGTAGCTATAGTGTAACCAACCTCGTCGAGTGCGTATGTGAGCTTGTCAATGCGGTTTGTGAGGAAGTTGTAAGAAACAACGGCCACCCAAGAAGTCAAAATACCTGAAGCGGTGTTCACGAGGGCCTCAGAAATACCGGCAGACAGGGCAGCAGAGTCAGCACCACCACCTGCAGACAGAGCCTGGAATGAGTTGATCATACCCAACACAGTTCCGAACAGAGCGGTAAGAGTACCCAGAGTAACGATAGTAGCGATGATCGGGAGGTTCATCTGCAGAGTAGGCATCTCCAGCTGGGTAGCCTCCTCGTGAGCCTGCTGAATCTTGGCGATCTTCTGAGCCTTCTTCATTGTGTTGTTTGTCTCTACTTCCTTATAGGCTTTGATTGAAGCGGAAACCACGTTGGCTACAGAACCCTTCATCTTGTTGCAGAGAGCCTGGGCCTCGTCGAACTTACCGGCCTTGATGAGTTCCTTTACCTGAGCTGTGAACTTGCTGAGGGGCATTGTACCGAAAGAAACTCTCTGAGCGAGGATACGCTCGAAAGTCAAAGCGATAACTGAAAGCAACAGGGTGATGATAAGACCTACTACGGGACCTCCTTTATACACTGTACCAATCAGGTCGCCAGGCAGGGGGTGGCCGGTGTTGTCACCGTTGACGAAGTGACTGGGATGACCGAATACGAAGAAATAGATGCAGTATGCGATTACGCAGCATACGGCGAGAATCCAGATAGCGTTCTTAACTCCTACTGTGCCCGTTGATTTTTTGGCTGGGGCTGCAGCCTTTGTTGTTGTTGCCATAATTTGTTATTAATTTTTTAGTTATTTATAAATTTAAAGTTGTATTGTCTTGAATCATTAGATTAGGCCTTGACGGCCGGACATCATGATGTTTTTCCGTTCAATTCTAACGGCAAAGATAACAAAATAAAGCAGACGGGATGCTGGATTTGCATCTTTTAACTATATATTGGTTAAAATTTGTCTGCTTCTTTGTTCTGACGTCCGGATATTGTGGCTCCGGTGTTATTTCAGTTCTGCCAGAGCTTCCTTAATCCGCCTCATGGCCTCAATGATATTCTCGTCGCTTGTGGCGTAGCTCATGCGGAAGCATTCGGGGTCTCCGAAGGCGTCGCCTCCCACTGTTGCCACGTGGCCTTTCTCCAGCAGATACATGGCGAGGTCGGTCGAATTGGCTATGGTCACCGTGCCGTCCGTTTTGCCATAGAAGCTGCTGCATTTGGGGAAAAGATAGAAAGCTCCTTCCGGTACGTTGACTTCCAGTCCGGGAATGTCTTTGGCCAAACGGACAATGAGGTCGCGGCGGCGTTCAAATGCCTTGCGCATTTCCTCTACGCAGTCCTGGCTCGCGGTGTAGGCGAACTCGGCGGCTTTCTGGCTGACGGAGCACGGACCGCTGGTGTACTGTCCCTGAAGCTTGTTGCATCCCTTGACGATCCATTCCGGAGCAGCGATGTATCCTATGCGCCAGCCCGTCATTGCGTATGCCTTTGACACGCCGTTGACGATTATGGCGCGCTCTTTCATTCCGGGGAACTGGGCTATGCTTTCGTGGCGTCCCACATAATTGATATGCTCATAGATCTCGTCGGCCAGAACGAAGAGGTCGTCGTGGCGCTTGATGACTTCTGCCAATGCGGCCAGCTCGTCCTTTGAATAGACGCTTCCGGTAGGGTTGCTCGGCGAGCAGAGTATGAGCATGCGTGTCTTCGGCGTGATGGCGGCCTCGAGCTGTTCCGGGGTCATCTTGAAGTTCTGGTCGAATCCGGCCTCAACAATCACCGGTTCGCCTCCGGCCAGCTTGACCATCTGCGGATAGGAAACCCAGTAGGGAGCGGGGATTATGACCTCGTCGCCGTCGTTGACCAGTGCCATCAGCGTGTTGCAGACGCTTTGCTTTGCACCGTTGGAAACGAGAATCTCTGCTGTCGTGTAATCAAGGCCGTTTTCTTTTTTCAGTTTTTCGGCAATGGCTGTGCGCAGGTCTGCATATCCCGGAACGGGAGAGTAGCGTGAGAAATTGTCATCTACGGCTTTTTTTGCGGCAGCCTTTATGTGGTCGGGGGTGTTGAAGTCAGGTTCACCGACGCTCATGTTGATTACGTCTATGCCCTGTGCTTTCATTTCTGAACTCTTTTGTGACATAGCCAAGGTGGCTGAAGGCGCAAGCCTTTGCAAACGGTCTGATAGTTGTGGCATATTTTGATATTATTGTATTATAATAACTGCAAAATTAAGTATTTTATTTCTTTCGGGAGAAGAAATATTGCTTTTTTTTCATGATATGGCGTTTGTAGCTTACAAAAGTTAGTTCCTGAGTTTTTTGAGGAGAAGTGTGGTTGCTGGGAAAAAGGCGTGTGGACCCTCTGTTCTGAGCCGGCGGCAGACGATTTTTCAATATGGTGCGGCCCGGAGGAAGACTGTCTGGAGATGTGGCGGGGCTTTGTCTTCTTTTTTCCTGTTTTTAGGCTCTTGAGAGTGGGGACTTTCTGAAAAAATCCGGCCGTGGGCGAAAATATCGCAAGCATGAGTGTGTAAAGAAATCAGGGATATTTGGGATGAAATATTTGCAATATTTGTAATCCTCTTATTGCCAATTAATTACAGAGTTTGCTTGTTTCCCGGTTCTCCGGCGGAACTTCCGTGGTTTTGTTGCTTTTTATGCGGGTGCACTTCGAAATGCAAAATATCCGTTTGTGGTAACACACGTTTTCTTTGCTCGTTGCTGTTTTGAAACGCTCTCATAAACACAGAGCAGGTACATAATCCTGTTTTCGTCCGGCTGTAAACCACCGATATCCGAAGGTGATATGCCGGCTGAAACGGGATTGTGTCCCTGCTGCGGTGTGCGGGTTGTGATGTGGGTTCTTGCCCGTGTTTGTTCTAAAGATGGAGGGTGTGGCCCATACGGTCTTTTTTCGTCTGCAGGTAGCGGAAGTCGAATTCATTGGGCTTGACTTCGATAGGCACGTTCTCTACGATTTCAATGCCGTAGGCCTCGAGACCAACCCGTTTCACGGGGTTGTTGGTCATCAGGCGCATCTTGTGGACACCGAGGTGCATGAGCATTTGTGCCCCGCATCCGTAGTCGCGCTCGTCCGGCTTGAACCCGAGATGGACGTTGGCGTCGACGGTGTCGTAACCCTCTTCCTGCAGTTTGTAGGCTGCAATCTTGTTCATCAGTCCGATGCCGCGTCCTTCCTGCTGCATGTATATTATCACGCCCTTGCCTTCTTTCTCAATCATTTCCATGGCCTTGTGGAGCTGGTCGCCGCAATCGCAGCGCATGCTTCCGAGTATGTCTCCCGTGGCACATGACGAGTGAACGCGCACCAGAACGGGTTCGTCTTCCTCCCACAGGCCTTTGATAAGCGCCATGTGTTCCAGTCCGTTGCTTTTCTGGCGGAATGGAATGAGCTGGAAGTGGCCGTATTTTGTCGGCATGTTCACACGGTCTCCGACTTCTATGAGCGATTCGTGTTTCAGTCTGTAGGCAATCATGTCGCGTATGGAGATAATCTTCAGTCCAAACTGTTCGGCCATCGTGAGCAGCTGGGGCAGACGTGCCATGGTTCCGTCATCGTTCATGATCTCCATCAGGGCTGCGGCCGGATAGAGTCCGGCCAGACGGCAGAGGTCCACTCCGGCCTCGGTATGTCCGCTGCGGCGCAAAACACCGTTGTCCTGAGCGTATAGCGGATTGATGTGGCCCGGGCGTCCGAATGTCTGCGGGGTGGACGTAGGGTCGGCCAGCGCGCGTATTGTGGCTGCGCGGTCGGCTGCCGATACGCCTGTGGTGCATCCTTCGAGCTTGTCGATTGTGACGGTGAAGGGGGTGCCGAGCACGGACGTGTTGTCCTCTACCTGGCGTGGGAGGTCCAGTTCGGCGCAGCGTGACAGGGTTATCGGGGCGCAAAGCACGCCGCGGGCATGCTTGAGCATGAAATTGACTTTCTCCGGGGTTATCTTCTCGGCTGCTATTATCAAGTCGCCCTCGTTCTCGCGGTCTTCGTCATCGACAACAATGACGAACTTGCCTTCCTTGAAGTCGGAAATGGCTTCTTCTATTGTGTTCAGTATGATTTCTGACATAATTTATCTTGGTTTTGTTCTTTTGCTTGTATTGCTGTTTCTTTTTTTAGGTGGCGGTCCGGACATAAGAGTGGATTTCTTTGTCCGCCAGTTCTCTCTCTCTTCTCTCGGGAAATTTTGTTTGACTGTCGCGCGCGCTTCTTAGGAAATCAAAACTCCCTGATTCGGCTTACAATCGCACCGTTGGCCTTCACGATTGCTTTCAGATCGCGCATGAGGCGGAGGCGGAACCTGCACATGCGCAGATAGAAGAACAGGCCGACCGGAAGGATGATGCCGGTGATGATGTTGAGCCATCGACGGCGGAAAGGCCGCGTGTGGGCATGGGTGGCAAGGATGGGGTAGTTGTTCAGCTCGTTCATTATGACTTTGTCCTTTGTGTTTGACAAATCGTCGATGACGGCCTCCAGTTCCTCGTTGATTTCCCTTATGCGCCGGTCGTCGCCATTGCGGAAGAAAACTTTTATTGGGTTCGGGGCGTGTAGCAGATTGTGCTCCCGGGAATATTCCTCTATGTCGCGGCTGATACGCTCCAGAAGAGCGGCGTCGCCGGTGTAGTCGGGGTCGTTGATGATGACTTCTTTCTGGTAGAGATGGCGTTTGGTCCGCAGTCCCAGCATGCTGCTTATTATATTAATGTATAGATCCGTGTTGAAGACAACGGAGTCTTTGTTGGCCTTGTATGTGAAGAAAACTGCCACGGGAGCCAGAACGCAGGTGGAAATCCACTTTCCGAACCACACCGTCCAGTTGCCGTCGCGGGCCATACGCATTCCTGAATTCTCAAAAATGTAGTATATGATGAAAACCAGAACGGATATGATGACCGGAACGCCGAGGCCGCCTTTTCTGATGATGGCACCGAGCGGGGCACCGATGAAGAAGAAGATTATGCAGGATAGCGAAAGCGTTATCTTGTTGATGGCTTCGATGCGGTGGGAACGCTCGTTGCGGTGGAGGTCTTTGGTGTAGCTGCCTTTCAAATCGAGCTCAGAGGTGCGCATGCGCACGGTGTTCATGGCGTCCCTGACGGCAGTCAGACGCTCGCTGTCCGAAAGGCTGGCGTAGACGGAGTCTATGTTTGTCGTTCCGGCTTTGATGTCTTCCGCAAGGCGCACAGAGTCGGTTTTGGGAACCGGTGGCAGATAGAATGTGGTGTTTTTGGCTTCGCGATAGTAGGAACGTCCCACGCTGTCGTTATATTCGCAGATGGAGTCGAGGTCGTGCATGATGCGACCCATGCTTTTCGACTGCGCGCTGGATGATATGCCCGCAACGTCGGCCATATTGAAACCGCCGTCGAAATCGAGAACAATCTTTTTTGTCGCGAATGTCTCGCGCCGGTAGGGCACACTGGCACTTCCGGCCATGTCCTGTGACTGCATGTTCTCAAACCACTCTCCACTGTATAAGGTCATGAGAAGATGTTTCTTCTCGGCCGTTGATTGCAGACGCCCGGAGTCGGCCAGGATGATTGCCGCGTCCTCGTAGCCGCCGTTCATCCTGTAGATCATCACGCCGTAGAGCATGCCGGCGTCAAGGTCTTTGTGGTGGACGTACAGGTTGGTTCCGGGAATACCGTCGTAGAAAATTCCTTCAGGTATTTCCAGCTCCGGACTTTTCTGCTTCATGGAAAGAAGGAGCTGGCGGAACGACTTGTTTGCCTCCGGCCCTACGATGTTCTGGAAGTAGAATGACAGGCCGGAAATCATCACGACAACCACAATCAGAGGACGGAATGCCTGAATTAACGAAATTCCGGCTGCTTTGATGGCAGTCAGCTCCGAACTTTCACCCATGTTTCCGAACGAAATGAGCGAGGAGAGAAGAATGGCCAGCGGCAGAGCTTGCGGAATGAGCATGAGGCCCATGTACCAAAAGAATTGTGCAAGCACTTCGAGCGACAGGCCCTTGCCGATCAGCTCGTCCACGTAACGCCAAAGGAACTGCATCATCAGCACAAACTGGCAGATGAAAAATGTTCCCACAAACAGCAGGCCGAACTGTTTGAGTATGAATATGTCTAACTTCTTTATGCGAAACATTAATGTCCTTTTTGCGCCATGGCGCCTATTGCTCTGCAAAATTAGCACAAAAAAATCAGAGTGCCGCATTTTTTTCGTTTTTTCATATTTCCCGCCAACGGCTCTTTCATTTACCATATCAGTGTTACACGGCCCGTGTAACACCGTTACATGAGCCGCGTAATATCGTTACATGGCCCGTGTAACAGTGTTACGCGGGCCATGTAACAAAAGCTGTTTTTGTTTATACCATTGCTTAAATGAAATAGTCGTGTTTCGCCCATACTGTGTTACATTGCTCCTACATCGCTCCGCGTTACATTGCTGCTGTATTGCCGGCACAGTGTCGGCATCGCGACAATACACTATGGGCATGCAGCCGCAATAAAATCTGTTTTCTGTCTCATTATTCTTGATTTATGGGAAAGGAATGGCGCACAAAATGAAGGATTTGAGGAGAAAAGAGTGGATTTTTTAGTGTCAGACGCAAATAATTGCGATAAAATTTTGTTGTTTCAAAACTTTGTGTTACCTTTGCACCCGCAAATAAGCGATGGCGGGATAGCTCAGCTGGTTAGAGCGTCGGATTCATAATCCGGAGGTCGTGGGTTCGGGTCCCACCCCCGCTACATCGAAGAAAAAGGAGTTACGGATTACGTAACTCCTTTTTCATATCCGGTGTAAACTACCGGGGCAATCCGCTGACCCGTCCCCAAATAGTAGATTTGCAATTTAAAGAAACAATCTGTGAAAATCGTGGATACCATATTAATTGTTGAAGATGAAAAGCGTGTAGCCGATTTGCTCACTGTCGGACTTGAAGAATCAGGCTATCGGACCCTTGTCGCTTATGACGGGATAATGGGACTACGCCTTTTTCAATCAAATGAAATCGATATGGTCATATCGGATATAGTATGGCGCATAGTAATAAACCTGTGCAACATCTACGCCTAAACACAGGTTTATTACTATGCGCCCAAAACTCACGCTCATGTGCCGAACTCCGCTGTATTATGCCGGATAGGGCAAAAAGAAAAACGCTGGAAATCAAGTGATTTTCAGCGTTTTGCGGTGGAAGTCCGTACTTCCTTGTGATCCGCTTGGGGCTCGAACCCAAGACCCCAACATTAAAAGTGTTGTGCTCTACCTGCTGAGCTAGCGGATCCCGGCTTCCGGTTTTCCGGAAAGCGAGTGCAAAGGTAGTATGTTTTTTTTATATAGCCAAATTATTCCGGTAGATTTTATCAATAAAGCCCTATTTTGTTTCTTTTTTACTGTTATGTCTGTTGTTTGGAGTATAAATTGTTGTCTTTGGGAATTAATTTTGTTAGGAAAGTATAGTCGTCATTCTGTGTATTCTTCCACTTCGCGATTCGTTATTCCGCTATTTGAATATCTATTATTCTACTATTTGAATATATAGAGACTGAAGCGTTGCACTTCAATCTTGAATCTATACTATTATTCTACTATTTGAATCTCCATTATTCTGTCATTTGCTGTCTGTTATTCCGTTTGCTGTCTGTTATTCCGTTTGCTGTCTGTTATTCCGTTTGATTGTTTAATTATTCGTATATTTATGCCGCATATATAATATATGTACAGGCTTATTCGGGAGAATCCTTTTGTTTCCCGTTGCTGTGATTGATGGCTGTAATGTTGTTGTTCGCGGCCTCTTTGGTCACATATCGCTGATAATATGCGATGAGCAGCGTTGTCAGTGGGAGTGCGATTATCAGTCCGAGAAAACCGAGGAGCGAGCCCCAGACGGACAGTGAGAGGAGCAGTATGGCGGGGTTGAGTCCCATAGCCTTGCCCATGATTTTCGGGACGAGAATCATGTCGGTGATAACCTGTACGACGGCGAAGACTCCCAAAGCCGATGCGAGAATAATCCAGAAGTTCTGTCCCGTGTCTGCCGCTTTGAGCGCCGAGAGGAAGACTATCGGTATTAGGGCGAGTGTGTGGACGTATGGGATGAGGCTCATCAGTCCTATCATGATTCCGAGACCGATGGCCATCGGGAATCCGATGATTGTGAATCCTATGCAGCAGAGTATTCCGATGCACAGTGCTACGAGGCTTTGACCGCGTATGTAGCTGTTCAGCTCGCGCTCCACGTCGTCAGCCAGCGAGCGCCAGAACGGACGGTTCTTCGGCGGGAACAGCCGGATGAAGCCGTTGGCCAGCTTCTCGTAGTCCATAAGGATGAAGAACATGTAGAGTAGGGTTATGAGTGATGCGATGACGCTCATTATTATGTTTGCCGTCTTTCCTATGAGTGCAAACATCTTCGGCATGATCTGTCGTATGGCGTCGGTTACGCTGTCGTCGTGAAACAGTTCTTCGATGGTCCGCCGGTTTTCGGCCATCCATCTCTGTATGGTTGCGGGGAAGTTTGTGATGTGCGTTGTCTCGTGGAGGTTGCGTCCCACGAGATAGCCCAGCCGTTCAAACTGTTCAATCATAGGCGGGATTATGAGCCATGTGATTCCACCTATCACGGCTATGACGAAAATCAGTGTGACGATTATGGAAAGGACTCTTCCGGGCACGTGCATGCGGTACTGGACAAATCTGACTATCGGATACAGCAGATATGCCAGCAGCCATGCGATGAAAAATGGAAGCAGCACGCCGCTAAGATAGTTTACCGTGCAAATGATGGCGGCAACCAGAAGTCCGGCGAGCAGCCATCTGACGAATCTGTCGAATGTGATAGTCATTGTTGTCCCTTTCTTGTTTTTTAAAGGTTTATGGTGTGTCTCTCCTGCTCTGCGTCATGGGCGCCGGCCAAAGATACCGTTCTTTTCCTAAACGTCCTTTTTCATTGCCTTCTGGTAGCAGTCCCGGCAGAGCGGCTCATATTCTCCGGTCTCTCCGAGCAGCACACGGCGGTCGTTGTCCACTATACGGTGGCTGACGTATGCCAGTGCACCGCATTTCACGCATATTGCATGGACCTTGCTCACTTCGTCGGCGATGGCGCACAATGCCGGAATCGGGCCGAACGGAATGCCCTGATAGTCCATGTCCAGTCCGGCGACAATCACACGGACGCCGCGATTGGCCAGTGTGTTGCAGATGTCGACAATTCCGTTGTCCAGAAACTGGGCCTCGTCGATGCCGACAACGTCGATGTCCGATGAAAGTCGCAGGATTTCGGCCGACGATTCTATCGGTGTCGATTTGATGGAGTGGCGGTCATGGCTGACCACGTCGTCTTCCGAATAGCGCGTGTCCATGGCCGGTTTGAATATCTCCACTTTCTGGCGTGCGAACTTCGCCCGTCTCATACGCCTTATCAGTTCTTCGGTCTTGCCCGAGAACATCGAACCGCACACAACTTCTATACGTCCGGGGCGGTGTGTCTCCCCTGTTAAGTTTCCTGTCATTTGGCTGCAAAAGTACAAATACGTTTTAAAAATTGCAAAGAAAGACCGGGCTTTTTTTGCGGATAGAGATTAATTACTTACATTTGTCGTCAATATGGGCATATTATATATCGTCCCCACACCAGTGGGCAATATGGAGGACATGACCTTCCGGGCCATCCGCATCCTCCGCGAGGCAGACCTCGTGCTGGCAGAAGACACCCGCACGTCGGGCATCCTGCTCAAGCACTACGACATACGGAATCATCTCGTTTCTCACCACAAGTTCAACGAGCATGGCACTTCCGCTTCCGTCGTCAGCCGTCTGCAGGCCGGTCAGACCGTAGCCCTGATCAGCGACGCCGGCACTCCCGGCATCAGTGACCCGGGATTTTTCCTCGTCCGTGAGGCTGTACGTGCCGGCATAGAGGTCCAGTGTCTTCCGGGGGCCACAGCTTTTGTTCCTGCCCTTGTGGCCAGTGGACTGCCTTGTGACCGTTTCTGTTTTGAAGGTTTCCTTCCGCAGAAGAAAGGGCGTCAGACACGCCTTGAGGCCCTGAGCCGCGAGCCGCGTACGATGATTTTCTACGAATCTCCCTACCGTCTCGTAAAGACCCTTCGTCAGCTGGCCGAATTTTTCGGTCCCGACCGCCAGGCAAGCGTATGCCGCGAAATATCCAAGGTCCATGAGGAGAGCGTGCGCGGAACCCTGACGGAAGTGGCTGACCATTTCACTGAAACCGAACCCCGCGGCGAGATTGTCATCATTGTCGCCGGAGCGGATCCTAAGAATATTGCCGTCGAGGAACCATCCGCCGTCCGAAGCAGCAGGAAAGAACGTAAAACCAATAAAACTGAATAAATATGAAGAAGTTATTGTTCATAGCAGTCTCCCTTATGGCCATAGTGGCATGCAAGCAGGAGGCACCGAAGACAGATTCGGCCGCAGACATGCAGCGTGATTCTCTCAATAAGGTAATTGCCCAGCGCGACAACGAAATCAACGATATGCTGGCCACATTCAATGAGATTGAAGAAGGATTCCGCGAAATCAATGAGGCCGAGCGGCGTGTGAGTCTCGCCAAGCAGGGCGAGGGCGCGTCGCGCACACAGCGCATCCGCGAGAACATCCAGTTCATCCAGTCGACCATGCGCCAGAACCGTGAACTCATCTCAAAGTTGCGCCAGCAGCTTCGCGAAAGCACTTTCAACGGCGAACAGCTCAAGCGCACCATCGAGAACATGACGGCACAACTTGAGGAGAAGGACCGTCAGTTGCAGAAACTGCGTGAGGAGCTTGATGCAAAGGACATCCACATCACCGAGCTGGACGAGCAGATTGCCGGGCTAAACACGAATGTATCGTCGTTGGAGGAGGAAAATTCGAAGAAGACCACGACCATCAATACCCAAGACAAGCAGCTCAACACGGCGTGGTTTGTCTTTGGAACGAAAGATGAGCTGAAGGAGCAGAAAATCTATGTAGACGGTCAGGTGCTCCGGTCGAACTTCAACCGCGACTACTTTACCAAGATTGACATCCGCGTTGACAAGGAGATAAAGCTCTATTCCCGTTCGGCGAAGATGCTGACCTCCCATCCGGCCGGCAGCTACACCCTCGAGCGCAATGCCAACAAGCAGTATGTCCTGCGCATCACCAACCCGCAGCAGTTCTGGAGCACGAGCAAATATCTCGTTGTGCTTGTGAAGTGACGTCGGGTCAGATTGCTGACGCTCTAATACTTTTATTTGATAAGAACGGAATCAGGTTCAGGCACTCGGTCTTCACCGAATGTCTGAACCTGATTTCGTTATGGCCTTGTTTCTCTATATTGAATCTTTGTTGATATATGTCTGTTTTGATGTTCCGTTGCACCGTTGTTGTGAAGTGAAACGGGCTATAAGCCACCAATATATCCCGTCCAACTCTGTAGGATGAGTCATTTTGTTTTATTGTGTCTGTGGCGCCGGATAGTGAAGTCCGGCGCCACAGGCGGAACATCCGCGGCGGGGGTAGGGAAAAGGGGTGTCACGTACGTACTATCATATATAATATGATTTGACATTATATAATCCGAGGTGTAGTCAGCGGGCTGCGGAGCATGGCATACGGAAGCAGAACTGATTCCACCGGCGGAGACAGACCAAAGCGATAAAGACTAATCAATCAAAATAGATAATGACATGAGAAGAACAATTTGTGCCGCACTCGTTATGGCGGCAATGACACTGACTGCCGCCAACGGTTGGGCCGGCAACGTGAAGACATACCGTTCCGGACCGCTCGCCGTGAGCGTGGAAGAACCAGAAATCCCCGACTATGTCGTGTCGCTGGCAGACTTCGGTGCCAAGGGTGATGGTCTGACGCTATGCACCGACGCCTTTGCCCAGGCCATGGAACATCTGGCTGACAAGGGCGGTGGCACGCTCATGGTTCCCCACGGCGTGTGGCTCACCGGACCGATTGTCTTCAAGAGTCACGTCCGCCTTCATCTGGACGACATGGCCGTCGTCAAGTTTGACCCGCGGCTGAGCCTTTATAAATCGCTCGGCGAACTCTTCGGCGCAAACGAGGAGACGGGCAACGGAGGCAGCGAGCACCGCCAGTCGCCGCTGTGTGCATACGGCGAGACAGACATCGAAATCAGCGGGCGGGGTATCATCGACGGTGCCGGAGAACAGTGGCGCCCGTTCAAGCGGGGCAATGCCACCGTGCACGAATGGCGTGACAGGACATCGCGCGAGGGTGTGATGAACGCCAAGGAAGACCGCTGGTATCCCATGACGGCCGAAGAGCAGGACTATGCCCGCCTGCGTATGGGCACAGAGGACGACCGGTGGAAGGAGTACAAGGACTATGTCCGCCCCGAACTTCTCCACTTCATCCGTTGCAGCCGCGTGCGTCTGGAGGGTGTCACGTTCCAGAACTCGCCGATGTGGAACCTCCGGCCGGAGCTTTGTGACAATATCACGATAAAGAACTGCACCGTGCGCAATGACCACAATGCGGCCAACGGCGACGGCATCGACATCGAATCCTGTCGCAACGTCTATCTCTCGCGATGCGTGTTCGATGTAGGCGACGACGGAATCTGTCTCAAATCGGGCCGCGATGAGGCCGGCCGCCGCCGCGGAGTGCCGACACAGGATGTCATAATAGACAGTTGCGTGGTCTACCATGCCCATGGCGGCTTTGTCGTAGGCAGCGAGATGTCGGGCGGCGTGCGCCGTGTGAGCGTGAGCGACTGTCTCTTCATGGGCACGGACAACGGCCTGCGCTTCAAGAGCAACCGTGACCGCGGAGGTGTGGTGGACAGCATCTTCGCCGCCAATATCTATATGGAGCGAATCAAGAACGAGGGCATCCTCTTCGACATGTACTACTTCAAACCCTCCGAGGGCCGCGCCTTCCTGAAGGACATGACGGGCTACCGCGTGACCGACATCCCTGCCGTGGGTGAGACAACGCCGACGTTCCGCAACATTTTCATCCGCAACATCACGTGTGCCGGAGCCGACCGCGCCATCTACATGGACGGACTGCCGGAACGCCCCATCGACGGAATCAGCATCTCCGGCCTCCATGCCACAGCCGCCAATCCATCGCTGATTTCCGAAGCCGAGGGCATCACGCTCAGTGACATCTCCATCAGCGACCGCGCAACGGGAGGCTCGCTATATCTTCATAACACGAAGAACGTCAGCATCAGCGGTGACGGCGGCCGGACAAAGATTGAACGGTTCGGAGAAAGGAAATGAAGCGCAGGCCGCGGAAAAAACATGACAGCCGCCGCAATCGGCTCTTCATAACTTGCTTATATTAAAATAAATAGCTATATTTGCAGCGGAAACAATAAAATACGGAGGAGACGAGATGACAACAATGCAACTGAACGCCGAAATATACCGAAGTCTCAGCATAATCGCTGAGAACGAAAGCCTGATGAAGCGGGCGGCAAAGTATCTGAAGAAGCTGGCGGCACAGGAAGAGGATGAGACTCTTATGACCAAGGAGGAGTTCTTCGCGAAGATTGACGAGTCACTCCAGCAGGCGCGGGAGGGGAAGGTATATGAAATGTTACCAGGTGAAACGCTTGATGAATTTCTTGAAAGGGTCGGGTGATGGAATACAGAATCAAATTCACTGCAAGTGCGACTAAAGACGTCAGGCTTTTGCAGCAGGGTGAACCTTCCGCTTATAAGAAACTGAAAAAGTTCATAGAAGAGCTGAAGGTGCATCCCACCACCGGCCATCCCCATCGTCTGACGGGCGACCGCGCTGGGCAGTGGTCGCGCAGCATAACCAAGAAACACCGCCTGGTCTATGAGGTGCATGACGATGAGATTGTCGTTCTCGTATTGGCCGCCTACGGACATTATGATGACCACTGACATCGTTCAAACCGGATATGACAACTCCCCGCAACGTACAGATGTGCCGTTGCGGGGAGTTGTTGTATGAATGTCGCTGAAGTTCTTTGGCTCGTGTGAAGTATTATGGTCAGCGGCGTGTCTTTCCAAATAAATCGGAGTGGGTGCCGGTGGAGAGCATGAGAAGAGTGAGTTCGTTGTCGTCTTGCTCCCATACCAATAGCCAATCGGGAGCAATGTGTGCTTCCCATTCTCCGGCGTGATTGCCACTCAATGTGTGCGGCCGGTATTCAGCGGGCAGTGAACCGGTCTCAATGAGCAAGTCAAGCGTTTGGGCCAGTTTTTCCATAGGGAAGCCTCTGCGTCGGCAGAGTTCTACGTTCCTTTTAAAACGTCTGGTGATTGTTATATTATACTTCTTCACAATCCCAAGTCTTTAAAGAGTTCTTCCTTGCTTGAATATTCTATCACACGTCCGGCTTTGGCGTCCTCACGTGCCAGCTCAATCTCAGTTTTTTTCTGTTTCTTCACTGCAATCTTGCTGACACCGCGCATCATCTTAATTGCACGTTTGAGGTCGTTAATCAGTGATGCGTCTTCCACCGTTACTATAAGCTGTTGAGAAGCTGCTGTTGATGTATTTGCCATACGCTAAATTTGTTTTTTATTCATTGGCAAAGATACGTATTTTTCTCGCTTTTGCTGCGTTTTCATATGAAAATAAGTGCTGAAAAACTGTGTTTTCCGATTACGAGGGCTGAGAGAGGGAACGTTTCGGTGGTGTCCTGTCTTCTTCATTCATACCCCAAGTTCAAGAAAAAAGAACTCCCCGCAACATGCAGATTTGCCGTTGCGGGGAGTTTTCGTTTATTTGTTTTCCTTGCTCAGGAGCTTAGAAGTCCATCTTGTCCAGTGAGTCGTTGAAGTCCTTCGGCTCGTGGTTCTCCTGTGGCATGATGTCGCCGAGAGACGGACGCTGCGGACGCTCAGGGCGCTGACGGCGCTCGCCACGCTCACCACGGGGGCGACGCTCTCCGCGGTCTCCACGCTCACCGCGTTCGCGGCGTGCAGGGCGCTCCACGTAGTCGGCTGGCTTCTCGATGAGCACACGGTGGGAGAGCTTGTATTTTCCCGTCTTCGGGTCAATCTCCATCAGTTTCACCTTTATCTTGTCACCCTCCTTGATTCCGGCTTCCTCAACGGTTTCGAGGCGCTTCCAGTCAATTTCGGAGATGTGGAGCAGTCCGTCCTTGCCGGGCATGATTTCCACGAAACATCCGTAGGGCATTACAGAGCGTACGGTTCCGTCGTAGATTTCGCCGACTTCGGGAATGGCTACGATGGCGCGGATTTTGGCGAGGGCGGCGTCGATGCTCTCCTTGTTGGGGCCGCTCACCTGAACCTTGCCCACACCGTCAACCTCGTCGATGACGATTGTTGCGCCGGTGTCTTCCTGCATCTGCTGGATGATCTTTCCGCCCGGGCCTATCACGGCACCGATGAACTCCTTCGGTATTTCAATCTGGACAATACGCGGAACATGCGGCTTCAGTTCTTCGCGCGGTTCGGCTATAGTCTCGGTTATCTTGCCGAGGATATGCTCGCGTCCGGCCTTGGCCTGCATGAGGGCCTTTTCGAGAATCTCGAAGCTCAGACCGTCGCACTTGATGTCCATCTGTGTGGCTGTCAGACCGTCTTTCGTACCGGTGGTCTTGAAGTCCATGTCGCCCAGGTGGTCCTCGTCGCCGAGAATATCGCTGAGCACGGCATACTTGTCCTCACCGGGGTTCTTGATGAGTCCCATGGCTATACCGCTGACGGGCTTCTTCATTGGCACGCCGGCGTCCATCAGAGCCAGTGTTCCGGCGCAGACGGTAGCCATTGACGACGAACCGTTGCTTTCGAGAATCTGGCTGACAAGGCGCACTGTGTAGGGGAAGTCCTCGGGAATCTGGCCCTTCAGACCGCGCCATGCGAGATGGCCGTGACCGATTTCGCGGCGGCCTACGCCACGCTGTGCCTTGGCCTCGCCGGTGCAGAACGGCGGGAAGTTGTAGTGAAGGAGGAAACGCTGGTAGCTCTTGTCGAGAACGTCGTCAACGAGTTTCTCGTCCAGTTTCGTTCCGAGCGTACACGTAGAGAGGCTCTGTGTCTCGCCACGTGTGAAGATAGAGCTTCCGTGGGGCATGGGCAGCGGGCTGACCTCACACCAGATGGGGCGTATCTCGTCGGTCTTGCGGCCGTCGAGGCGGATGCCCTCGTCAAGGATGCAGCGGCGCATGGCGTCGCGCATCACGTCGTGATAGTAGCGCTCCATCATGGCGCACTTCTCCTCCAGCTCGTCCTCGCTGAGATCGGCGTGGGCGGCGGTGTAAGCCTCCTTGAAGTCCTCCAGTATCTTGTCGAAAGCCTCCTGGCGTGCATGCTTCTCGAGAGCCTGTTTCGTGACGTCGTAGGCCTTGCCGTAGAGTTCGTTGTTCATCTGCTCGCGCAGCTCCTCGTCGTTTATCTCGTGGTCGTATGTGCGCTTAACGTCCTTTCCAAGCTCCTTGCTGAGTTCGGTCTGCAGCTCGCACATGGGCTTGATTGCGTCCATGGCTGCCTTGAGGGCGCCGATCATGTCCTGCTCCGAAACTTCCTTCATCTCGCCTTCCACCATCATGATGTTTTCGGCCGATGCACCGACCATGATGTCCATGTCGGCTTCCTTCATCTGCTCGAATGTCGGGTTGATGACATATTCGCCGCCGATGCGGGCCACGCGGCACTCGCTGATGGGGCATTCGAAAGGAATATCTGAACAAGCCAGGGCGGCTGACGCTGCAAATCCGGCCAATGCGTCGGGCTGGTCAATGCCGTCGGCACTGAGCAGCATTACGTTGACAAACACCTCGGCGTGATAGTTTGAGGGGAACAGCGGACGGAGCACGCGGTCAACCAGACGGGATGTCAGAATCTCGTTGTCGCCGGGCTTGCCTTCGCGCTTTGTGAAACCGCCGGGGAAGCGGCCTGCTGCTGCGTACTGCTCCTTGTAGTCAACCTGCAAAGGCATGAAATCTGTTCCGGGAACTGCATCCTTTGCGGCACAAACAGTGGCCAGAAGTACGGTGTTGCCCATACGCAGAACAACGCTTCCGTCGGCCTGTTTTGCCACTTTCCCGGTCTCAATCGTGATGGTTCTTCCATCAGGCAATTGAACACTCTTTGTAATTACGTTCATCTTATATTAAAACATCTAAAAATAAAAATTCGGACAAAGATACGTAAAATAGCTGTAACGGCGGCATAAACGTCTGATTATTTTGGTTTTATTAGTAATTTGTCGCCATTCCGTAACTGTTCAGTCATCCGCCTTAATTGAAATCCGGCGTCCGTGCAGGGATGCCCCGGTGTATCCGGAATCCGGAATGTCGGTTGCCGCCGATGATTGACGGACGTATCAGGGCGCATCCCTGCGAAGGGGGTGGCCCCGCAGTGATAAAGAATACGCTATGGCATGTCACGATAGCTGGATGGTTAAGTTATTACGGCTGTTTCTCTCCGTTTTTCCGGGGTAGGGGCTGTTTTCTGAATAATCCGTACAAAAAGTCTCAAATCCTTGCGATATTCTGAAATTATTTTCCCGCGGGCGGAAATTCCTGAGTTTTGGGTGTTTTTGCTAAGTCGTTGATTGTCTGAGAGTTGTGCTGTTTTGCTGAAAAACGTCAGTGTTGCCTCTCTGCCGTAAGGCCCTCCTTGCGTTGCAACGGGGCCACCGTTGCATTGCAAGGAGGGCTCCGTTGTCGTGCGAAAGCGGCTCCGTTGTGACCCCGGGAGGCCTTCCCGGGTCGGATGGAGGCGGAAAATGACGTTGTCGCGGTTGTCGGATTATCAAAAAACGAGGGTACCCCCGTTCTATTTCGGTAATTTTGAAGTGCCTGAAAATAGGCATGTTTTCTTTACAAATGTATGCTACGTAGCCTTCCCGTAAGGCTCTTGCGGGGCGTTTTCGGCCCTCCATGAGATGGTCCGGCCGCTTCGTGACATGATTTTCGGCCGGAAAACGGTCCGAAAAAGCATGGTTTTCTGAAGAACGGGATTTTTCTATTGTTTCTGTTTTGTTGCTAAATTGTTGAGTCACAGGATGTTGACGGTGTATTTGGACAACTGGCGCCAAGGTCCAGTTTCGTCTTTTTTGTGTTTCTGACGGCTGCTGACCGTCGGACGTATCAAAAATCAGGGGTCGCCGTCAGGTCCTGTTTCCGCTTCTTTTTTTGAACATTTTTGATTTTGGCTCACCCGCTTTGTTGCAAGTGTCAGAAAAAGAAAGTAACTTTGCGGTCAGATAACGATAAAAGACATAAAGACACATCATGAGAAATATACTTCGGACAATGGCGGTCGCAGTGACCGCAATATGTATCACGGCATGTGACAACAGCGGCCGATTTCGCGTCGAAGGCAATATCAGTGACGCTAAAGACTCGGTCCTCTATTTTGAGAACATGAGCCTTGCCGGTCCCGTAAAGATAGACTCCGTAAAGCTTGGCGAGGACGGACGGTTCAGTTTTGAGGACAAGGCGACACCGGCGCCGGAGTTCTATCGGCTGCGCATAGCCGGACAGATAATCAATATCTCGGCCGATTCAACGGAGACTGTGACCGTGAAGGCCCGCTATCCGGAGATGGCCACAGGCTATGAGGTCAGCGGTTCTCAGGAGTGTGAGCGTATCCGCGAGCTGGCTCTCAAGCAGATAGGACTGCACGACCGTGTCATGGCGATGGAGAGAGACTTCCGTCTGACTAACGACGAACGCATAGACAGTCTGAAGAAAATGGTGGAGGCATACAAAGAGGAGGTCAAGGCTGAATACATAATGAAAGACCCGAAGGCCGCGTCGTCCTATTTCGCCCTCTTCCAGACATTGGGCGACTTTCTCATTTTCGACCCGCGCAGCACCGAGGCGGACGTGAAGATGTTTGCCGCCGTGGCCACGAGCTGGGATACGTTCTATCCCGGGGCCGTTCGCGGCGAGAATCTGCACAACATCGCCATAGAGGGCATGAAGACCCAACGCATCATCAGAGAGAAGAACGAGGCGTCTCTCAGACCGTCACAGATAACGACTTCGGGCATCATAGAACTGTCACTTACGGACAACCGCGGACGCGAACGCACGCTCTCGTCGCTCAAGGGGAAAGTGGTTCTTCTCGATTTTCACGCTTTTTCCACGCCGGAGTCGCCGCGCCGCATCCTCATGCTGCGCGAACTTTATGAGAAATATCATGGACGCGGACTGGAAATCTATCAGGTGGCCGTAGACACGGACGAGCATTACTGGAAACAGCAGACCATGGCCCTTCCGTGGATAAGCGTGCTGGCTCCGGACGGCCCGATGTCGCAGTGCGTCAGGACATACAACGTCAACGCCATCCCCGAGTTCTTCCTTATTGACCGTGGAAACAGTCTTGTCTGTCGGTCGGAGCAGATCAAGGACCTTGAAGCCGAAATCGAAGCTCTTCTGTGATTTGATAGATTTAAACGCAAAGACTCGAAGAAAAAAAGCGTTCGATAATGATTTAAACGCGAGGACGCAAAGGATTTGCAGGGACATACCTCTGGCATGTTTTGACAAATCCTTTGCGTCCTCGCTTCTTTGCGTTTAAAAAACTTACAGCTTTGCGTTCTCCATGAACCTCGTCCGGTCGACGACAAAACGCAGGTGGGTGCCCTCGCCGATGAGCGTGTCGCCTTGGCGGGCTTCAACGTGGAAATAGAGTTTGCGGCCGTCTACACGTTCGAGAGTGGCCGTTGCCGTCACGCAGGCGCCCGTCAGCGACGGACGGAGGTGTGATGAGGAAATCTGTCCGCCGACAGTGGTGCTCCCTTCGGGCAGATGGGGTGCGACGGCGAGCATTGCGGCGTTCTCCATCAGGGCCATCATGGCCGGAGTGGCCAGCACGGCCATGTCGCCGGAGCCCAGCGTGATGGCCGTCAGTTGGTCTGTCACGGTGAGCGTGGAAGTGTGGGTGAGTCCTTTTTCTAACATGATTGTTCCTTATTTTTTTATAGATGTTATTTATATCCGGTTTTCCGTTGAGGCCGAATTGCTATGCGGCATAATGCAGCCGCGTCATTACGTCATATAATGTGATTCTGCACATCGGCTTATATGATTTCACACATTAGTTTATATGATTTCACACCTCATTTCGTGCAGTTCCACACATTATTATATATAATACGCGAAGCAATACAGCCTGTTCTGCAAAGTTACGCTTTTTGTTGTCAACATCGGCCGATTGTGGCGAAAAAGGCTTAACTTTGCGTTCAAAATACAAAGCGGATGAAGAAAAAACTGATACTGGAAGTTCCCGGAGGAGCCACACGTGTGTTGCTCCACACATGTTGCGCACCATGTTCGGCAGCCATAATCGAGTGTATGGTGAAGCACGGAATCACTCCCGTGATATACTACGCCAACCCGAACATCTGGCCTTTGGAGGAATATCAGATAAGAAAGGACGAATGTACGCGCTACGCCCGGTCGCTGGGACTGGAGATTGTTGACGCCGACTACGACCACGTTGCGTGGCTGGGCTGTGTCGCCGGCCTGGAGGCCGAACCCGAGCGGGGTGGCCGCTGCCTGAAATGTTTCACCATGCGCCTGGCCGACACGGCGCGCTATGCCGCCACCCACGGCTTCACTGTAATGACAACCACGCTGATGTCCAGTCGCTGGAAAAGTCTCGACCAAATCAACGAAGCCGGTCGACTGGCCGTAGAGCCGTATCCCGGCGTGGCGTGGTGGGACCACAACTGGCGCAAAGGCGGGCTGAACGAACGCCGTGCCGCCATAATCCGCGAATACGGATTCTACAATCAGCAATATTGCGGATGCGAATTCAGCATGAGAAAAAATGAAGAATAAAAATAAAGAACGAAGAATTTGCTGCCGCCGTTCCCACGTTGAGAGGTAATTAATGGTACAACTATACGTTATGAGTAAGAGGGGAAAAAGTTGCGTTTAGGGAGTGAAAGGATCAGAAAATGCTTGTGTTTCGAATAAAAGGTTTAACAAAGTATTAACAGTTGATAGGCGTTTTGTGATTTAGGGTTAAAAGCAAAGAGACACAAAATTTCAAGGGAATATGCTGTGTGTCAATGAAAATGTGTAACTTTGCGTATTGGCATATACACCATATATGAAATAATGTCTAAAATTATCGTTCAAAATACACCTGTCACTGTTCTCTCGTTAGAAGAACAGGATTATATCTCCCTCACAGATATGGCAACTGCCAAAGAGGGCGATAACCGTTCTGCCGATATAATCAAGAACTGGTTACGAAACCGTTACACTATTGAATTTCTTGGTACTTGGGAGGTGATTCATAACCCTGATTTCAAAGTGGTCGAATTTGACCACTTTAGAATGAGTGCAGGTTTGCCGTCTTTTGTGTTGAGTGCTTCGGAATGGATAGAGCGCACAAATGCAATCGGAATAATAGTGAAGAAAGGTCGCTATGGAGGCACCTATGCTCATAAGGATATAGCCTTTGAGTTTGGTTCGGCAATAAGTGTGCCGTTCAAACTTTATCTTGTCGAGGAATTCCAGCGGTTAAAGGCGGAGGAACAGCGGTTGTTGGGTTGGTCGGCGAAGCGCGAGTTGTCAAAAATCAACTACCGTATACACACCGACGCAATAAAGCAGAACCTTATCCCGGCGGAGGTTACTCCGGTACAGGCGAGTGTCATCTATGCCAGTGAAGCCGATGTGCTGAATGTGGCGATGTTTGGTGTAACGGCAAAGCAATGGCGTGAAGCCAATCCTGACCTCAAAGGGAACATACGCGACTATGCCACAATCAACGAACTTATCTGCCTATCGAATATGGAAAACCTTAACGCGGTTTTCATCGAGCAGGGAATGACGCAGAGCGAGCGGCTTGTGAAACTGAATCAGATAGCCATTCATCAGATGAGCGTGTTGGGAAGCGGTGATAATGATAGGAAATTGTTGAAATAAAACAGGCTATGATTCAATTTATTGAAAGAGGTGATATATACAATATTGTGGGCGTAAACAACTATGCACAATGGTTTTAATTGTGCCGGAGCAATGGGAAAAGGAATCGCTTTAAAGTTCAAGAATAAATATCCTAAGATGTAGATAGTGAAAAAGCTTATGGAACATGACTGCATCTGGCACAGTTCAAACTTTAAGAGTAATCATACCTCTTCACTCATCACTCTTCACTCTTACTTCCGAATCTCTCCAAACTCCAAACTCAGCCCTT
>CAMWVS010000035.1 GCA_947177775.1 uncultured Prevotella sp.
ACTCAGCCCTTAAGAGTAATCATACCTCTTCCCTCATCACTCTTCACTCTTACTTCCGAATCTCTCCAAACTCCAAACTCAGCCCTTAAGAGTAATCATACCTCTTCCCTCATCACTCTTCACTCTTACTTGAGTAACCCTCATCACTCTGACCTCTTACTTCCTAACCTCTAATCAATTAGGTGGAAGAATATACAAAAGGCCAGCACCCCAAAAAAACGGTGCTGGCCTTTTGTATATTCTTCCACCTAATTGATTAGAGGTTAGGATTGATCTTGCTCCATTCAGAGATAGCGGGCACGATGTTGAGCGTAACCAGCTCGTCGCGCATCTTGCAGAGGTGCTCATAGCTTGCGTCAAGCTTGGCGTTCTCCTCGTCAGTTCCCTGCGGAACGTTGTATGTGCAGCCGTCAGCACCCAGAGTGGTGTCCATAGCCATCATGATGTGGTTGTACTTCTCTGTCTGTACGTATGTACCAACGGGGAAGCGGAAAGGCTCACCGCCCATAGCCGAACGGATCATCTCGACAGACAGGTATGACGGGCTCTGGAATGAAGAGCGGCCACGCAGCTTGATGATGGCGGCACCGCCCTGCGTAACGTCCTTCTTCATCTGCTCCCACTCCTCGGCTGTGAACTCGTCAGTGCCGATGATGTCGGTCAGCTTGCGGCCGGCAACGGTAACGTGAGAACCGAACACAGCCATCTGCTCGCCGTGACCGCCGTATGTGGCGCAACCCTCAATCTCGTTACGCATAACGCCGAACTTCTTTGCCAGAGCGCTCTGCAGACGTGTTGTGTCGAGACCGGCGAGAGTCGTAACCTGTCCGGGCTTCAGACCGGAGTAGAGCAGAGTCACCAGACCCGTGAGGTCAGCGGGGTTGAAGATGATGACAACGTGCTTCACGTCGGGGCAGTATGTCTTGATGTTCTTGCCAAGCTCCTCGGCAATCTTGCAGTTGCCGGCCAGCAGGTCCTCACGTGTCATGCCCTCCTTGCGGGGTGCACCACCTGAAGAAATGATATACTTTGCGTTAGTGAAAGCTTCCTTCACGTCCGTTGTTGCTGTGATCTTCACGTCGTTGAAACCGCTCTGGCGCATTTCCTCAGCCACACCCTCGGGTGAGAACACGTCGTAGAGACAGATTTCGCTTGTCAGACCCATCATGAGGGCGGTCTGAACCATGTTTGAACCAATCATACCGGCTGCGCCGACGATTGTGAGTTTCTCGTTAGTTAAAAGTGCCATAATTTGATAATTATATTTATATGTATTAACGTATAATCTGTTTTGTCGCTCCTGAAAAACACCGCAAAGATAGCAAAAAATAGTGTATCTGCGACATGCGCGCCCCGCTTAAAATTGTTATTAATCCCTAAACACGGCTCCGAATGCCACTTTTTCCGCCGGTAGCCGCACAAATTGCTATCTGCGGATGGCATATATATAATGTGTAGATGATGGTAGCAAGAACGATGTTCGCATAATAAGCTCAAAGGACGCAAAGGCGCAAAGGATATTTTCGCGGTCTTTGTTTCTTAGCGTTCCTTGCGTTCATGCTCTGTTTCGGATTGTGAACGGAATGCTGAATTTTTATTCAATTTAGAAACACAATGGCGGCTTTTCTTTCAGATTATCCGGTTAAGTTGCGTAAAATATGCAAAATTTGATATTTTTATGTTGTTATAAGAAAAAAAAGATTAACTTTGCAAGTTGTAATTTAATATTTATTTTCTAAAAGTAACTAAGAGAGTATTTATGGAGAAAAGATTAACCATGATTTTGGCGTGCCTGTTCCTGTCGATAGGAATGGCATTGGCCCAAACAAAGGTGACAGGAACCGTGATATCTCAGGATGACGGCCAGCCGATTATCGGAGCATCGGTAATTCCGGTCGGCTCAAAAACGGGAACCGTTACCAACTTTGATGGCCAGTTCACTCTGACCGTGCCTGCGGGCAAAAAGATTCAGGTGAGCTACATCGGTATGGTGACAAAGACTCTGACACCTAAGCCAAACATGAAAATTACCTTGCAGTCAGACTCCCATACGTTGGGTGACGTCGTGGTGACGGGTATGCAAAAGACTGACCGCCGTACATTTACAGGTTCGGCAACAAAGGTGAAAGCAGATGAGGCTATGATTGGAGGTATGCCGGATATCAGCCGTTCGCTGGAAGGACGTGCTGCCGGTGTGTCAGTACAGAATGTATCGGGTACGTTCGGAACGGCTCCGAAAATCCGCGTGCGCGGTGCTACATCAATCTACGGAAGCTCTAAACCGCTTTGGGTCGTTGACGGCGTAATCATGGAAGATATTACTGACGTGAGTGCGGACGACTTGTCTTCCGGTGACCCTGAGACACTTATCAGCTCTGCAATCGCGGGTTTGAACTCCGATGATATAGAAACATTCGATATTCTGAAAGACGGTGCCGCCACATCTATCTATGGAGCACGCGCGATGTCCGGTGTGATTGTCGTGACAACCAAAAAGGGTAAGATGGGTGCCGCCCATATAAACTATACGGGTGAGTTCACAACGCGTCTCAAGCCCAGCTACCGCAACTTCAATATCATGAACTCGCAGGACCAGATGGGTATTTATCGTGAACTCAAAGACAAAGGATGGCTTTCTTTGTCAAGTGTGCTCAACGGCAGCAACTATGGAGTTTACGGAAAAATGTATGAGTTGATAAATACATATAACTCAACTACAGGTCAGTTCGGTCTGCCTAACACCGTAGAGGCACAGAATCAGTATCTTTACAATGCGGAGATGCGTAACACCGACTGGTTTGACGAGTTGTTCTCAAACTCCATCATGCATAACCATGCCCTCAGCATCAGTGGAGGTACGGAAAAGTCAAACTACTATGTGTCAATGTCAGCTATGCTTGATCCGGGATGGTATAAGAAGAGCGATGTCAAGCGTTATACTGCTAACATGAACGTTACGCATCGTATTCTTGACAATCTTTCTGTCAACCTTATCAGTAGCGGAAGCTACCGTAAGCAGACAGCACCTGGTACGCTCGGACAGGATATAGACGTAGTTTCCGGTGAGGTGAAACGTGATTTTGACATCAACCCTTATTCATACGCGCTCAACTCGTCGCGTGCTCTTGATCCTGAGACATATTATCACACACAGTATGCTCCATTTAATATTTTCAATGAATTGGAAAATAACTATATGGATTTGAACGTGTTTGATTTGAAGTTCCAGGCTGAGGTGAAGTATAAGCCTTTCAAGGATCTGGAACTTGCCGCGATCGGTGCTGTTAAATATGCCGGTTCTTCTCAGGAACACAACATTACTGAGAATTCAAATATGGCGCAGAGCTATCGTGCGGCAGACAACAGCCAGATTCGCGACAACAACCCGTTCCTCTATACAGACCCGGAGGATCCGTATGCTTTGGCTTATTCGGTATTGCCCAATGGAGGTTTCTATAAGCGTAAGGACAATCGCATGACAAGCTACGACTTCCGTGCGACGTTCAACTACAATCACACTTTCGCCAATGCTCACAATGTAAACCTCTTCGGCGGTACGGAAATAACCAGCATTGAGCGCTCTACCTCACGGTTTGACGGTGTCGGAATGCAGTATGGCATGGGCTCGGTTCCTTTCTACACATATCAGTATTTCAAGAAGCTGACCGAAGAGAACTCGCTGTATTACGAACTTGACAATACGGTGGACCGCAGTGCCGCTTTCTATGGCGTGCTTACATATTCATACAAGCAGAGATACAACCTCAACGGAACATTGCGTTATGAAGGTTCCAACAGAATGGGTAAGAGCACGAGCGCACGATGGTTGCCTACATGGAACGTTTCAGGTTCATGGAACATGCACGAGGAATCATTCTTCAATAAGTTGAGATCGGTTCTTTCTCATCTCACCCTCAAGGCTTCCTATTCGTTGACAGCCGATCACGGACCATGGCAGTATGCGTCCAACACGACACCTATCTTCTATTCTTCAACGCCGTGGCGTCCGTTCTCTTCCGATAAAGAGCCGGGAATAGCAGAGTCTTATCCGCAGAACAACGAGCTTACTTATGAGAAGAAGCATGAATTCAGCACCACATTGGAGACAGGTTTCCTTAACAACCGTATCAATGTTGAGTTCGGTCTGTTCTTCCGTAACAACTATGACCTTATCGGACAGATTGTAACAATGCAGGCTCCTTCTGTACAGTATGCCAATGTCGCATCGATGAAGTCTCACGGTGAGGAACTCAGTATAACAACAGAGAATATCAAGACAAAGGATTTCACCTGGACGTCGAACCTCATATATTCTCACGCTGTGACTAAGGTTACCGACCTGAAGACACGATGCACGACAATGGACCTCATACAGGGAAGCGGCTTCGCTCTTGAAGGCTATCCCGCACGCGGTATATTCTCTATCCCGTTCATGGGACTCGATGAGAACGGTTTCCCGACGTTCATGAACGAGAAGGGTGAAATCACTTCTACGGACATAAACTTCCAGGAGCGTGACAACAACAGCTATCTGAAGTATGAAGGACCGTCTGACCCGACAGTTACCGGCTCGTTCGGAAACGTCTTCACATATAAAGGCTTCCGTCTCAACGTGTTCATCACATACGCATTTGGAAATGTGGTTCGACTTGACCCTGTCTTCTCTGCCCGTTATAATGACATGAGCTCTATGACCAAGGAATTCAACAACCGTTGGATGGTGCCGGGTGATGAGGCATACACCAATGTTCCTGTGATTCTTAGCTACCGTCAGTATAACGACAACAACCAGTTGCGTTACGGATACAATGCTTACAATTATTCAACAGAGCGTATTGCCAAGGGTGACTTTATCCGTATGAAGGAAATATCACTTGGTTACGACTTCCCCAAAGCATGGTTTAGCTCTACAGCTCTCAAAAGCCTCTCGCTCAAACTTCAGGCAACCAACTTGTTCCTCATCTATTCGGACGACAAGTTGAACGGCCAGGATCCGGAATTCTTCAATACCGGTGGTGTGGCTGCCCCGGTGCCCAAGCAGTTTACCCTTACAGTTAAAGCAGGCTTCTAATATATTTGATATTTAAGGTATGAAAAGAAACAGATTATATATATTGTCGCTGGCGTTGGCCACAGGAATCGGATTAACTTCCTGCAATGATTTCCTTGACGAGCTGCCGGACAACCGAATGGAAATAAAGAATGCAGAGGAATTGAACTATATTTTGGTCAATGCCTATCCGAGTGTACACCCGGCTGCTGTTTTCGAATGGTATTCTGACAATTCAACAGAATGTTACAATACGTCCTGGACAAGCGAACGCTTTCAGGAACAGGCTTACAGATGGCAGGATATCACTGAGTCTTCAGACCCGGAGACTCCCAAGATGGTCTGGGACGCATATTATTCGTCAATAGAAAATGCCAATCAGGTCATAAAGTTTGTTGAGGAGAGTGAAGACCCCTCACAGTTCAATGCTCAGTATGGCGAGGCTCTGATTGTCCGTGCCTATGCTATGTTCACCCTGAGCACAATGTTCTGTCAGGCGTACGATCCGGCAACCGCAGACACGGAGAATTCCGGTATGCCTTATCTGACCAAGCCTCAGGAATTTGTCGGTGAGGTTTATCAGCGTGGAACTCTTGCGGAACTTTACGCTAAGGTTGAATCGGACATTCAGCGCGGACTTCCTCTCATCGAGAACAACTACGCCAAGCCTAAGTATCATTTCACGAAGGCTGCCGCCAATGCTTTTGCAGCACGCTTTTATCTGTATTATCATAAGTATGACGAGGCCATCAGGTGTGCCGATGTCGTGCTTGGAAACAACCCGGCAAGCATGCTCCGTGACTGGGCTTCGTGGAATGCTCTTTCTGCCAACAAGATGGTGCAGCCCAATGCTTATATCTCGGCCAACGAGGAAGCCAATCTTCTGTTGCAGGTTGTAGGTTCTCAGTGGGGAGTATTCATCGGTCCTTATCTTGCCGGAGAGAAGTACACCCACAGCCATCTCGTTGCCGATTATGAAACAATCTCGGCCAACGGTCCCTGGGGTAATAGCCAGCAGGTAATGGGATTCACGGTGTTCTATAATGACGACATGGCTACAAAGATGCTGCGTAAGATACCTTATGTCTTCGAATACGTGGACATACAGGCCGGTATCGGTTATCCTCACTCTGTCTATCCGGTGTTCACAACGGATGAGACTTTGATGGTACGTGCGGAGGCTAAAATACTGAAGGGTGACCTTACGGGCGGACTTGATGACATCAATGCAGAGCTGTCGAAGTTCACTGCAAATGGTGTCCGTCTGGATATGAATACAATCAGTACATTCTATTCCGGTATAGGATACGATGCTCCGATGGCTCCCACGCCCAAGAAGGAATTGCATCCGTGGTTCGCTCTTGAGAACGGCAGCGATATGGAGAATATGCTCCAGTGTCTGCTTCAGCTGCGCCGTCTGGTTACGATACATGATGGTCTGCGTCTGCAGGATGTCAAGCGTTATGGCATAACGATGTATCGTCGTCGCATAAACAAATCGGTTCAGATTCTTGAAGTGACGGATACGATGGAGAAGGGTGACGACCGTCTGGCCATACAGTTGCCGCAGGAAGTTACTTCTATCGGTCTGCCAGCCAACCCGAGAAGAAATAAGTAAGTGTTGAGTGATAACAATAAAGACATTTAAAGATATGAAGAATATAATATATATATTAGGTCTGGTGTTTTGCCTGGGACTGGTGTCTTGCTCCGACGATAATGAACCGTCAGGCCAGAGCATCTTCACGGGGGCAACGGTGCAGCGTGACGCGCTTGACACGTGGCTGCTGATGAACTACGCCTATCCTTACAACATCGACTTCAAATATAAGATGGAGGATATCGAGAGTGACATGAAGTACACTCTCGTGCCTGCCGATTCAGCCAAGGCTGCCAAGCTGGCAATCATCGTGAAATATCTCTGGCTTGATGCTTATGCAGAGGTTGTCGGCCAGGATTTCATCAAGGCCAATGTGCCGAGACAGATTCACCTTGTCGGTTCGCCCGCTTACAACAGTGAGGGAACGATGGTGCTCGGTACTGCCGAGGGTGGTCTGAAGATTACTCTTTACATGGTTAACGAGCTGACAGAGGAGATGCTTCATGACTATGAGACTCTCAATGAGTATTATTTCCATACCATACACCACGAGTTCACCCACATTCTCAACCAGCGTAAGCCTTATGACACTTCATGGGATCTTATTTCAGAGGGTGACTTCATCAGCGGTGACTGGTATCAGTACACAGACCAGTACGCATGGCAGCACGGTTTTGTGACCCCGTATGCCATGAGCGAGCCTATTGAGGACTTTGCTGAGGTTATGTCTGTTTATGTGACCATCACTCCCGAGCAGTGGCAGGAAAAGATTGACGGTGCCGGCGAGAAGGCTGCAACGCTTGAAAAGAAGCTCGAAATGGTCAAGACTTATATGAAAGATTCATGGAATCTTGATCTTGACGAGTTGCGTTCAGTTGTGTTGCGTCGTGCAGACGAGTTGAAGACATTGGATTTGGAACATCTCAAATAGTTTTATATCGTTATGAAGAAAATATTATTAAGCATATTATTGATAGGCGCAGCGGCTTTCTCTCTGCAGTCCTGTGGCGATGACGACAACGACATCTTCGACAAGTCGGCTGCTGTACGCATAGACGAGGCAGTTGCAGAGACCAAGGCCTTGCTGGTGTCTTCTCCGAACGGCTGGATGATGCACTACTATACCGGTCGTGAATATACCGGTGGCGGCTTTACCATGTTTGTAAAGTTCGATGGGAGCAAGGCTCATGCCTCTTCCGACATCGCTGCCGATGTGAATATGGTGAGCACGTCAAGCTATGACGTCATCAAGGACCAAGGCCCTGTGCTCACGTTCAATACATACAACGAAATTCTCCATTTCCTTGCACAGCCTTATCAGGGTGATGTTGATGGCGAAGAGGGTGACTATGAATTTATCGTTCAGAAAATCACCGACGACGCTATCTATCTCAAGGGCAAGAAATTCGGCAATAAGTTCGTTATGACCCGCGTGCCGGAATCACTGAACTGGGCTGATTATCTCACTGAACTGAATAATGTGGACAAGGCTACGGCTTCCGTTTATCTCGTTCAGTACAATGGTCAGCTGGTTGACTCACTGATTATCGACCGCGACGCCCATAACGCTCAGCTCACTTCCCAGACCGAGACGACACCCTATTGCTATGTGCCCGGTGGAATCGAGTTCCATACAGCTCTCACGACTCTTGGCGGACATGCCTTTGAGAAGATCAATCTGACTGATGCGACATCGTCAACATTCAGTGACCCGACCGGAACGCTTGAGTTTGTGAAGTGTACGGACGAAGGTTTCAATCTTGACGTAGCCGACTTCGCGGGCGAGTGGACGATGACCTATACGAATATCAGCAACCGTACCGTCACAGACAAGATTGTCTTCGAGTCTTATGATGAGTATCTTGGCAAACAGTCGCATACGATTCTTCGCGGAACGTTCTCTTATAGCGGTATGGCACGTGCTGACATCGGTCCGAGTTCCTCTTTGGAGAATGCGGCCGGAGACTACAACTTGTTCCTCATGTACGACAACCGCACAGGAAAGTTCATGTTCTCCCACTATTCTACTTCAGCGGATCCTACAGAGAAGTTCGACTATCTCATTTTCGTTGGCGCGTCTATTGACGCAGAGGGTTATTTCGGCTTCAATCAGGTTCAGTTCAAGTATCAGCCCGCTACCGGAAATCTGGTTATCGACGGTCCGAACAACGGATTCGCCTATCTCAACAGCTATATTGATGAGGACGGTGACGACGGTATTGCACTACGTTTCTACGGCCTGGACATAAAGGAATTAAAACGTGTTAAATAAAAAGTAAGACATAAGTATGATGAAGATAAAGAATATAATGCTCGGTCTGCTCGCTTGTGGTACATTCGGATTCATGTCATGCTCCGATGATGACTTCACCGAGTTCAAGAGTGCACTCACAGTGACTTCTGCCGAGACCTCAATTGAAGCTGCCGGTGGAACGAAGCAGATTCATGTGGATGGACCTCTCGCTTCGGTATATGCTTCTGCGTCATGGCTCACGATAGCTCAGAGCGGTTCGGTTGTCAATGTGACTGCGGGCGTTAATCCCGATGTCCAGTCGCGTAATGCAATCGTTGTGCTGAAGGCATCTGAAAACGATTCGACCATAGTGAACATCTCGCAGTCCGGTGCCCGTTTTGAGGTCAATGTGCCGGAGCAGATAACTGTTCTTGCTCATGGCAAGTCGGAAGCGACGTTTGACATTCTGCACAACATTCCGGTCTATACGACACCGAGTGCCGATTGGATCAGCGCCGTGGTTACAGATGACGCCATCACAATCTATACGGAGCCGAATGCGACCGGTGGTGACCGTGAGGGTTTTATTGATGTTGAGACAGGAACTGTTTCCAAGCGTATAGAGATCATCCAGTATGATATCTGTGGTCAGTATGACGTGACGGCAACGGATTTCTCAACCCGTCCGAAAAACGTTTCGCTGCCAGGAAAACTCATTGGCGGCGGTACAGGCAATGAATTGTTGTTCTGTCCTGATAAGTATAACGGAGAAATTCAGATACCGATGACGTTCGATGCTTCGACAAACAGCATTAAAGTCTCTGCAGCATCATATTGCGGACCTTACAACAATCTGTATGTGTATACTGTAATAGTTGCGGGCAATACCCAGCGCTATGAGCCTCAGGCAACGGTGTCCGGTGCTCTTGCTAAGACAGATGACGGTCAGTTCTCTTTTGAGCTGAATGAAGGCGATTGGACCGGAACAGCTATCTCCGGCTTCCGTCTCCGTACTTTCACGGAGCAGAACCCGACGTCATCCAACGTCAAGGATGTTATTGAAAACCTGAAATATCCGAAGTTTGTCAGAGTGGCTGCAAATTAAGCGGTGATTGTATATATCCGATAAGCGATATTGTCGGGTTATATATATGATGAAATAATATTCCGGTATCCTGATTCCCCTGTATGCGTGAATCATGATACCGGAGTATTTTTTTTGTTTATGATGGATTATGTCAGAAGTTCCGTCTGCCATCTGTTGATAGTCCCTGCTTCCTGTTCTGTCATTCTGTGGAAGTGATAATCATCAGTCTGAATGTGTGTGGAAAGAACATTTTTATGCTTTTTGTTTATTTAAAATAACAAAATGAAGCATTTACGGCTAATTCTTTATATTTTTTGTCTTTTTTTAGTTTGCTGTATAATAAAATATGTGTAACTTTGCATCCGATATTTATAATTAATAAAAAGAAAGCGTATGAAAAAGTTTACTTTGACATTGGCTGCTTGTGCAGTCGTATTCAGCGGAATGGCTCAGAGCAATGCGGTGTCGGGAATACCGGCACAGCTCAAGGAAAAGGCTGCTCTTCTGAAGAAAGAGACAAAGATGTTGGAAAATCTGAAAACATTCTATCCTAAAGCAGGGGCTGTGACAGCTTCAGATATTGTAGCTCCTAAGTCAATGCAGAAGAAATTTTCCGCTCCTGCATTGGCCGAGGGTGAGGACCAGACGATGAACGAGTATAATGGATACATGTTCGGCCTCTATTTCGAAGAGGCTTTGGGTGGAACTGTAGAGCGCAGTATGCTTGAGATGCCTTTTGCAACAGCAGTGCAGGATGGTAATGAATTTATTCTTCTTGATGTCTGGGGCTTTGAGCCGTTGCTCGGTATGATTGTGCCGGGTGAAAATTCGATGTCTGCCTATGGAGCCGACTCAATAGTTTTCGTAAACAACTATGAGGTTGCATCATTGCAGAGTAGTGGAACTCCTGTAAACGCAGCTGCGACACGATTGTATCGTAATGAATCGAATGAGGTAGTGGGAGAGCGTATCGCTGACTTGCAGTTCTTTGGAGGATACTATTATCGTCAGTATAATCAGATTGCTCTTCCTACCTATATCGGTCTCTATGCAGGAGAAACGACAACGCCTATCGATGGATATACATATGGTTATATGGACATCCTGTCTGGCGTAGAGAATGCGATGGTTAAGGCTTCCTTTACAGGAATCGATGATGAAAAGAGCCCTATAGGCATGGAAAATACGGCAGCTGTGTTTGTCTTCAATGATTTGTATGTTAAGGGTCTTGACCCGAATGAAGAAGATCTTTGGATAAAGATAGATACGGGTTCCGATAATCCCGAGCAGCCCAAGTCGGCCGGAATATATGAGCAGTATATAAATACATATCAATTTACTAACGGTGCTGTCGCTCCTGTATTTTTGGAACCGGCTCTGGCGTCTTTTGATGACCGTAAATTGACGCAGTGGACAGAATATATACCTATTTATTCAGAAACAGATCTTGACGATAATCTTATTGTCGGCTTCGATGGAAATAATGTCGCTGTTGATTATGCATTAGGCCTTGGATGGTTGGATTTCTTCGGTAATGTAGAGATTGTCATAACCAATGAGTTTATTGCTAATGGCATCAAGGGCGTAAGCACCGAGTCAGCCAAGGTTGCTGCAAAGGAATATTTCGATCTCTCTGGCCGCAAGGTTGAGAGCACAGCCAAGGGACTCGTTATCGAGAAGGTTACCTATACCGATGGTAAGACTGTGAGCCGCAAGGTTGTCAAGTAAGAGACTGGCACGAACAAAAAGATAATCATATATTTGAATAAAACGGGCGGACTGCAAAACAGCAGTCCGCCCGTTCTGTTAGTATCCGTCCGAAATAGAGCGACTTTCACAAAACATTATTGACAACAATGTGATATCGTGTCAGTCCGAAATGGTAGCTGTCGGAAAGGTTTTGTGAAGTTGATGTAAATGTTTTCCCGTGTCATACCAGTTTCATTTATTACATGGGCCGCGTAACGGTGTTACATGGCCCACGTAACGGTGTTACATGGCCCATGTAACGATGTTACACGGGTCATGTAACGATGTTACACGGGCCGTGTAACATTTGGTAAATGAAAGAGCCGTGGGATTTATTGTGCTTTTACGGTTGGCGGGGTGATGGTTGACATGCATCTTATCCTCGAAAAAGTGTGTTTAAATGGTAAATATATCCTCGAAAAAGTGTATCTTCGCGTTCTAAGTATGTTGATTTAAAGATATTTAGCTTGTTATGGAACGGAAGATGAACTTGCCATACAGTGGTTGATAGATGCGGGTATAGTGCATAAGGTTTGCCGTGTCAAGGAGCTGCAGATGCCGGTCAAGTTTTATGAAGACCTTGGGGCATTCAAACTCTTTTTGCTTGATTGTGGATTGTTAGGTTGTATGGTTGGAGCTTCGGCCAGTCAGATGTTGATTGGGGACAATGTGTTCACGGAGTTTAAGGGTACCTTTACTAAACAGTTTGTTCTTCAGCAGTTTGCCGCAATGAGCGTTCCAGTCTATTATTGGAGCAGTGAGACTACATCGGCCGAGATTGATTTTGTGATACAGACGGACGAGCGGGTTATTCCTGTTGAAGTCAAGGCGGAAGTGAATGTCCGGTCGCGGTCGATGGCTGAATATATAAAGAAACATCCGGCTCAGAATCTGAGAGGTCTTCGCATATCCATGCTCGGCTATCGTGACCAGGAGTGGATGGAGAACATACCGCTGTATGGCGTACAGAAGTATTTTGGCGCGGAAGTGTGAGCAAACCGCCCTGAACTTGTATGCTTTCCGGTAAATATAATAGAACAGTCACTCCAAATATCGTAAGAGCCTTATTCCCAGATTTGAGGTTCCATTCCGTAGGCCCCTCCCCTTAGGGAAAGCCGGGTGGGACCGTTGCGCCGTGTTAGGTTCTGACTTCAAGGCCGGAACAGCAACCACTCCGGAAATCAGTTTTGAAGGAGGCCGGCATCGCTATCTGCTTTCCATCAAAGCACATTTTCCATCGACAAGCGTCGGTTCTTCCTTGACGAGGTGAAAGTGGAAGATCCGGCCATCACCGCAATCCGTGATATTGACGCTGATGTTTTCGCGTCTTCGTCTGCCACTGCTGTCTACAACCTCAACGGGCAGCGTGTCTCTCCCGAAACAAAGGGATTGCTGATTCGCAACGGTAAGAAGTGGTTTAACAAATAGCCCGTTGATCGGGGGATACTCCCGTGGGAGCAGACCGGTTTCATGTGAACCACTAAAACAAAACGCTCCAAAGGATTTGTACTGCGTGACGGTGCAAAGACCTTTGGAGCGTTATTTTTCGGACGACGTCATGTCGTTCGTTTTTTTCGTCTCGGCTTCAGAGTCTGCTGATTCTTTCATCAATCAACTGCTTGTACAGTCCTTTCAGTTCGTCTGTGATGAATGACGATTCTATGGTCGTGTTCCATTTGTCGCGGCATGCGATGAGTTTGTTGATGATATTCTCTGCGATTTTCTGTTCTATTCCGGAGGCCTTCATGGCATCGATGAATGACAGGCGTGAAAAGCCGCTGTTCACTTCACTGTTGTCGGTTCCGGCTCCGACAAGCGGCATGGCAAGTTCGTCATGGTCATTTATGCCGGTGAGCAATACGGCCAGGAGATCGTATGCCGGTGAGAGCCTGTAGCCGATGCCGTCAGTCTCAATCAGAGAGAAGTTCTTGCAGTGCATATCCGAATTTCCGGTCATCCAGGAGAATATGACGATTGTCCAAAAGCGCTGTACGTCAAGCATGGGCGAAGCCGAATAGCGTTTGATTGTTTCGGCCAGTTGTAGATAAGCCCCTCTGTATTTGTGTTCCGTCAGTCTGTTGGTCAGCTGGCAGAAGTCGAGCATGGACAATTTTCGTCCATTCTTGTCCCTGTCCATGCGTCTGGTTATATATGCCAGTTCCCCGTCCCCCATTCTTGCCAGTCCGTGTCGGGCGGTCTCTATGCCGGCAGCTTCGGCCATCTTCATTGTCAGATCCTCCAGTTCCGGCATCGAATTGTATGTAGGGCTCTGCGGTTTCAGAATGAAGTTGCCCCATAGTCCGACTATGGTCAGCTTGTCCGGTTCGTTCTTTCCGCCGCGGTTTATGTCCAATGAGATCTTCGGCTGTACGCCGGTGACGGAAGTGCTCTTTTCGAGAATCTGCAGGGCGAGCGTTTCAATGTTGTCTCTGGTGTATTGAAGTACCGGAGTCTTTCGTGTTCCGAACAGCTTCAGAGCACAGGCCGGATGATATTCTCCGGTGGTCTCCTGCTCGATATCCTTGTAGCAACACAGACATTTCTTAGTTTGTCTCTCCATATTCTCTCACGCTTATGTTTCCGATACAGTCCTTACAGCACGTGACCAAAAGTTTCATCCGGTCACGTGGGTTTATCTTCCAGTTCTTGTCTACGATGTCGAGCATCCAGCCTTCCGGTATCAGGCCGTCAAAGACAGGAAAGAGAAACTCTTTCTCAAACTCTTCCTCCTGAAGCGGCATGGTGGGGCTCAGAGGCACTGCCCCTTCGCTTTTGATGTATTCCGCGTCATATCTGAATGTGTATCCGTCATGGTTCTCGACGAGTGTGCCGCAGAAGCGTTCGTTGATGTAAATGTTTGCCCGTGTCATACCAGTTTCATTTTAGCCGGTTGAAGCTCTTCTCCGAACAGATAGAGCACTTGGTTGACCTTGTCCATCTGTACGGTAGTCTTGCCACGTTCCAGTTCTCTGATGAATCTGATTCCTACGCCTGTCCGCTCGGAGAGTTCAATCTGGGTGAGATGAAACAGCTTTCTTTTTGCACGGATGTATTCTCCTATTTCCATAAGCCGGTTGATTTCTGATTATGTTGTTTGAATGTTGCTCCCCCGTGCGGGTATAAAAACAATCCTAATGGGTTGAATATTGGTCCCGTTCGGGTATAAAACCGTTGTTCGGACTGCATAATAAGCCCTTACGGGTACAAAGATACATAAAAAAGCCGGATGTTGTACCCGTAAGGGCTTATTTCTTTGGATTTATTGTGCTTTTATTTTGTAGCGGATTTGTAATCACGGCAGTCCGGAGGATGTACTTGAAACTTCTGAATCCCCTTCATGTTGTAGCGGATTTGGAATCATGGGTGTTCGGAAAAGAATGGAAGGGACTTGTAAAGACGTCACACCGTGGCGTCCCACTGTCCACATTGTGACGTCAGGAGTAAAAAAATGGTTAATGCCACTATTTTATACCTCCGGTACACTCTTTCTGTCAGCATCGTTGCATGGGAGACACCACGGTGTGACGTCTCTACAAGTCCCTTCCATTCTTTTCCGAACACCCATGATTGCAACACCCTCTACAGCATGAAACGGCGAATGTATCCTCGAAAAAGTGTGTTAAAACGGCAAATGTATCCTCGAGAAAGTGTGTTTTTGTTATGGAATTGTTGTATGCTGTCAATGTGATTCGTAATAAGCCGGTAATAGCGTTACTGTTAAAATCTTCAGCCGACTGACGGAATTAGGCGTGATTTCTTCAATGTGACTGACGGAATTACGCCTAATCCCGTCAGTTGACTGAAGATTTTAACGGTTGGAGCGATGAACGACGGATTATATTTTGTATATTTGCAGCATAGAACTTAAATATATTTTATTGTCATGACCACAATACCGCGATTGTTGCAGAAAGAGATAGAGCGGCGGATTAGAGCTCAGAAAGTGATGCTGCTGTTTGGTGCGCGCCGTGTAGGAAAGACCGTGTTGCTGCGGCAGATAGCCGAGAACTATGGCGGTGGCCGCACGTTGATGCTGAACGGAGAGAGCATGGACACGGTGAGGCTTCTTGAGGATCGGTCGTCGGCTAACTACCGGCGGCTGTTTGGCGGTCTGTCACTTCTGGCCATCGACGAGGCTCAGCATATACCGGATGTCGGGATGAAGCTGAAGCTGATTGTCGACGAGCTGCCGGAGCTGGCCGTCATAGCCACGGGCTCCTCGTCTTTCGACCTGCAGAACAGGGCGGGGGAGCCGTTGGTGGGGCGCAGCACGCAGTTCATGCTGACTCCGCTTTCGGTGGAGGAGATGGCGGCGGCGGAGACCCGGTTTGAGACCATGCTCAATACTGACCACCGTGTTGTTTACGGTCATTATCCTGAGCTGACGGCTATGGCGTCTGAAGTGGACAAGCGGGAATATCTGACGGATGTTGTCGACGCGTATCTGTTGCGTGACATACTGGCCATTGACGGCGTGAAGCACACGCAGAAGCTGCACGATCTGTTGCGGCTTGTGGCGTGGCAGGTCGGCAGTGAGGTTTCGATGGACGAGCTGGCCCGTCAGCTGACGCTCAGCCGTAACACGGTGGATCGTTATCTCGACCTGCTTCAGAAGGTGTTTGTTCTTTATCGTGTTGGAGGATATTCGCGCAATCTGCGCAAGGAGATTGCCAAGTCGTCAAAGTGGTATTTTCAGGACACGGGTGTGCGCAATGCCGTGCTGCGTGATTTCCGTCCGCTTTCAGAGCGTCCGGAGGCTGAGCGCGGCGCCTTGTGGGAAAACTATGTGATCAGTGAGCGTATGAAGCGCAATCTCAACCATCGGCTTGGGCTCAATTTCTATTTCTGGCGGACATACGATAAGGCGGAGATTGATCTCATCGAGGAGGATGGCATGCGCATTGATGCCTACGAGATAAAGGCGGGCGTGAAGCGGCCGTCGGTTCCGAAGTCATTTGCAGTGGCTTATCCGGATGCCGGTTTTCATGTGATCAACCGTGACACGTATATGGATTATCTTGTCTGACGGAGCGATGGACAGACAAGCCAGATGAATATGTTCTTACAAAACGGCGTGCGCAAAGAATTCCGTTTTAGCGCGTTTTCGTGGTGTTAATTTAATCAATGCTCACTCATCTTCGTGAACCATGGATTTGGGTTTGCCGGCCTGATGTGGATTAACGTTTCTTTTTCTGATTTGCGGTTTCATCCCGTAGGCACCCTCCCCTTGGGGAGGGCCGGGGTGGGGCCGTGCCCCGTGGTAGGCTTGGGTCACGGCCCACATTTTCATAGTTTTTTCGGCCATTCTGTTACTTTTTCCATAAAAACGCGGCTGATTATCAATTAATTGTTTAATTTTGCACAAGCATTAGTAACGAACTTTAATTATTGATATGAGAAAATTTATAGTTTTGGCGATAATGGCCGTAGCAATGGCAATAAACGCCTCGGCACAGCTGCCGGCAGTGACTTTGAAGGACATCAGCGGAAAGACCGTGCGTACGGACGAACTCTCGAACGACGGAAAACCGTTCATCATCTCGTTCTTTGCAACATGGTGCAAGCCCTGCAACCGCGAGCTGTCGGCCATCAGCGAAGTCTACGACGAGTGGCGTGAGGAGACCGGCGTGAAGGTCATTGCCGTGAGCATAGACCAGGCGCAGAACATCAACAAGGTCAAGCCCCTCGTGGACAACAACGGATGGGAGTATGACGTGCTGCTCGACCCTAACAGCGACTTCAAGCGCGCGCTGGGCATACAGATGATTCCCTACGTCATCATCGTTGACGGCAAGGGCAACATCGTCTATAAGCACAACGGCTATACCGACGGCGCCGAGGTAGAGCTGATAGAGAAAGTGCGTGAACTGGTCAAGTAAAAAAACGGATAGCGTGATGACTATACTGAAAAACAGCAGAACCTACTGTCTTGCGGCCGCAGCGCTACTGTCACTCGCGGCCACGGCGCAGAGCGACGGCCAGAAGACCGTCACCGTCACCGGAAGTATCCAGAGCGACATTCTCATTCCGGAGGAGGACACAAAAATCGGCACAGACAAATACAGCGACTGGGGACTTACCAACACCTACGCCGATGTGAACGTCATGAGCAAGTATAACGACAACGAATATCTTGACGCCGGCCTCCGGCTGGAATATCTTGACCATCCGCTGCCCGGATTCGACAAGAAGTTCAAGGGCTGGGGAGTGGGCAACGCCTACGTGCGTTTCCACATGAAGCACGTTGAAGTCACGGCCGGTAACTTCTATGAGCAGTTCGGTTCCGGATTTATCCTCCGCACGTATGAGGAGCGCAGTCTCGGAATAGACAACTCGCTGCTCGGAGGCCGCGTGACGGTAACGCCGGTCAACGGTGTCACCATCAAGGCGCTCACGGGAAAGCAGCGCAACTACTGGACCTACAACGACGCCCTCATCTCCGGTGCCGACGTCGAGATAGGTCTGGAAAACTGGATACGCCCGTTCCGTGACAACGGAACATATCTGACGTTGGGCGCCTCGTTCGTCAACAAGAACGAGAAGGACGAAGTCATCCAGCTGAACGACAATCCGCTGTACCGCCTCAATCTGCCCCGCAATGTCAATGCCTTTGACGTCAGGGCACGGTTCCAGAAGGGCGGACTCAACGTTCTGGCCGAATACGCCCAGAAGTCTCAGGATCCCGTCTACGACAAGCTCTATCCCTATGTCTACCGCAAGGGCTATGTGGCCATGCTCTCCGGCTCCTATTCGCAGCGCGGACTGAGCGTCCTGCTGCAGGCCAAGCGCAGCGACAACATGGCGTTCAAGAGCCGCCGCCGTCTGGACGAGGGCGCGCTGACGTCATCGTTCATCAACCATCTGCCGGCATTCACGCTCGACCACACCTACGCTCTGGCCGCCCTCTATCCCTATGCGACCAACGCCAACGGCGAGTGGGCCTATCAGGCGGAGCTGGGCTACAACTTCAGGAAGCGCACGCCGCTCGGCGGAAAATACGGCACGAAAGTCAAGCTCAACTACTCCCACGTACACGGAATCAACCGCACCGACCGCGACGGAACGATGACCGTTCCCGGAGGCTACGGCACCGACGGCTATGGCTCGGCGTTCTGGAAGTGGGGCGACGGAATGTACTATCAGGACCTCGACGTCCAGGTGGAGAAGAAGCTGACGAAGTCGTTCAAGCTCAACCTCATGTACATGAACCAGTTCTACAACCAGACCGTTGTCGAGGGCCATGGCGGCATGATCCACTCTGACATCTTCGTGGCCGAAGGCAAATATCAGTTCAACCGCAAGTTCACCCTGCGCGGTGAGGCACAGTATCTCACCACCGACCACGAGAGCGGCGACTGGGCCTTCGGACTGCTCGAACTGTCAATACTCCCGCGCTTTATGGTCACGATCAGCGACATGTACGGCCGTCCTTACGTAGGAAGCGAGTATCAGTCGCGCGAGCACTATTATTCCGGATATGTCACCTACGCCCACGGAGGCCATCGTCTGCAGCTCGGATACGGCCGTACGCGCGCCGGATACAACTGCTCCGGCGGTGTCTGCCGCTATGTCCCGGCGTCAAAGGGTGTGACCGTTTCGTATAACTATAATTTCTAAGCCGACATTGATTTATTCCTGTTTTTTTATGAAGATGAAGATAAGAAACATCATATATGCAATGGCCTGCGCCGTTCTGACGCTGGCTTCATGTGACCCGGTCAGTGAGAACGACCGCTATCTGGCCTACGACGACGGACTCGGCGGCGTCACCGACGGGTCGGACGAGAGCGGTCGCCCGACGTCGGTCCAGCGCGCCGTGCTCATTGAGGATTTCACGGGTCAGATGTGTGTCAACTGCCCCAATGCCGTCCCCGTCATCGAAGGTCTGGAACATGCCTATCCCGGCAAGATTGTTGCCGTGGCGATTCATTCCGGACTTGTGCTTCCGGGAAATTTCGGCAACCTTGCTCTCCATACGGCCATCGGCGAACAGTATTATAAGGACGCCGGTTCTCCGGCCCAGCCGTCCGGACGTGTCGGTCGTGTCGGCGGAACGCTGCTGACTGATGCCTGGGCGCTCAACGCACAGAACGTCCTGAAACAGCAGTCGCCCGTATGGCTCGGTGTGGCCAACACCTACGATGCAGCCACTCGCAAGGTTACCGTTGCCGTCAATGCGTATGGCATTGAGGCTGCTTCCGGAAATCTGCAGATATGGCTGACGGAAGACGGTATCGTGGCCCCGCAATTCATGCCCTCGGGCAGCGCAGATGTGAATTATGTTCACAACCATGTTTTCCGCGACGCGGTCAATGGAGCCTATGGCGAGCCTTTCGCCATAGCCAAGGGCGAGGATAAGACCGTTACGGCAGAGGCCACGTTGGCTGAACATTGGGTGGCCGGCAACATGTCGGTAGTCGCGTTCATGTATGACGCCGGAGGCGTGCTCCATGTCGTCAAGCAGCCTGTGATTTCCGGAACGGACGAGGCAGATGAATAGAACAGGCAATCAGAGTAATAATATAATAGAGTAGTAATATAATTAAGGATATAGAATATGAAGATTTTTACCCGAACATTGTTTCTGGCCGTGGCGCTCATGGCCTTTCATGCGAGTATGAATGGACAGGTGGACAACACGTTCCGTTTCGTTGACAACGAGACAGGAAACGAAATCCCCGATGGCGGTACATATAAGGTTAATGCCGAACTGATAGACAAGATTCCGACATTGCCGGGAATGCTGGTGTCATTGGAGGCTCCGTTTGACATATCGGTTGAGAACACATCCGCACAGGACGCTTATGTTTCGGCAATCGTCGTGACAGAGTCCATGTCAAGCGGAACACTGCAGTTCTGTTTCCCCGGAAATTGTGAGACATACGCCCCTGTGATAGAGACAGGCAACGGCCCGATTGCAGCTGGAAAAAGTCAGAATATGAATTCGGAGTGGCTTCCCGAGAAAGGACAGTACGGCACGGCAAAGTTCACTATCCAGCTTCGCCTGATGGCCCTTAACCCGCTTCTCGGAACATGTTCTTTCGTAGCCAACGGTCCGAAGATCACCGTTGACTGCACTTACGACGACCCCGCCGGTATATCCGATGCGGCAATGACCGACACAAAGGCTGAAACGTCGCGCTATTCTCTTGACGGCCGCAAGCTGACGTCGCCCGCCCGTGGCATCAATATCGTCAGGATGGCAGACGGAACGGTGCGCAAGGTCTTGACTAAGTAATAAGTATTATATATCAGGTAGTTTATTAATTATGTTGAAAAAAATGTTTTTCTGCGTTGCGCTGATAGCAAGCTGCGTCAGCGTTAATGCACAGAATCCGGGTGTCGCCAAGGATGGAGGCCCGTGGATGCGGTGTGATCGTCCGTTCGGTTCTCCGGCTATTGTGAACGGTATGGCGAAAGCTCCGCAGAAGGCCGCTTCGCTTGACGGAACCTCTCTTTGGGGCTACTACATGGGTGGCATTGACGAATTGGGAGGACTCGGCGTCCAACAGGCGGCCACCTATTGGATTGCCTATTTCGTTGAAGGTGACGGAATCCTGAAGGGCGGCAGCATCAACGGTGTTAATGTTCCGCTGTATTCTACCGCAAACATGACTGATTTCAGCGTGTGGATTTCAAAGGACCTCAAGACCAACGATGTGTCTAAGGATGTTCCCATGACCGGTCTTACAAGTGTTTCCTACAATGCCGTGGCATTGGACGAGCCTTACGCCATTCCGGCAGAAGGTGTCTATGTGGGTGTTCAGTTCACTATCAACAAGGTCGTGACCGAAGGGGATGCTTATCCGGTGCTGCTGAGCAGCAACAGTATGTCCGACAAGTCGCTGTTTATGAAGACCTCTGTACAGGGAACCACCACGTGGACCAACTACAGCTCGGCATACGGCGCGTTCGGTATGCAGCTGTTTGTTTCCGGTTTGGAACAGCCGGCGGTGAGTGCATCTCCGGTTCAGGTTGTGGACGTGACATCATTGCCGGGTGAGAAGGCCACGACACAGGCGTTGATTCAGAGTGACGGTGCCGAGGCCATCAGTTCCTTGGATTATGTCGTTGAAATCAATGGGGAGAAAAACTCATATCATCAGGAACTGTCTGCGCCCATACAGGGTGGATATAATAGACAGATTGTCGTAGAACTGACATATACCGCTCCCGTGGAATGTGTTGCATACAAAGCGGCTGTAAGCATAGAGAAAATCAATGGCAAGCAGAATCCGTTGGCCGAACAGGCTGTCGCGTTTGGTGGAAAGGTCGTTTCGCGTATGGCAGAGCGTAAGACCGTAGTGGAAGAATTTACCGGAACGGGCTGTCCGTGGTGTCCTCGTGGATGGGTCGGCATGGAGATGCTGAAAGAGACGCAGCCGAACTTCATCGGCATCGCCTTACACCTCTATAATTCCACGGACCCGATGTATATTGCGGACTATTTCCGTTATGACAAGATTGGCCTTAACGGCGCTCCCAGCTGTTCTGTTGACCGCAGACTCCTCGGTGTGGACCCGTATTACGGTTCAGGAAACAGTATCACGGAAGATTTCATCTATTGTAATTCAGTCCTTCCCGAGGTAAGCGTGGATGTGACGGGTGGCTTTAATGAAGACAGTACGAAAGTCAATGTGAAGTCTGACATAGAGTATCTGATGGACGGTGGCAAGTACAGTGTGGCCTATGTTCTCGTTGCAGACAGTCTGAAAAGTGATGCCGTTTCATGGAGACAGGCCAACAACTATGCTTCCGCAACGGCTGCCCAGGTGGGCAATGACCCGCTGCTGACCCCGTTCTGTAGTGGTGGTAAATATGGTTCGTCATACGTTTACCTTACGTTCAATGACGTCATGGTTGGCAGTTCTTATACAACGCTTACGTTCAACCGCTTTACCGGATTAATCAGTAGTGGCGGAGTAAATCAGGCTGACGCTCTTTCCGGCGGACAGAAGGCTGGCGACAAGGAATCAAACAGCTATGTGTTGACAATGCCTACCAAGACTACGCTTAAGAATGTTTTGCGCAGTGACGAACTCTATGTCGTAGCTCTGGTCGTAGCAGAGGATGGGACAATAGCCAACGCAGCCCGTTCTAAGGTTATGAGTTATGACGAAAATAAAGGCACAGGTATCGGTGCTGTCAGGGATGGCGCATCTTCTGCCGTTGAAGTGGCACGTTATACTCTGAACGGTACCCGGATTTCCGCTCCCCAGAAGGGCATCAACGTTGTCAAGATGAGCAACGGCGAGGTCCGCAAGGTGGTCGTATATTAAAAAAAGTCAGATGATGCTTTCCTCAGGGAGCATCCTCTGGATTTAGGATTTAAAGGAATTAAAAAAGGAGTTATCGCTCATCTGCGATAACTCCTTTTTTAATTCCTTTAAATCCTCAGAAGAATAAGGGTGTGCCAAAATGCAGATGAAGTATTTTTGAAACATCCTCGTTATTCTGATATTATCTTCATGTATTCGTCATAGCTGATATACCGTCCGCCCATGCTCTTGAGGTGGGGCGTCTCTATCTGGCAGTCTATCAGGCGGCCTCCGTGGCTGCTGAAGAAGCGGGCGAGGTGGATGAGGGCGAGTTTGCTGGCGCTGGGCACCAATGAGAACATGCTTTCTCCGAAGAAAGAGCTGCCGATGGTGACGCCATAGAGACCGCCCACCAGCTTGTCTCCGTCCCACACCTCAACGCTCGCGGCGAATCCCTGACGGTGGAGTTCTGTGTATGCCTCGGTGATGTCCTTGCCCAGCCATGCCCCTTCCTCGTCGATACGGAGGCGTCCGCAGGCACTGATCACACCGTCAAAATCCTCGTTGAAGCTCATGCGGTAGCGGTTCTTGTTCATCAGCGTGCGCATGGAGTGGGAGACATGGATCTCGTCGGGGAAGATTACGAAGCGTTGTTGCGGACAGAACCATAGCGGTTCTTTGCAGTCGCGGAATGAAAACCATGGGAATATGCCGTGGCTGTAGGCCAGCAGCAGGCGGTCGATGGACAAGTCGCCGCCCACGGCCAGCAGCCCGTCAGGCTCATCGCAGAGATGAGGGTCGGGGAAGCTGAGCTCATTGTCGGGGATTCTGTAAATCATAGCGGTGAATGTTTTGGATTGTGTGTATATGCCGGAAGGCGGTAGGCTGTTGGGGAGTTATGTCCCTACGTTAATGTTATGTTTCCGTCGTCGTCAAGCGTCACTGTGGCGTCGCCGCCTTTCTTCAACCGTCCGAAGAGGATGGCGCGCATGAGAAGCGGTTTCAGCTGTGAGGCGATGACGCGGTCGATTTCCCGCGCACCGTATTCGCGGGTGAAGCCGAGGCGCTGCAGATGTTCGCGGACGGCGTCTGTGAGCGTCAGTGTCACACGGCGTGCCGCGAGCTGTTCCCGAAGTTCCGCCAGCTTCTTGTCGAGAATGAGCGATGCCATTGTGCGGTTCATGTCGTTGAACACGACCGTGGCCGACAGCCGGTTGATGAATTCCGGCTTGAACGTCTTCTTGACCTGCTTCATCATCGCCTCGCCGGCAGAGATGTTGCCCGTGAACCCGACGTTCGCCTTGGCGGCATGCTGCGCTCCGGCGTTCGACGTCATGATGAGAACCACGTTGCGGAAGTCCGCCCGTCGGCCCTTGTTGTCAGTCAGCCGGGCGTAGTCCATCACTTGAAGCAGAATGTTGTAGATGTCCTCGTGAGCCTTTTCTATCTCGTCGAGCAGCAGCACGCAGTTCGGTGTCCGGCGTATAGCGTCGGTGAGCAGTCCGCCGTCTTCGTAGCCAACATATCCGGCCGGTGCGCCGATAAGCTTTGCCACGGTGTGCTTCTCCGTATATTCGCTCATGTCGAAGCGCACAAGTTCGATACCCAATTCTGTTGCCAGAACCCGCGCTACCTCCGTCTTTCCTACGCCCGTCGGACCTACAAAAAGCAGCGAAGCCATCGGTTTGCCCTCTGCCGTCAGTCCGGCCTTTGCCATCATGACTGCCTCTGTCACTTGTCTGACGGCTTCGTCCTGTCCGTAGATTTTTCCGCTGATGCGCTTTGTCAGCGTCTCCAGCTTCGCGTCGTTGTCCGCCTTTATGGCCAGCGCGTCAACCTTGCATACCTTGGAAAGTATCTCGGCCACGAGCACCTTGTCTACCGTCTGTCGCTTGCGGCCTTCCTGCGGATGAGTCTCGCGGTAGGCGCCAGCCTCGTCAATGAGGTCGATGGCCTTGTCCGGCAGACAGCGGTCCGTTATATGGCGTGCGCTCGCCTTTACGGCAAACTCAATAGCCGTTGGAGTGTACGCCACGCCGTGGAATTGCTCGTAGCCTTTCTTCAGCTGTTGCAGTATGCCGATGGTCTCTTCCACGCCCGGTTCCGTTATGTCAATCTGCTGAAAGCGCCTCATCAGCGCCTTGCTGCGTGACAGATGGCGGTTGTATTCCTCGTATGTCGTCGACCCGATGAAGCGCAGTCGTCCCGCCTCCAGATACGGTTTGAGCATGTTGGCGGCGTCCATCGTGCTGTCACCGGTCGCTCCGGCGCCCATGATGCAGTGGATTTCGTCTATGTAGATGATGGCGTTGCCTTCGTCTGTCGCTCCGTCCAGAACCTCTTTCAATCGTTTTTCGAAGTCCCCGCGGAACTGAGTGCCGGCCACGATGGTTCCCATGTCCAGCTGATAAATCCGGCATCCGCGCAGCCTTTCCGGCACGCGGCCGTCTTCTATCATCCGCGCCAGTCCGAAGACAAGGGCCGTCTTGCCCACTCCCGGCTCGCCGACATGCAGCGGATTGTTCTTGTCTTTCCGGCAGAGCACCTGTATGGTGCGTTCCAGTTCCTTGTCGCGGCCTATGAGCGGGTTGTGTCCGTCGAGCCGTTCGTTTATGCAGGTGACGAACATGCGCCACTCCTGCCTGGCTTCATTCTCGTCCATATCATCCTCCAGCCAGCCGGTTCCGTCCGTGTCCGTCTCTTCGGACGGAAGTTCCGTGCCGTTCTTCCCGTCCGTCTCCGCCGGTTCGCCGTTCTCCTCGCAGAGCGATATGAGGCGGCTCAGAAACATGCCCGTCCGGTCTTTTATCTCCGTTGTGAGTATGTGAGCCGCATAAGAGTCGTCGAGCAGCAGCATGCTGTTGAGCAGATGGGGGATCTTCATCCACTGTGCCCCGGACGATTCTACCGTGAAATAGGCACCCGAGAGCAGCTCGTTTGTCTGTACCGAAGCCTCCGGACTGTATTCCATGTTGTCCGGCACGCGCTCCGTATCGCAGAAAAATCCGTTGATGTCGTCTTCTATCGTTTTCGGGTTGATTCCGCAGTCGCTCAGTGTTTTTCTGAACACCTTCTGCCGTAGCATAGCCATGAGGACATGTTCGGGCATGATGAACTCATGCCGCCAGCTGCGGCATATCCTGAGCGTATCGTCAAAGACGAAGTCGACGAGTGGCGATCTTTTTATTTCCATAGTGCCATTGTTTATTTGCTTATTCGAGACTGTAGGATAGTTTATTTGCTTATTCGGGGCTGTAGGATTGTTTATTTTGCTATTCGGGACTGTAGGTCAGTCGTAGCGGGAACCCCTCCTCCCGGGCCATGTTCATGGCTTTTTCCGTCTTTGAGACAGCCACGTCGTAGCTGTATGTCCCTACAACAGCCTTGTCGCTGTGGTGTACGGCGAGCATGAGTGTTTCGGCCTCTGTCTCGCTTTTGAAGAAGACGACAGTGAGAATCTTTACCACAAAGTCCATTGTGGTGAAGTCGTCATTATGAATATATACATTATATTTCCGCGGCTCGCGTGTGTCCGTGAGCTGCCTTTCCTTTACTGATGATTGTTCTTTTGCCATGGGAAAACTTTGTCAGATGAATGAAAATCCGGCAAAACAGGTTTGCCTTCCGGAATCAGGATTGATAAATAAGGGGGTGTTCTCCTGTTATTCCGGCCTTGTTCCAATTTGTTCCGGTGTGTCCCGCGCCGTCCGGCTTCTGTCCGGCCTCTGGGGCGCAACCAAAAACAAAGGGGCTGAAAATCAGCCCCTTGTTTTTGATTTGGTCGGGATGACAAGACTCGAACTTGCGACCTCACGCCCCCCAGACGCGTGCGCTAACCAACTGCGCTACATCCCGTCCTCTGCAATAGCATTTCTGTATTGCGGGTGCAAAATTACGTATAATCTGTGAGAATTGCAAATTTTTGCCGATATTTTTTGTAAGAATAGTCTGAAAATGCAGGAAAAACAAAATCCCGGGACGTTGTAGCGTGGCATTCCGGGATGTTGTCTTTGGTTTTTCACATAGGAAGTGCAGAACTCTCTCACATTAGTGTTGAAAGAGAAACTTCGTGTTGAAAGAGGAAGCTTCGTATTGAAAAGGCGACCCCGTATTAAAAAAAATGAATCCCCGTGTTGAGAAAATGCGGTCTCGTGTTTGGGAAAAGGAGGATTGGGAAGTTACGGAGCCTGTCGGGATAACTTAATTATTGTTATTTGTTTTGTTATCTTTTTGATTTCCGCTACCTTTGTGGTCAATATGCCAGCAGACACATGCCCCGTAACGGGAGTGTCCGTAAATATGTATAAACCAGACCAGCCACGATATGCAATATGATATAACAGCCCCAAGCCGTCTGAATCTGACCGTCAATCTGCCTTCGTCAAAAAGCGTGAGCAACCGCGCCCTGATCATCCATGCCCTTTCCGGTGGAGTCACACTGCCGGAGAATCTTTCTGACTGTGACGATACGCGCGTTATGATTGATGCTCTCACGGCCATGCCCGATGTTATCGACATCGGTGCTGCCGGAACGGCCATGCGTTTTCTCACGGCCTATCTCGCCGTGACGCCCGGCCGCCATACCCTGACCGGCACGGAGCGGATGCGCCATCGTCCGATAGGTGTGCTTGTGGATGCCCTGCGTCGTCTCGGTGCGGATATTGACTATGTCGGCGAAGAGGGCTTTCCGCCATTGCTTGTCAACGGCAGGCCGCTCCAGGGCGGACCGCTGGAGATTGCGGGCAACGTCAGCTCTCAGTATATTTCTGCCCTTCTGATGGTTGGGCCGGTTCTTCGCCACGGTCTGACGTTGCGTCTGACGGGCGATGTCATCTCGCGGCCTTACATTGATATGACGCTATGGATGATGGGAGAATTCGGTGCTGAGGCAAAGTGGACCGATGCCAACACGATTGAGGTCAGTCCGCGTCCGTATGCGCCGCGCCCGTACTATATAGAGAATGACTGGAGTTCCGCTTCCTATTGGTATGAGATGGTGGCGCTGGGACCTCGTGACAGTGAGGTCACGCTCACCGGACTGATGGACGGCAGCAAACAGGGCGATTCCTCAGTGAGATATATCTTCAGTCTGCTGGGCGTGAAGACAGAGTTCACAGGATCCGCCGGCCCAGGCTGTCCATCGACGGTGAAACTGACGAACAACGGGCGATGTGTTCCGCGACTGGAGTATGACTTCATAAATTCGCCTGACCTTGCCCAAACCGTCGTTGCGTGTTGCACGGCGATGGGGGTGCCGTTCCATTTCACAGGGTTGCAGACTTTGAAGATAAAAGAGACCGACCGCATTGAAGCCCTCAAGGCCGAACTTCTCAAGCTGGGATATGTCCTGCGTGATGTCGACGGCCGTGAACTGGTGTGGGACGGCTCGCGTTGTGAACCACAGCCGGCTCCGGTCATAGAAACCTACGACGACCATCGGATGGCTTTGGCTTTCGCGCCGATGGCTCTGCGCCGTGAGCGCATGACGATAGACAATCCTATGGTTGTGACGAAGTCCTATCCGCACTATTGGGAAGACCTCAGTAAGGCGGGAATGGAGATAAAAGTGAAGAATGAAGAGTGAAAAGTGAAGAACGAAGAGTGAAGAATGAATGTTCTCGTCGTTCCATGAAGCATTCCTGCAATTCATTGTTCGATAACTCTTCAGCGGTCGGCAACACATGATTCCTAACTCCTGATTCATAATTTAAAAATGTTTATCCTCATCGTTTCCATCATTGTTCTTGGTGTCGTCGTGGCCGTTGTCAGCAAGCTGATGTCGCGCGGCGAGGACGCCCCTGTTGTCATGGCGGAGGGCGATTGCGCCTCGTGCAGCGGTGACAACTCGCGGTGTGTGCACGACTGTATGATGGAAGCCGCCGTCAGTGACGTGGTCTACTACGACGACGAGGAACTGGACGAATACGCCGGCAGGCCGGAAGACAAATACACCGAAGCGGAGGCCGACCGTTTCCGCGAAGTCATGCTCACCATGCGGCCCGATGAAGTTGCCGGCTGGTGCGTCAGTCTCTCGCGGCGTGGAATAACCCCGCCGGAGCAGATACGTGATGAAATGCTGATGCTCATGGGCGGCTGAAGTCAGGGGCGGAACGTTCCGGACCGTCGGCAGCGGCCTCAGAACCGGCATGCCGTGGTGGCCGTATGCCGGACCACGGCCTCCGCAGGGATATATTTAGCATGTCCGTAAGGCAATAAAAACACAGCTTTTTGAGTTAATATAATTGTGAGACTTCAGGCTCGGAGACATATAGTCATGCCCGTCGCGGCGGCACTCGTGCTCGTCATGGCAGCATGCTCAACAAAGAAGAATACCGCCGGCAGCCGCTGGTGGCACTCGTTCAATGCCCGTTATAACACTTATTATAACGGCAGTCTCGCCTTTATCGACGGCGCAGAGGAGCAGGAACGGGGCAATAAGGACAATTTCACGGAGATGATTCCGTTCACGATGGTCGGCAACAAGGCCACCCGCGAACTGGGAAAGAACAATTTCGACCGCGCCATAGAGAAGTCGGAGAAGACCATCAAGCTCCACAGCATCAAGCGCCGTCCCGAATGGACGAAGTCACGGCGCAAGACCGCCAAGGACATTGAGTGGCTCAGCCGCCGCGAATACAACCCTTTCCTCTGGAAGGCGTGGCTCCTGATGGGCAAGTCGCAGTATCTGAAAGGCCAGTTTGACGAGGCCGCCGCAACCTTCTCATATATGTCCCGCCTCTATGCCACGCAGCCCGCCATCAACGGCATTGCCCGTTCGTGGCTCGCCCGCAGCTATACGGAGCTGGACTGGCTCTATGACGCAGAAGACGTGCTGACGAAAATGTGTCGTGACACCATCCACTACCGTGCGCGGACGGACTGGGACTATGCCATGGCGGCGTTCTACATCCGCAGCCGGCGCTACGAAGAGGCCGTTCCGGCGTTGGCCCGTGTCATCAGGCATGAGCGCCGCAAGAAGCAGCGCGCACGCCAGTGGTTCCTCATGGGACAGCTCGAAACGGAGCTGGGACATCGCGAGCTGGCCTACCGCGCGTATAATAAGGTAATCCGCCTGAACCCGCCCTACGAGCTGGAGTTCAACGCCCGCATCGCTCAGACGGAGGTTATGGCCGCCGGCCGCTCCCGTCAGATGATACGCCGGCTGCGCCGCATGGCCGCGTCGGACAACAATAAGGAATATCTCGACCAGGTATACTACGCCATTGGAAACATCCATCTCGCCGAGCGCGACACTGCCGCCGCCATCGCCGCCTACGAGACGGGCAACCGGAAAGCGTTGCGCAGCGGTATTGAGAAGGGTGTCCTGCTGCTCCATCTGGGCAATCTCTATTGGGCGAAAGAGCGCTACGGCGACGCACAGCGCTGCTATGGCGAGGCCATCGGACTGCTGGACAAGGACCGCGCCGACTACGAGGAACTGTCGGAGCGGTCGAAAGTGCTCGACGAACTGGTGCCCTATACCGACGCCGTGCATCTTCAGGACTCGCTTCAGGTGCTGGCCCGTCTGCCGGAAAAGGAACGCAACGAGGCCATCGACCGTGTCATTGAGGCTCTGAAGAAGAAAGAGCGCGAGGAGAAACGGGCCGCCCAGGAGGCAGAGGCCGAGAAGACGCTGCAGCAGCAGAACGCCATGGGCAACCGCAACAACACTCCGAAACCCACAACTCCCACGCCCGCCGGTCAGTCAGGAACGTGGTATTTCTACAATCCGCAGGCCGTCAGTCAGGGCAAGGCCGCTTTCCAGCGTCAATGGGGAAAGCGCGATAATGTCGACGACTGGCAGCGTGTCAACCGTACCGTGGTCAATCTCAATCCCGCCGGCGATGAAACAGAGGGAGAAGAAGCAGTCTCTGACTCTCTTGCCGCGGCAGTAGGAGAGGGCGGCGGAGCTGCCGCTGACTCGCTGACGGCCGACACCACCGGCGGCGATCCGCACACACGGGAGTATTATCTGGCCCAGATTCCGTTCACGGATGAGCAGAAAGCCGAGAGCGACAACATCATAAAGGACGGCCTTTTCCACTCAGGCGTCATCTTCAAGGACAAGCTTGACAACCTTCCGCTGAGCGAGAAGGCGCTGAAAAGGCTCACGGAACAGTATCCCGACTATGAACAGACGGACGAGGCGTGGTATCATCTCTTCCTGCTTTACTCCCGGATGGGTCGTCATGACATTGCGGCCCGCTGCTTGGAGCGGCTTCAGGCAGACCACGGGGAGAGCCGGTGGACCATCCTTCTCAGCGATCCCCACTTCGCGGAGAACGCCCGTTTCGGCGTCCACATAGAGGACTCGCTCTACGCTGCCACGTATGATGCGTTCAGGGCCGACCGCTACGACGAGGTGAAAGCCAACACCCGGTTGTCAGCCGAGCGCTTCCCGTTGGGCGCGAACCGTCCGAAGTTCATCTTCATTGACGGTCTCGGACGTCTCAACGAGGGTGATGCCACAGCCTGTGTGGCCGCCATGAAAGAAGTAGTGGAGAATTATCCGGACAGCGAAGTGACGGAGATGGCGGGCATGATCATCAAGGGTGTGCAGGCCGGAAGGGCTTTGCACGGCGGCAAGTTCGACATCGGTGACGTATGGTCGCGCCGCGGCGTGGTTCTGGAAAGCGACTCGACGGCAGCCGACACGCTCAGCATGGAGCGCAACACAGGCTTCGTTTTCCTTCTGGCCTATCGTGCCGATTCGCTGGATGCCAACCAGCTTCTTTATGAAATGGCAAAATACAACTTCTCAAACTTCATGGTCCGCAACTTCGACATAACCATCGACCAGGAGCAGGGCATCAGCCGCATGCTGATAAGCGGTTTCCTCAACTACGATGAAGCCCTGCAGTATGCGCGTCGTCTCTTTGCCGATGAGGCCATGGCGGCCCGTCTCAGCGGTTGCCGGCGTATCATAATCAGCGAGGAGAACCTCAAGATGCTGGGCACGCGCTACAGTTATGTGGACTATGAAGAGTTCTTCGAACGGTCATTCGCGCCTCTCAAGATCACTGACGAGGAGCTTCTGAATATACCCGAAACCATCGGTCAGCCCGCAGAAGAGCCCGCATCGGATAGCCCGTCAGCACCCTCCGGCAACGTTCCGGCATCTCCGCAGACGGACGA
>CAMWVS010000036.1 GCA_947177775.1 uncultured Prevotella sp.
GAGAGTAATCATACCTCTGCACTCCACACTCTGAACTCTGAACTATTTCACTCTGCTCCTTATTCAAACTCTGAGAGTAATCATACCTCTGCACTCCACACTCTGAACTCTGAACTATTTCACTCTGCTCCTTATTCAAACTCTGAGAGTAATCATACCTCTGCACTCTACACTCTGAACTCTGAACTATTTCACTCTGAGCTAAAGAGTAATCATACCTCTGCACTCTACACTCTGAACTCTGAATTGTTTTTATCACGATTTCCCCCTTCTCGCCGTCCTCACACGGTGTGCCGTCGGGCTTGACAAGGTCGATGTCATACTGCGGATTGGGCAGTCCCATAGAACCGGGCTTCGGCTTGTTCCACGGCATGGTTCCGAGCGTCATCGTCGTCTCGGTCTGTCCGAAGCCCTCCATGAGACAGATGCCCGTCAGCTCGAAGAAGCGATCGTAGACGGCGGGATTGAGCGCTTCGCCGGCCGTGGTGCAGTAGCGGAGCGAGGATAGGTCGTATTTGCTGAAATCCTCGTGAATCATGAACCGATAGACAGTCGGCGGAGCACAAAATGACGTAATCCGGTAGCGCTCTATCTGCCGCATTATCTTTTCGGCCGTGAACTTCTCGTGGTCGAAAACGAACACCGCCGCCCCGGCAAACCACTGACCGTACATCTTTCCCCATACGGCCTTGCCCCAGCCCGTGTCGGCCACGGTGAGGTGGATGCTGTCCTCGGACAGGTTGTGCCAGAAGACGCCGGTCGTCAGATGACCGAGGGCATAGAGAAAGTCGTGGGCAACCATCTTCGGCTCGCCGCTGGTGCCGCTGGTGAAGTACATCAGCATTGTGTCGTCGTTGTCGTTCACGTGGTCGGGACGCACGAACGCCGGCGCCTGTTCCCATTCGCTCTGCCAGTCGTGGAAACCTTCGGCCGTGAGCGGACCGATGCTCACGAGTGTCTCAACCGTGGGACTCTCGGCCATGGCTTCGCTCACCTGCCGCATGACATATTCCTCACCGACGCATACAATGGCCTTGATGCCGGCGCGGGTGTTGCGGTAGACGATGTCGTGGCGGGTGAGCATGTGGGTGGCGGGTATGGCGATGGCGCCTATCTTATGCAGGGCGAGCATCGACAGCCAGAACTCATAGCGCCGCTTGAGGATGAGCATGACCTTGTCTCCGCGACCGATGCCCAGCTGCATGAACCACGCGGCGGTGCGGTCGGAGAGCGTCTTGAGCTCGCCGAACGAGAACCGGTGGCACGCACCGTCGTCGTTCGTCCAGAGCAGGGCCAGCTTGTCCGGCTGCTCCTCGGCCCACACGTCCATGACGTCGTAGGCGAAGTTGAACCGTTCGGGTATCTTGAAATGCAGGTTGCGGATGAAGTCGTCCTGCGATTCGAAATGTGTCTGGGTCAGGAAACGGGACAGAAGCCCTTGAAGCCCCCTGTGGTCCTCCTGAGGAGGACACTGAGTGGAGGAAGGGCCGTTTTTCTTCTGGTCGCCGCCGTTATCGGACGTATGTTGTATATCGTTATTCTGTTTCATATCTTTATTACCGTTTACTGTTACTTAACGTTTATTGCCGTCGGAACCCACTCTGTGGCCCCCTTGGGAGACCACAAGGGGCTTTGTGGACTTTGAAGACTTTTTTTGGGGGGCTCACTCCACCACCACGAGAAACTTGACCGGCCGGCCGTCGAGTGCGCGCATGCAGTGCGGTTGCGACGCGTCGAAGAAGATGCTGTCGCCGGGCCCGAGCACCATGACCTTGTTGCCGATGGTGATCTCCATCCGTCCCTCTACAATATAGTCGAATTCCTGTCCGTCGTGGGCGTTCTTGTTGAAATGGGCATCGTCGGGCAGCGGGTCAACCTGTGTCATATATGTGTCGAACTTTCGACCGCGGAATCCGCTCGCGAGACTCTGATACTTATAGCTCTTGCGACGTTCCACAGCCATTCCCTGACCGTTGCGCGTAAGGAAATAGCTGCTCATGCGCGGTTCCTCACCGAACATCAGCACGTCAAGGGCTATGCCATAGCGCTTGGAAATCTTCGACAGCCGGTAGACCGACGGGTCTGCCTCGCCGGCTTCTATCTTCTGATAGTGTTCAAGGGTGATGCCGCACAGTTCGGCCACTTCTTCGGCCGGTATGTCGAGCACCTCACGCAGTCCGCGCAGTCGCTCACCGATTTGTCTTATCTGTTCGTCCATAATAATTTCTTTTTGTTATTTAATTCTGCAAAATTACAAAGAAATGACGTAAAACAAGCACAAAAAGTGATAAAAACAAAAGCTAAGACCCGCTCAAACCCTCCCCGAAGGGAGGGAGCCTGATATGTCATTGAGTCCATTCCGTAGCTCAAAGAGTAATCAAGTTCCCTCCCTTCGGGGAGGGTTGGGGTGGGTCTTAGGGTTGTGTTGGTCTTTAGGATTAGAGTCGGTTGTTCATTGCGAACTCATATATGACAATCCCCGCCGTGACGGAGACATTCATGGAGTGTTTCGTTCCGTACTGCGGAATCTCTATACATCCGTCGGCAATGTCGATGACCTCCTGATGGACACCCTTCACCTCATTGCCCATCACGACGGCATATCGTCCTCCAGCGGCATAGCTCATATCGTGGAGCATCGTACTGCCCTCCGCCTGTTCTATGGCATAGACGGAATATCCCCGTCCCTGCAACTCGCGGACAGCCTCGACCGCCGTATCGAAATGGCGCCACTCGACACTGTCCTCCGCCCCGAGAGCAGTCTTGTGTATCTCGGCCGCCGGTGGCATCGGACTTATACCACACAGATAGACCGCCTCAATGCGGAAAGCATCGCCCGTGCGGAACACACTGCCGACGTTGTGCATCGACCGCACGTCGTCAAGCACAACCACCAATGGCAACTTGTCAGCCTCACGGAACTCATCCACCGTGAGACGCTTCATCTCTATTGTTCTTAGTTTTCTCATATATAAAAAACCGGCCCCACCCCGGCCCCCAAGGGGAGGGTGCCTGCGAGGTGTATTATCCCTCCGACACCCATACAGAAGAAGGAAGTCCGTGGAACCCTATTTGCTTATAAACTGGTTATTGTTTGATAAATCTATTCTCTCTTTTTCATCACTCGGATAAACTTTTCATCCATAAGATAAACTCGTCATCATCCGGACAAACTTTTCATCCATAAGATAACCGCCCTTCACCTCGCAGACACCCTTCCCTTGGGGAGCGCCGGAGTGAGACACCTCCTCGACAGTTCCCCCGGATTGCTTCCCGGTAATCCCTCCGGAACAGGCATGCCGTGGCGGGCATAGAACTCCGTCCAGTAGTCCGGTATGCGGCCCTCGCTATCGCGGAACGTCATGGGGACCGGCTCGAAAATGAACACTCCCATGCTGTCTACGTAGCTCCGCAGCACCAGCTCGCTGCAATAAATCTCACGGTTGTCCGGAAGATAGAGGCTGTCATAGCCGCAACCAACGAGACTCAGCGCAGCCGCAACCGTCTTCACCGTGTCCAGCCGCTCTCCAACCCGGCCCACAACAACCGCCGGCCGGCCGTCGGCAAAGCGGCGCCGGCTGAGAAACGAATCAATGGGAGTTATACACACGCCACTGCCGGGCAGAGCCTCGATCACCGACGGACGGCCCTCTATGCGGGCGAAGATGGCCACATGGTCGATGGCAAGGCCCGAAGCGCCGCTCGTCACCTCCGTGATAGCGTTTCCCGTGGAACAAATCTGGAACAGAAGGTCGCAGTCATGAAGCCCCGCAACCAGCGTGTCGTCAGGCTCAGCAGCCCTCACCGCGGCCCACGACAGGAACAGCGGAAGAAGCAGAAACCGGTGCAGGAGTTTGATTTTCATCTTGTTTCGTCATTTTTTTCGGGGCAAAGTTACCACTTTTTATGCAACAATCGACCCTTTGTCTGTCAAAAAGCGTAACTTTGCACCGCCGACCAGTCCCTGCCTACAGTCCCGCACCGTCATCCGGCTAAGGACGAAGACGTATGAAGATGTCCGAAGTGTGGAAGCAAAACGTTCAATAAAAAGACGAAAGAACCCAAATACGGACGCCATCCGGCGGCAGAACGGCGGCAAAAACCAATTAACAACATAAACAACATTGAGTATGAGAAAGATTCTACTTACAGCCCTGACCCTCATGACGGCCCTCGCCGCCATGGCCGACAGTTTCAAGACCTCCGGCGACGGAACGACATGGACCATGACACGCCTCGCCCAGACCGAAGGAACGGGCGTGACCTGCGACGGAGTGACATTCACGATGGCCTCAGACGTCGAGATAGCCGAGGGCGACGCCTTCGCCATCGAGAGCGGAATAACGGTCATGATGGGCGGCGGTGTGAGGCTGACCGTCTCCGGACAGGCTGACTTCCGGGCCACCGAACGCGTTCTCTTCACCGCGGCCGACGAGCTGGAACAACCCTACGGAATATTCATGGACAATACTGAACGTGTCACATTCCAGAACATCGACTTCGAATATGCCGGACTGCGGAACTTCTCTTCCGCCGGAGCCGACATAACAGGATGTTCCTTCACCCGCCACAACGGCATTTCAGGAACCTCGGCACTCAGCATGGGAACCGACGGAACGTCTTTCACCATAACGGAATGCACCTTCACCGAATGCGCCAAGAGCGCCATCGGCGGCGCGGCAAACTACCGCAATCCCGTCACAATAACCGGATGCACCTTCACAGCCAACGGAACGGCCAACACCAATACGCCGCAAATCAACCTGACAACGGCCGAGAACATCATCATAAAGGACTGCCGCATCTACGGCGCACCGGAACACACGATGGTCGGAGGCATTGTCGTCTCCAATCTCGTTGGACTGACAGGAACGCTCAACACAATCATCGAGGACTGTGAAATCAGAAACAACCGCTTCGGCGTAGCTACCTACTGCGAGCAGACGGCCACGATAAAGAACAATGTCATCGTCAGCAACAAGTATGAAGTCAACGCCATGAACGGCGGTAGCGGCATAAACATCTACGACCCATACATGACGCAGACCACAACCGTCACCGGCAACTACATTGAGGACAATCTCTGGGGAATCACCGTCATCGGAGGACGCAGCGTCAACATCGGCAAGACCGAAGACCCTACGGCCGACGACTACAATCCCGGACTGAACGTCTTCCTCAACAACGGCAACGGCGGCATCACCTATGATCTCTACAACAATTCCTCCAACACGGTCTACGCCCAGGGCAACTACTGGAAGAGCGTAGCCTCACAGACTCAGGAGAACATCGAGAGCGTTGTCTTCCACAAAAACGACGACCCGAAGCTGGGCGAAGTGATATTCATGCCGGCCCTTGACGAGGAACCGACATCCATCGGCTGCATCCCCTCAATAACGACCGGATGCGTCCGCACGGAGGTCTATACGCTCGACGGCATGCGCCTCGGAAGCATTGCCGAGGCACGCCGCGGCACTATCTGCGTCGTCAAGACCACGGACGGCCGCCATACAACGGTGCGCAAAGTCGCAGTGAAGTGAATCTTCCAACGATAAGCCACAAAGTTCTTTGTGAAATAAAGCCATTGTGCTGTTCACCCGATAGAACCCCTTTGCAAGGCTGAGCCACGGTGCGGCCGGAACATCGGGCGCCGGAGTACAACGGTAAAGGCTGAGCCACGGTGCGGCCCTACTTCATCTTTGCGGCTCAGCACCTTGCGTTGAAAAAACAGGAAAAAGAGGCATGGACAAAGCGTTTTCTGCCTCTTTTCTTGTCGGTTTGTGACCGATTTTATATATTTGCGATGTTTTTCGGAGCCAACCGCCGCACAGCGACGACACCTCCGGACATAAACGGAAAGAGACAAATGACACAACAGAAAATAAGCGATTTTGAGATAATGGCCCCGGTAGGGTCGCGCGACAGCCTTGCCGCGGCCATCAAGGCCGGTGCCGGCTCAGTCTATTTCGGCATAGAGAAACTCAACATGCGCGCCCACTCGGCCAGCACGTTCACCATCGACGACCTGCGCGAGATTGCCGCCACGTGTGCCGCCCACGGCATAAAGACCTATCTGACGGTCAATACCATCATCTACGGCGAAGACCTCAGCCAGATGCGCGAGATCATCGACGCCGCCCACGAGGCCGGAATATCGGCCGTGATTGCCAGTGATGTGGCCGTGATGATGTACTGCCGCAAGGTCGGCCAGGAGGTCCACCTGTCCACGCAGCTCAACATCTCCAACATCGAGGCACTGAAGTTCTACGCCCAGTTCGCCGATGTCGTCGTCCTGGCCCGTGAGCTCAACATGGATCAGGTGGCCGAAATCTACCGCGGAATCTGCGAGGAGAACATCTGCGGACCGTCGGGAGAGCAGGTGCGCATAGAGATGTTCTGCCACGGCGCGCTCTGCATGGCCATCAGCGGAAAGTGCTACATGAGCCTCCACGAGGCCAACCGCAGCGCCAACCGCGGTTCCTGCGTCCAGATATGCCGCCGCTCCTACACCGCGACCGACAACGAGACGGGCGCCGAGCTGGCCATCGACAACAAATACATAATGAGTCCGAAGGATCTGAAGACCGTGCGCTTTATCGACCGCATGATGGAGGCCGGCGTCAGAGTGTTCAAGATTGAGGGTCGCGCCCGTGGTCCGGAATACGTCAAAACCGTTGTGGAGTGCTACCGCGAGGCAATCGCCGCCGTGCTCGACGGCACGTTCACCGAGGAGCGCAAGGACGGATGGGACGAACGTTTGGCCACCGTCTTCAACCGCGGCTTCTGGGACGGCTACTATCAAGGCCAGACCTTGGGCGAATGGAACCGCCACTACGGCTCCTGCGCGACCGAGCGCAAGGTCTATGTGGGCAAGGGCGTGAAGTATTTCAGCAAACTCGGCGTAGCCGAATTCACTGTCGAAGCCACCGAATTCGCCCCCGGCGACAAGCTCCTCATCACCGGTCCTACCACCGGCGCGCTCTATGTCACGCCCGATGTCATCCACGGCGACCACGGCCCCGTGGACCTCGCCCGCAAGGGGACGCGCATCAGCATCGCCGTGCCGGAGAAAGTGCGGCCCAGCGACAAGCTGTTCAGGATAGCCCCCTGTAGTCCCCCAGAGGGGGACGCCTGCGGATAGAACAAGGCGCAAAGGATATCCACAAGAGACATAATATATATATAGCAATAATAAATAATCACCAAACCCAGCCCGTAGGCGTCCCCCTTGGGGGACCATAGGGGGCCTTCAACTATGACAATAAACGATCTTCAAGACGAAATCATCGAGGAATTCTCTGATTTCTCCGACTGGATGGACAAATACCAGCTGCTCATCGACCTGGGCAACGAACAGGCGCCGCTCGACGAGCGCTACAAGACCGAGAGCAACCTCATTGACGGCTGTCAGAGCCGCGTATGGCTGCAGGCCGACTATGAAGACGGCCGTATCAGCTTCACCGCCGAGAGCGACGCGCTCATAGTCAAGGGCATAATCGCCCTGCTCATCCGCGTGCTCAGCGGACATACGCCCGACGAAATTCTCGCCGCCGAACTGTATTTCATTGACCGCATCGGGCTGAAAGACCACCTCAGCCCCACCCGCAGCAACGGACTGCTGGCCATGGTGAAGCAGATGCGCATGTATGCACTGGCCTTCAAGGCCAAGGAGGGCGCATGAAACCGCGACCGGAAGTACGGCGGCGACGCCACCGAATGGCGGTCGCAGGACTTTTGATGATGCTTGCGATATGCCTCATTGTGTCATCGTGCGGTTCGCCGCGACGCTACACCATCGGCGTGGCGCAGTGCAGCGAAGACTCGTGGCGGGCCAAGCTCAACGAGGAACTGCGCACGGCAACCTATCTGTATGACAATGTCGACATCCGCGTGGTGTCGGCCGACGACAACGATACCGTGCAACAGGCACAGATCGACAGGTTCATCAACGAGGGTGTCGACCTCCTTATCGTCTCGCCCAACCAGATGAACAGCATCTCCGAGGCCGTCGACCGGGCTTACGACAGCGGCATACCCGTGATATTGCTCGACCGCAAGACCGGCTCGGGAAAATATACGGCGTTCATCGGAGCCGACAATGTGGAAATCGGGCGCAGCATCGGCGAGTTCGTTGCCACACAGCTCGACGGCCGCGGCACGGTGGTCGAGATCCAGGGGCTTGACGGCTCGTCGCCGGCCATGGAGCGCCACCGCGGCTTCACCGACGTGCTGGGGCGCTATCCCGACATCCATATCATCGCCTCGCCATCGGGCAACTGGCTACAGGACAGCGGCAGCGAAGCCATGGACGCGGTGATGCGCAAGGACACGGACCGACAGATAGACTGCGTCTTCGGCCATAACGACCGCATGGCCGCAGGAGCATACGAGACGATGAAAAGCTATGGAGCCGATGTCGGCGGCATGCTGTTCGCCGGTGTGGACGCTCTGCCCGGTGCCGACGGCGGCATAGCCCGCGTCCATAACGGCACGCTGACCGTCTCGTGCATCTATCCCACAAGTGGCGACAAGGTGATGGAGCTGGCCATGAACATCCTCGAAGGCCGGCCGTACAACAAGGAAAACACGCTGCGGGCGGCGCTCGTCACCCGCGACAATGCCGGTGTCATGCTCATGCAGGCCGAAGAGATAGCCCGTCAGAACGAATATCTCGACACTCTTCACGGCAAGATAGACACCTATCTGGCACAGTACAATCATCAGAAGGTCTATCTTCTGCTGTTCATAATAATCATTATCCTGCTCATCATCTTCTTCATCATGGTCTACCGGGCCATGCTCATGCGGCGGCGTATGGCCGAGGAGGCTGCCAACGCAAAGCTCGTGTTCTTCACCAACATGAGCCACGAGTTCCGCACGCCGCTCACGCTCATCGCCGACCCGGTGGAACAGATGCTCGGCGACGACAACCTCACCCCGCGTCAGCGCGGCCGGCTGGAGATAGTGAGCCGCAACGCCAACGTTCTGCTCAGGCTGATAGGCGAGATTCTCGACTTCCGCAAGCTGCAGAACGGCAAGATGGAACTTATGGTCACCCGCTTCCGGCTGTCCGAACAGGCCCGCGTGTGGACCGACTGTTTCCGCCCCGTGGCCGAGAGCAAGGGCATAGAGCTATGTTGCCGCACGGCCGACGGCATCGAAGTGGCGACGGATATGTATAAGGTGGAGCGCATCTGCTACAACCTTCTGAGCAACGCCATAAAGCACACCAGCCGCGGCGGAACGGTGACGCTGACCGTAACGGCTGACGACACCGGCGGCATGGTGGCCCTGAGCGTCAGCGACACGGGCGAGGGCATACCGCGCGACAAGCAGCAGAACATCTTCGACCGATTCTTCATGGTCAACAGCGGTGCCGCCGACGGAACGGGCATAGGCCTCGCTCTGGTCAAGGCGTTTCCGAGATGATGGGCGGACGCGTCACGGTGGAGAGCGAACCGGGCCACGGCGCTACGTTCACAGTGCTGCTGCCGGCCGAGATTGAGGAGAAAAAGGGAGAGGAAAGAAAAGAGAATGACGGAAAAAACGTGGACAATGAGAGGAATGAGAGCGATGGAAAGAAAGGGAATGACGTGAATAACGGGAGCAACGGAGACGCCGACGCACCGACGTCCGGTTCCGCTCCTGCCGCCACGGCTGACCCGCAGGCTCAGACTTCCGCCCCGGCCGGGTCCTCCGACAACCGTCCGCAGGTTCTCATCGTTGACGACAGCGACGACATACGCACATACATATCATCCCTGCTCAGCGACAGATATGCCATAACATCGGCCGCCGACGGCAGCGAGGGACTACGGATGGCCATGGAGAACGTTCCCGACCTGATTGTCAGCGACGTCATGATGCCCGTCATGGACGGTCTGGAGATGTGCCGGCGCGTGAAAGGCGAGACAGCCACGAGCCACATTCCCGTACTCATGCTCACGGCCCGCACGCTCGAAGAGCAGCGCGCCGAGGGCTACGACTGCGGTGCCGACGCCTACATAACCAAGCCTTTCAGCGGCAAAGTGCTCATCTCGCGGGTTGAGAACCTGCTCGAAAGCCGCAGGAGGCTGCGGGAACTGTTTTCCGGAGTTTATGGAAGACATGGGAATGATGGAAATAATGGAAACGAATGGAACGATGAGAGCAATGAGAAGAACAGGACTGCCGGCGGCAACGACATCTTCGACAATCCCCCGGCCGACGGCTGCTGCAGCGGTGCGGCGCCTGCGCTCAATGCCGCCGACAGCCGTTTCATGACCCGTCTGCTCGGTTTCATTGCCGCAAACATCTCCGACTCTGATCTCAATGTCGAGACCATCAGCGCCGAAATGAACCTCAGCCGCGTCCAGCTCTACCGCAAAGTGAAGGCCATGACTGGAGCGACGCCCGTCGAACTGGTCCGCCAGAGCCGTCTCAGCCGTGCCGAGGAACTGCTGCTCGAAGGCGGCAAGACGGTGTCGGAAGTGGCATACGAGGTGGGCTTCTCATCGCCGTCGTATTTCATAAAATGCTATAAGGACCATTTCGGACACACACCCAATGACAGATAGGCCGGTCCTTGCCGGCACTTTGACGCCGCCTCACGTGTCCTGACATAACGGCACAGGGAGGCAACGGATTGTTACGCGGCAAAGCTGGCTATTACAGCAGGTGCTGAACTGTATTCGGTGAGTAAGATATTGGGACATGGGAGCATAGTTTCTATACAGGTATATGCTTCGGTAAACATGGAGAGAAAGCAGAAACGGTAAATTTGGCTAACGGAATTTTCGATTAGCCAAGTACCGAATAATATAGGGGGGGGGAGATTATTTTTCTTTCCCTCTGTTTGATAACTTAATTTTGTTGTTTTAGCATAAAAGACATCACATTTTATTTGTAAGTGAAATATTAATTGTACCTTTGTACAGGAAAGAAATAAAAAATATGAGCGAAGCTGAATTAAGATTGGTAAAGGCTGCCGAGAACTGCACGATATATTCCATTCAATTCTTGTCGGAAGACGAGAGCGAATTTGAGCGTTTTTATGCCAAATTTAGGGATGAATCAGTTTACAACGAGGATTTTGAACGCCTTTTGAATATAATTGGGCACATAGCGGACTTTGGAGCATTTGAGCGTTTCTTCCGTCCGGAAGGAAAAATGAGCGACAGGGTATGCGCCTTACCCGTCTTGAAATCACGTTTGCGCCTCTATTGTTTGAGATTGTCAGATAAAATTCTCATACTTGGCAACGGTGGAGTGAAAGCTACCCGAACCTATAACGAGGATGACATGCTGAAAGGTTACGTTATCACCCTTCAGAACTTTGACAAGCTCATAACAGAGGGAGTTAAAAATAGGTCTATATTGGTAACGGAAAATACAATAGAAACAAAAAATACCTTTGATATATGAAAACGACAAAGACTTCTTTTGATGAAATGTTGGCAAGCACCTCTCCGGCTATTCAGCAAGAGGTGTCTTTGGAATTTGCCATTTCCAACCGTATCTATGAACTGATGAAGGAGCGTGGTTTGTCCAAATTGCAATTTGCACAGGCATTGGGCAAACGTCCAAGCGAAGTGACCAAGTGGCTAAGCGGACAGCATAATTTTACAATTAAGACAATATCATTGCTTTCTTCATTCTTTGAGGAAACACTAATAAGTGTCTATAAATAAAGACATATAGATTAGTTTTCGATGATTAATTCTTCTGATTTGCAGTTTTTGCTTATCTTTAGCAAAGTATAAACCTTATAAAAAGAATTGCCTATGGATTAAATTTTGGAATAACGCTTTGAAGCTAATCATTGTATTGCGATGATCTTCACCGAGATTTAAAATTTAGAAAATAACCAACGGAAAAGCGTTTCCATTCGAACTCAACATATTAAATTGAGCTTTTAGCTTTTGTTCTCTTTTATGTGAATACCGCCAATATTCGTTACGTGAGAACAAGTAGACTGGAAGTTCACGCTCATAGGGCGTGGACTATCCTATGCTTGTTACGTAACAGGTCACTTGGCGGTAACCGACATAAAAGGCAAGCTACGGATGGTTACACGCCTTTTTTAATAAAAAAGTAAGCAAAATGAAATTCTTTAAAACAATAACCACCTTGTTATTTTTGTTGACAGTAGGTGTTTACACATCTTGTAGTAGTGATGATTCTGATGTAGCACCTTTGTCACCAGATACAGAAGGAAATACTGAACTTGTTGTAGATTTGGGATTGAGTGTGAAATGGGCAACCTGTAATCTTGGAGCAAACTCCCCTGAACAGATTGGTGACTATTACGCTTGGGGTGAGACGACTACGAAGGACGAATATACCGAGACAAATTACTTTGACGCTAATTACTCTGCATTCACACTTTCTAGAAAAACGAAAATTTGCGGAACAGAGTGGGATGTAGCCTATGTAAAATTAGGTAAGAATTGGCGTATGCCCACAACAGAAGAAATACGCGAATTAGTGAATAACTGCACGTGGACAGAAGAAACTATGAATGGTGTTCATGGAATGCGCGGTACCGCTTCGAATGGGAATAGTATATTTCTGCCTATCACGGGCATGTTTGCAGGAAACGCTGTACAATCCGCAAGTCAAGGGTGTTATTGGGGCGGTGAATTGCATGCAGATAACACACGCAGCAGCAAGTATGCTTCTATGCTCACATTTTTCAAAGGCAACGAGATTCATGCCAGCAACTATTATAGGTTCGAAGGCATGGCAATACGTCCTGTGTATGTAGGAAAAGGAATTGAAGATGATGATGCAAATGACAATCCAGCCGATGACAATCAAGATACTCCGCCATCTGATAATATTGAAGACAACTTACCTGCAGAAGCAAAACAGTTTATCGGATATTGGCTGAATCCAGACCAATATAAAAGTGATGTGCGTCCTCATTTGTATTGTTCGGCAGATGGAATTTGTTTTGTTGCTTCAATATATTTAGATAAGAATTGGAATCCTGAAACAGGTTTTACATGGAAACCCACATTAGCACAAGATTATTGGACTTACGATAATGATACAAAAAACTTAACGGCTGGTAGTTTTATATTCACTGTAACCCTATCTAATCAATGGGCTTGGAAAGGTATTTATAAGAAAAAAGACAAAACTTATAATGAATCGTTTAATAAAGCCTCAAATCTTGATGTTGCGCAATTTTTGATAGGACGTGTGGGAAATTGGTTATCTGAAGACAATACTGTTGTAGATTTAAAAGGATATACTATTTCTGAAGATGAAAATGAGGATGACTATACTTTCAATTATCAGAAAGGAAATGAAAAAGGAACTTTAATAATAAAGAATCCTTTCTATTTATCTAAAATCTCATTAACTTTTACGGGAACAATAAACAAAACATTTCATAGAGATTGGATATAAATTTGACACAGCCTCATGTAGCAACATTACTCGGCCTGTGTAACGTTGTTACTTGGCCCGCGTAACATTGTTACATGGCCCGTGTAACAACGTTACATGGCCCGTGTAACACCGTTACATGAGCCGCGTAACAAATCCCGTTATGCGCGGCGTTCCGCCGGAACATCCCAATAATCGTTCAGAAGACATCAAAAATGTTACATGAACGATTTTTTTTATCATCTGAAATATATTTTTTATCTTTGCGTGCCGGTTCACGATAACTTTGCGGCATACATTTTTTCATACTATTAACCCAAACAACTAACCCCAAAAACAGCAAACAATGGAAAAGATCAAGAGAATCCTGTTTTGCACGATTGCCCTGCTCGCGGTCTCACTGACGGCCGTGGCACAGCAAATCGACGTGACCGGAACGGTGAAGACCGCCGACGGAGAGGGTGTCATCGGGGCCACCGTGCGCAACGAGAGCGACGGAGGAACAGGTACGGTGACCGACTACGACGGCAATTTCCACATGAAAGCCAACAGCGGCGCCACGCTCGTCATATCTTATATAGGTATGAAGACGGTGACGGTCAAGGCCGCTCCGAGGCTTGACATCACGATGGAGGACGACAGCCGCGTGATGGACGAGGTCGTCGTGACGGGCTACATGACCCAGCGCAAGGCCGACCTGACCGGTGCCGTCTCCGTGGTCTCGGTCGACGAGATGATGAAGGAGGGCGAGAACAACCCCGTGAAAGCCCTTCAGGGCCGTGTGCCGGGAATGTATGTCACGGCTGACGGCAATCCGAGCGGTGCGGCCACCGTGCGCATCCGCGGTATCGGCACGATGAACAACAACGACCCGCTCTACATCATCGACGGCATGCCGTCGCAGTCGGGCATGCACGAGCTCAACGGCAGCGACATCGAGTCCATCCAGGTGCTCAAGGACGCATCCTCGGCCAGCATCTACGGTTCGCGCGCGGCCAACGGTGTCATCATCATCACGACAAAGCGCGGCAAGGCCGGACGCCTGTCCGTCAACTTCGACGCCTCCGTGTCCGTCTCGCTCTTCCAGACAAAGCTCGACATGATGAACACCGAGCAGTATGGCCGCACGCTCTGGACGGCATACACCAACTCGGGCACGAACCCCAACTCCAACCCCATCGGCTACCGCTACGACTGGGGCTACGATGCCGCGGGCTATCCCGTGCTCCGCTCCATGTCGCTGCCGAAGTATCTCGACAAGGAAAACACCATCGCCACGTCGGCCGGCACGGACTGGTTTGACGAGGTCACACGGACGGGAGTCATACAGCAGTATAACCTCTCCATGACCAACGGAACGGACCGGGGCAACTATTTCTTCTCTCTGGGATACTACAAGAACGACGGTCTGATAAAACACAGCTCGTTTGACCGCATCTCGGCCCGAATGAACTCCGAGTACAAGCTCATCGGCGACATTGTCACCGTAGGCGAGAACTTCACCCTCAACCGCACGGGCGAGGTGCAGGCACCGGGAGGCATAATCAACGACGCGATGATTTCGCTGCCGATGATTCCCGTCCACACCGTTGACGGCAAGGGATGGGGCGGCCCGAGCACGACCATGCCCGACCGTCAGAACGTAGTCCGCGTCAACGAATACAACAAGGACAACAAATACTCCTACTGGCGACTCTTTGGCGACGCCCACATCAACATCAACCCTCTGAAGGGCCTCAACCTCCGCAGCACCTTCGGCCTCGACTACGCTCAGAAGCTGGCCATGAGCTACACACGGCCCTACACCAACGGTTTTCTCAACGACGACCTCAGCGCCGTCCACATGGGACAGGAGCACTGGACCAAGTGGATGTGGAATGCCATCGCCACATACAACGTGACGCTCGGCCGCCACAAGCTCGACATCATGGCCGGAACGGAGCTGAACCGCGAGGACGACATCAGCCTTTCGGCCTACCGCGAGGACTTCGCCATCATCTCCACCGACTATATGTATCCCGGCGCAGGCACAGGACAGTCAATCGCCGGCGGCGGTGCCGCCACATACTCGCTGGCCTCGTTCTTCGGCAAGGTCAACTACTCCTACGCCGACCGCTATCTGGCCTCGTTCACGATACGCCGCGACGGCTCGTCACGCTTCGGCCGGAACAACCGCTGGGGAACGTTCCCGGCGTTCTCGCTCGGATGGCGTCTCAGCGAGGAAGGCTTCATGAAGGCCGTCAGCAGCGTGGTCAGCGACCTGAAGCTGCGCGCCGCATGGGGACAGACCGGAAACCAGTCGATTGACAATACGGCCCGCTACTCCATCTACGACGCCAACTACGGAACGGGCGACGCCCCGACCTACGGAACGTCATACGACATCACCGGTTCCAACGGCGGCTCACAGCTCCCCTCGGGCTTCCGTCGCACGCAGCTCAGAAACGACGACCTGAAGTGGGAAACAACGACACAGACAAACGTCGGCGTCGACTTCCAGCTCTTCGGAGGCGACCTCTACGGTAGTTTCGAGTACTACGACAAGCGCACGAAGGACATTCTCATCAAGCCATCCTATATAGCCGTTATCGGCGAGGGCGGCGGCCAGTGGCGCAACGTTGGCCGCATGAGCAACAAGGGATTTGAGCTCAACCTCGGCTACCGCCACACGACCGCCTACGGACTGTCCTACGACATCAACGGAAACCTCTCGCTCAACCGCAACAAGGTGCTCTTCGTGCCCGACGACGTGGCCTCCACGGGCGACTTCGGAGGCAACGGCGCAATGAACATCATCGGCAACTCCATCAACCGCTATGCCGGCTACGTGGCCGACGGACTCTTCCGGACGCAGGAAGAAGTGGACAACTACATGGCCCGGTATGACGTGCGCATCGGCCAGCCCGGTCTCGGACGCATACGCTACCGCGACGTCAACGGCGACGGCATCATCGACACCGACGACCGCACGTGGATCGGCGACCCAAATCCCGACTTCACCTACGGACTTAACGTCACCCTGCGCTTCCGCGGATTTGACTTCACCATGTTCTGGCAGGGCGTCCAGGGAGCCGACGTGGACGTGAGCGCCATCAAGAAGAACTCCGACTTCTGGTCGCTCGGCGACATGAACGCCAACCGCACGACCCGCCTGCTCGGTGCATGGTCGCCTCAGAACCCGGATTCCGACATTCCCGCCGTGAGCATGTCGGACCTGAACAACGAAGCCCGCTTCTCCACCTACTTCATCGAGAACGGCTCCTATCTCAAGCTGCGCATGCTCCAGCTGGGCTACACCTTCCCCGAACGGATCACGAAAGCGGCCGCCATGCAGAACCTGCGCGTCTATCTCAGTGCCCAGAACCTGCTGACCATCAAGAGCGGCAAGTTCACGGGAATGGACCCGGAGAATCCCACGACGGGCTATCCGATACCGCTCAACATCACGTTCGGCATCAACGTGGGCTTCTGAACCTCAGTCATAACCAATCAACAGACATTTATCGTATGAAAGCAAGATATATCATAGCATCGCTGATGCTTGGCTCAATGGCCCTGTCGCTGACGGGGTGCGACGACTTCCTCGAGTCTTCAAAGCCGAAAGGAATACTCGACAACGAGCAGGTCTTCACTCCTGAGAACATCGAGGGCATGGTCATTTCGGCCTATGCCTACATGGTCACGGGCGAGGACATGAACAGTTCGTTCCAGCTGTGGCAGCTGGGCAATGTCCGTTCGGACGACGCCTACAAGGGCGGAGCCAACACCGAGGACGGTTCCCACATGTATTACGCCGAGATTGCACGCGGACTGACGGCCGACCTGTGGGTCTTCGACGACCTCTGGTACCGCCTCTACTGCGGCGTCAACCGTGCCAACGACGCCCTGCGGAGCCTCGCCGGCGTGACCGAAGAGAACTTCCCGAAGAAGAAGGAGCGCACGGCCGAAATGCGGTTCATCCGAGGCCACTTCATGTTCAAGCTCAAGGAACTGTATAAATATGTTCCCGTCATCGACGAGAACGTTGAGGAAAACACCGAGGCCTACCGACAGATTTCAAACCGCGTCTACACCAACGACGAGCTGTGGCAGAAAGTTGCCGACGACTTCCAGTACGCCTACGACAATCTTCCCGAAACGCAGCCTACGGACAAGGGCCGCCCCACGCGCGCCGCAGCGGCCGCCTATCTGGCCAAGACATATCTCTTCAAGGCCTACCGGCAGGATGACGTGCGGACGAATGAGATAACGTCGATGAACGCCGCCGACCTGAAAAAGGTCATCGAGCTGACCGCGGCTGACATCTACGCTGCCAACGGCAACGCGCTGGAGGACGACTATGCCTTCAACTTCCTCCCCGGAACGTATGAAAACGGCCGTGAGTCGGTATGGGCGATACAGTATTCACAGGACGACGGCACCAAATACGGCAATCTCAACTTCGCCTACGAGCTGACCGCGCCGCAGGGAATCGGCTGCTGCGACTTCAACAAGCCGAGCCAGAACCTCGTCAACACCTTCAAGACGGACATTGACGGACTGCCCGCCGCCAACGCCAATGCCGAGAACTATGACGCCTCAAGCGACAACGTCGACCCGCGTCTGTTCCACACCGTAGCCATGCCGGGATTCCCCTACAAGTATAATGTCAACGTCGACTACACCGAGGCGTGGGCCCGCGCACCGCAGATCTACGGCTACTACGCCTCCATGAAGGAGAACGTGGACAAGGAGTGTGACTGTCTGAAGAAGAACGGTCCGTTCTACGCCAACTCCAAGAACTGGATCGTGCTGCGCTACGCTGACGTGCTTCTGATGCGCGCCGAGGCCGAAGTGGAGCTGGCAGCGCTCGGCGATGCCGCCGGAAATCTGGAGGATGCACGCAGCATCGTCAATTCGCTGCGCCGTCGTGCCGCACAGAGCACCACACTCATATTCGACTATCCGGCGAAGTATAAGATAGGAACGTACAACACGGCGTGGAATGTGGACGAAGCACGCCGGGCCGTGCGCACGGAACGCCGTCTGGAACTGGCCATGGAGTGCGGCCGCTTCTTCGACCTCGTGCGCTGGGGCGTGGCCGACGAGGTCATGAACGCCTACTACGGCAGCGAGAAGAACCGCCGTTCATATCTCAACGACGCTTATTTCACAAAGAACAAGAACGAATATTGCCCAGTACCGCAGAAGCAGATCAACTACAGCAACGGTGTGTATGTGCAGAACTGCGGATGGGAGTAGGTTTTATTTAAGGAGTTAAAGGAGTAATCCAATGAGAAAGAATAAATCATTATCGGCCCTCGTGCTCTGTCTCTTCGCCCTCGTCATGGGCGCATGCACCGACGGGCTGGACGGCAGCGACCTCCGTATGGACGGCGACTGCTACATAACCCGATTCGTCATCAACGGAGAGGATGGAGAGATTGACAACATAGGCAAAACCGTCACGGTGCGCCTCGCGCCCGGAACCGACCTCACCGCGCTCCGACCGGAGCTGACCCTGTCAGCCGGAGCGACGTCGGACATACCGTCGGGAAGCACGGTTGACTTCACATCGCCCGTGGTCTATAAGATCACTAACGGCAATACGTACATTGACTACACCGTCACGGCACGCTGCTATGAAGCCGCCTTCGGGTCGTTCACGCTGTCGGACGCCTCCGGAACGCGCTACGATGGAACCATCGACAACGACGCACGCGCCATCACGGTATATATGCCGCATGGGACGGACATCACCCGCCTGACCGTCTCATATACCCTCAGCGAGGGTGCCACGGCCGATCCGGCTGCGGGAAGCACGGTCGATTTCACCTCGCCGGTGGCCTTCACCGTGACAAACCACGGCCTTAGCGTGACATATACAGTCTCTGCCGTGGCCTCGGACATGCCCGTGACGGCCTTCATCGGCACTGCCGCCACCGTCAGCGGACTGAAAGACGAGGAACGCGCCGCCGCAGAGTGGATGCTCGCCAACGTGGCCCGCTCGCGCTACATATCAATGCAAGACATCATCAGCGGTGCCGTGCAGCTCGACCCGTCGGAGATTAAAGCCCTCTGGTGGCACTGTGACGACGACACCTGGCCTTCACAGGGATGGGATTCGCGTGACGCGATAAAGGAATACTACGCCCGTGGCGGCAGCCTGCTGCTCTCGCGATACGCCTGCAAGTATATCAACGACGTCTATCAGATAGCCATCGACCAGCGCGAACCGAACGCCCAGAACAAGAGCGACGTGGCCGCCATCATCGACGCCCCGCTCGGATTTGCGGTCGACACGCCCGACCATCCCGTCTTCAGCGGCATGGAGACCGCGACGGACGCTCCCGTCTATCTCGTTGACGCTGGTTTCGCGACGAAGAACACGCAGGTGGACTGGAACATCTGGGACTATCCCGACCATTCGCTCGAAGGCTGGGAGCGCACGACAGGCGGCCGCCGTCTGGCCCACGAGACCGACGACTCCAACAAGACGGCCATCGTGGAATTCCCCGCACGCACGGCAACGGCCGGCCGCGTGGTGCTCATCGGCACGGGCGGATATGAGTGGAACATAGCCAACGGTGACGCAAACACATACCGGCAGAACCGCATCACGCTGACCGTGAACGCACTGAAATATCTGGCCGGAGCTGAATAAAGAACATCAAAAAAAAGGACCATTATGAAACATCTCATCAATATCATACTTGCCGCCGGCGTGACGCTGGCAGCCACAGCATGCAGCGACGACAACGTCGTGGGCATTCCCGACGTCGGCATGCAGGCCACAACCGGCTATTTCTCGTCGGGCGAAAGCTACAAGGCCGACATCTACTATAAGCCGTTCGTCGGCTACGTGGGCGACCCCATGCCCTTCTTCGACCCGCAGTCACGGACGTTCCGCATACTCTACCTTCATGACATGCGCGACGGAAACTCCACAATCTATCATCCGGTACACCAGCTTGAAACCGCTGATGCCGCCTCATATACGGGCGGCGAGGAGACCATAGCCTGCGGCGGAGCGATGGAGGACGACCCGGCAATCGGTACGGGAAGCACGGTTTTTGCCAACGGAAAGTATTACACGTTCTACACCGGCCACAAGGCCGCCTCGCCCCGCGAGGTCATCCTGCGCGCCACGAGCGACGACTGCCGCCACTGGACCAAGGACCGCGCTTTCCGCATGGAGGCTCCCGAGGGCTACAACCGCGATGAGTTCCGCGACCCTTATGTCTTCTTCGACGACGAGACGGGCGTGTTCCGCATGATAGTGGCGACGCTGCGCAACGGCCGCTCGGTGCTGGCACAGTTCACGTCCACTGACCTCGCCCGCTGGACCGAGACCGAACCGTTCTTCCTCAACAAGTGGGGCCGCTTCTACGAGTGTCCCGACGTTTTCCGGATGGGCGACTGGTGGTATCTGGTCTATTCGGACAAGGACATCACCCGTCAGGTCCAGTATTTCTATGCCCGCACGCTCGGCGAGCTTATGACCATGGGCGACGACCCGCAGTTCCCGTGGCGCGACGAGGGCAAACTCGAAGGAACATCGTTCTATGCCGGCAAGACAGCCTCCGACGGAACCAACCGCTACATCTGGGGATGGTCCGCCACACGTCAGGGCAATCTTCCCGAAGGCACTACCGACTGGGCCGGGTCGCTCGTGGCCCACAAGCTTGTCCAGAACGCCGACGGTACACTGGGCCTGACCTGTCCCGACGCCATTGCGGCCAGAATCGCCCGACCGGCGGACATCGCCGAGACGGGACGCACGGGTGAGCCCGAGGGAGCGGCCGGGAGCGGCTATACACTCAACGCCGGTGACGAAGTGCGCTTCTCGCGCTTAGGTTATCAGAGCCGCATTGAGTTCGACGCCGAGGTGGCCGACCCGCATACGGCCGTGTTCGGCATCGCCCTTGCCGACTGTTCAGACCGCGACCATAACTACCGCATATACATCGAGGACCGCTGGAACAATCTGAAGTTCGACCGCCGGTCACTCGCCAGCGACGGCAGCGAGCAGCGTCAGAACATCAATGCCCTCAGCTTCATCTCGCCGGACGACGGCCGCTACCACGTGACCATGATTGCCGACCAGAGTGTCTGCGTCGTATATGTCAACGGCCAGTATGCCTTCACCAACCGCATCTACGGCATGCAACGCAACCCCTGGTCGCTGTTCTGTTCCGACGGAAGCGTGAAGATAAGCAACATAAAGCTGTTCGGGTAGAGAGCCTGAAAGAGGCTGTGTCAGAATGATGAACTGCACCCAGAAAGTCAGGCAAAGAACTTTTGGGGTGCAGTTCACATTCTCCTCCACCGGCAAGGACCTATTTCCCGCTATGTCGGAGGAAATATCACTGAAGTTTCGTTCTGCATCAATAATGTTACATGAACGATATTTTATATCATCTGAAATATATTTTTTATCCTGTAAAGCAGCTGGAATGTAATTTTGCAGCATAAACCTAAAACAAACAATCCGAACATAAATACCTTGACGGATTACAACTATTAAACCCATAAGACAATGAAAAAAGAATTTGCTTTTCTATCTTTGCAGAAAACAGTCCGCTGCGTTACTCTAACTAAAAAAAAGAACTAACTTAAAAGAAATAACTGACGACATGACACAATCAATAAGAAACACTATCATCATCGCCGCACTCCTCGCCTCCGCCATGACGGCGCCGGCACAGACCACTGGAGAGACGATGTTCCTCAGCGGCTCCCACGCCATGGTGAGAACAAACAACGCAGCCCGCTACGTGCTGCTGCCCGTAGAGGAAAAGGCCGAGATGTGCAACATCCGCGTATTGGCCGACGGCGAGGCTCTCAAGACGCTGAACGTGCGGATGGCCGTAGACCACATCGACTACTATGTGCCGCTCGACCTGTCACCGTACAAGGACAAGCATGTGCTGCTCGACATCCACAGCAACGGCAACAACCGCAATGAGGGAGCACTGCGCGAATTTGCGTGCTGGAAAGCGATAACATATTCCGATACGTTCGACACCGAGAACCGCGAACACTACCGTCCGGCCTGTCATCACACGCCGTCCTACGGCTGGATGAACGACCCCAACGGCATGTTCTATAAGGACGGCGAGTGGCATCTCTTCTATCAATACAACCCCTATGGCTCGCAGTGGGAGAACATGCACTGGCGTCACTCCGTCAGCCGTGATCTCGTGACGTGGCAGGACCGCGGCGTGGCTCTCTCGCCCGACGGGCTGGGCACCGTCTTCAGCGGCTCGTGCGTCGTCGATCACGAAAACACGGCGGGCTTCGGACGCGGCGCCATCGTGGCTTTCTACACCTCGGCAGGCGAGAGCCAGACGCAGAGCATGGCCTACAGCACCGACGGCGGACAGACGTTCACAAAATATGCCGGCAATCCCGTCGTTACATCCAATGTGCCGGATTTCCGCGACCCGCACGTGTTCCGCCACGAAGAGACGGACCGCTGGATAATGATTCTGGCCGCCGGCCAGGAAATGAACATCTATTCGTCGGCCAACCTCAGGGACTGGACCTACGAAAGCTCGTTCGGCCACGGCTACGGCAATCACGACGGCGTGTGGGAATGTCCCGACCTGATGGAGCTGCCCGTAAGCGGCACGGGAGAGAAGAAGTGGGTGCTTCTGTGCAATATCAACCCCGGCGGGCCCTTCGGCGGTTCGGCCACGCAGTATTTCACCGGAACGTTCGACGGCCACCGCTTCACCTGCGAATCGGCGCCGGAAGTGACAAAATGGATGGACTACGGCAAGGACCACTACGCCACTGTGACCTTTGACAACGCGCCCGACGGTCGCCGCGTGGCCATCGGCTGGATGAGCAACTGGCAGTATGCCAATCAGCTGCCGACGATGCAGTACCGCAGCGCCAACACCATTGCCCGCGACCTCGGTCTCTTCACCGACGGCGGCGAGACTTATCTCAGCTCCACACCATCGCCGGAAATGACGGTGGCACGCGGAAAATTGCTCGCCCGGCGGTCATCCTCACGCCACAGGACATTCGCCGCAGACGGCGGAGCATACGAAATCAATGTCGACTTCATATCTTCAATGCGAAAACCTTTGACCATAACACTACAGAACCCAAAGGGCGAAACGGTCGTGATGACCTACGATCCCGCAGCCCGCACGTTCTCGATGGACCGCACCGCAAGCGGACAGACCGGATTCAGCGACGCTTTCCCCGTTGTGACCACAGCCCCGGTGTATGGCGGACTGATGCGCTCGCTGCGCATCTTCGTCGACCGCTGCAGCATCGAGGCGTTCGACGGAGAGGGCCGCATGGCCATGACAAACCTCGTATTTCCGTCGGAGCCTTATAACATGATAACCGTAAGCGGCGGCAAGGCCGCCACGACGGTGTATGCTGTGGGCAGATGAGAGATCTTCCCGCCCACTCCCCCTCCCATCAATCCCATTCCTCCCATCACTCCCATAAACTCCCATAAAAGAAAAAAACAATATGAACAACAAATATCTGACGCTTATCCCTCTGATGCTCTGCTTCTTTGCAATGGGATTTGTCGACCTTGTAGGCATCGCCTCCAACTACGTAAAGGCCGACCTCGGCCTGAGCGACACCGTGGCCAACGTGCTTCCGTCGCTCGTCTTCTTCTGGTTCCTCATCTTCTCCGTGCCCACCGGCATGCTCATGAACCGCATCGGCCGCAAGCGCACGGTGCTGCTTTCGCTCGCCGTGACGGTAGTCTCGCTCATGGTGCCGATCTTCAGCGCAGGCTTCACGGCCATGCTCCTGTCGTTCTCGCTGCTCGGAATCGGCAACGCCCTGATGCAGACGTCGCTCAATCCGCTCATCTCAACGGTGATCCGCGGCGGAAATCTGGCCGCCACGCTCACATTCGGCCAGTTCGTAAAGGCCATAGCATCGTTCCTCGCCCCCTACATAGCTATATGGGGAGCGACGGCGGCCATACCGTCATTCGGACTCAGCTGGCGCGTGCTTTTCGCCGTCTACTTCGTCGTGGGACTGCTGGCCACGCTGCTGCTCGTAGCCACACCGATTGAAGAGGAACCGCAGACTGGCCGCGCCTCGTCCATGGCCGACTGTCTGCGTCTGCTGGGACGTCCGGTTGTGCTGCTGTCGTTCGTCGGCATCATGTGTCATGTGGGTATCGACGTCGGAACGAACACCACGGCCCCGAAGATTCTGATGGAGCGCCTGGGCATGTCGCTCAACGACGCCGCCTTCGCAACAAGCCTCTATTTCATCTTCCGTACCGTGGGATGTCTGACCGGATCGCTCCTGCTCCGTCTCATGTCCAACCGCACGTTCTTTGTCGTGAGTGTGGCGATGATGGTGCTGAGCATGGCCGGACTGGCCTTCGCCACTGACCGTCTCATGCTCTACACGGCGATTGCCCTCGTGGGCTACGGCAATTCCAACATATTCTCGCTCGTCTATTCCAACGCCCTGCTCTCCGTCAGCGACAAGCAGAACGAAGTTTCCGGCCTGATGATCATGGGGCTCTTCGGCGGCACGGTGTTCCCGCTGCTCATGGGCTTCGCCGCCGACGCCGTGGGACAGGTGGGCGCCGTGGCCGTGATGGCCGTCGGAGTGGTGTATTTAGGTATGGCAACAAGGGGCCTCACTACTGACGGCCTCACCCCTGACCCCTCTCCAAAGGGAGGGGAGTAGATAGCCCCGGAAACATGAAGAATAAGGCGTAACGCAACTAATGAAACGTAACGTAACCAATGACTCAACCAACCGTATGCGGACAAATACAAGAGAATATGTCCCTACTTGATTGAATCGAAAGAAAGACAACGAAACAACAGAATTACCATAACAATCCATAAAGACAACGATTATGAATAACAAGGATTTAAACAATAACGCGGGCATGAATCATACAAACCCGGAAAATGACAATAACAGTAGTAATGATAATATGAGTCAGCAGAAGCACTCCACTCCCCTCTCCCCTTGGAGAGGGGGCGGGGGTGAGACCGTCGGGAGTGAGGTTGTCGTCGGCCTCGGCGAGGCCCTTTGGGACGTGCTGCCCGACGGCAAGAAGCTCGGCGGAGCGCCGGCAAACTTTGCTTATCACGTAGGACAGTTCGGACTGAACTCGGTAGCGATAAGTGCCCTCGGTGAAGACAAGCTCGCCGAAGAAACCCTTGCAGCCCTCGAAGAGAAGAAACTCAGATACGTCATGCCGCGTGTTCCCTACCCTACGGGCACGGTACAGGTGGAGCTTGACGACGACGGCGTGCCCACATACGATATCAAGGAAAACGTGGCGTGGGACAACATCCCCCTCACTCCTGAGATAGAAATGATAGCACGTAATTGCCGCGCCGTGTGCTTCGGCTCGCTTGCACAGCGCAACGTGGTGTCGCACAATACGATAAAGCAGTTTCTCGACGCCACGCCTGACGGCTGTCTGAAGATATTCGACATCAATCTGCGCCAGAACTTCTACACCAAGGAGGTCATCCAGGAGTCCGTCCGCCGCTGCAACGTGCTGAAGATAAACGACGAGGAACTCGTGCTCATCGGCCGCCTGTTCGGCTATCCGGGCCTCGACATCAGCAACAAGTGCTGGCTGATACTGGGCAAATACAATCTCGACATGCTCGTGCTGACCTGCGGCGTCAACGGCAGCTATGTGTTCACGCCGGGCGAGATGTCATTCCAGGAGACACCGAGCGTAGAAGTGGCCGATACCGTCGGCGCCGGCGACTCGTTCACAGGAACGTTCTGCGCCGCAATCCTGCGCGGACTGCCCGTCAAGGAGGCCCACCGGCTGGCCGTACAGGTGTCGGCGTATGTCTGCACACAGAACGGCGCGATGCCCGAACTGCCGGAAGAAGTGAAGGTATAGTTCAAAGTTAAAGGCAGAAACAGTGTCCCGTATGGGAAAAAATGCCTATTTTTGCGGTTGCGTATGACATTACGCCGATTGACACCCGCCTGCTCGTCACAACCATGGCGACCGCCCCAACGGCATGACCGCGGAGGAACGCGTCGCGCAGGTTGTTGCAACGGGGCAGCAGCTGGGTGCAAAAGAAACACCGACCGCAATCTACGATGAAGATAATCAAATCCGGATTCACACGTCATTATATATACGATTGTATATACAGTTGCATCTGTGCGCCGCTGCTCTTCGCCACACTGGCCATTGCCGGGTGTGGCGAAGGGCAGCGGCGCGGTGCCGATGATGCCGATAGCAACGCCGGCAACATGCCGGAACGGTTCCAGACGGAAGTCCTCAACGCCTATACGCCAGTCAAGAATCAGGGCCGTGCGCCGCTGTGCTGGGCCTACGCCATGCTCTCCGCCATTGAAACGGAGCACATCATGCGCGGCGACTCCGTCCATCTCTCTGTGAAATATGCCGCACGCGCGCTGGCCGAGGACAACTTCCGACGGGCTTATTTCACCTGCGACCGCAGTCCTTCCACTATGCGCGCCACGGCACAGACCCTGCTCGACATCATCGCCCGTCACGGACTGGTGGCATACGACGCCTACCATGACACACCCCGCAACGCGCTGCATGCCGGCCACGACACACCCGAAGCCGACTACGACGTGCTCATGTTGAAATTGCGGCGTTTGGCCCGCAAGGCCGTCAACATGCGCCTGCCGCTCCGCCGTGCCGAAGAGCGGGCCGCGGCCCTCATCGACGAGACACTCGGTCCGGCGCCGCGGAATGTCTTCATGCTCGGCGCACGATACACTCCCGGGGAATTCGCCCGCAGCGTCTGCGCCCCTGACGAATATATCGCCCTGACGAGCTTCACCCACCATCCTTTCTACGAGACCTTTCCGCTGGAGGTGCCCGACAACTGGGCGCAGTCGGAGATGCTCAACGTGCCCATGGACACGCTCGTGGAGCGGATGGAGCGGGCCGTGCGCCGTGGCCGCGGAGTGTGCTGGGAGGGTGACACGAACGAGGCGGGATTTTCCTTCGAACGTGGTACGGCCAGCCTTCCGGCCGGAACGGACGTCTCCCAAGCGGCCCGCCAGCTGGCCTTCGAGCGCCATGAGACCACCGACGAGCACTGTATGGCCGTTGTCGGACTGGCCCGCGACACCGCCGGACGGCTGTGGTTCATAATGAAAAGCTCGTGGGGAACGGCCAATCCCTACGGCGGGCTGATGTATGTCTCCAGCGATTATGTTCGCCTGAAGACCATCGCCGTATTCATGCCGCGGTCGGCCTGGGAGGACAGAGGATGAGAGCGGTGATCATGTTGTGCTGTATGTTTGGCCTCACGACCGTTGCCGCGCAGGAAGAATTCACTCTTGAGCGCAAGTCCGACAGCCTCTTCGTCGTCCGGCTGGGCAGCGACGGCTGGACACTGCCGTTTCCCGTTTATCGTTTCCAGACGGCCGATGTCGACGGCGACGGCTCGACAGACGCCATTGTCGGCGTCACAAAAACCACGCGCTATGACCCGGAGCTGCGCCGCCGCGTCTTTATCTTCAAGAACTACCGCGGCCATGTCCGTCCGCTATGGCTCGGCTCGCGCCTCGGCCAGCCCGTCGCCGACTTCCGCTTCATGCCCTCGCGCGGCGTCCTGCGCGTCATGGAGCACGAGCGCAGCGGCCTTTTTCTCGTCGCCGACTACCGCTGGTGTTCCTTCGGAATGGAGTTTGTCAGCTACCTCGGGCGCGAGATGACGGAGGACGAAGCGCGCCAGAAGGTCTTCGGGACTGCCGAAGATGACTCACAACCGCCTCCAGACAACGCCCGGGCTGTTTCCCCATCCTTCCCATAAAACTCCCATCCCTCCCATAAACTCCCATCCCTCCCATAACTCCCATAAAACCCATGCTGACCAAAAGACTCAAGACCATCATCGCGGCAGCCCTCATAGCGCTGTCCGCCCATCCTCAGGAAAACATCCGGAAACCGGCGCCGTTCATCCCCATGGGCAGCGTCATCGACGTGGAGAGCCTCAACCGCGAGATTGACACCTCGATGGACATCTCCCGCCTCAGCCTTTCCGACCTCCGCATACTCCGCAACGCTTTCGCCGCCCGTCAGGGCTACTGTTTCGAGGACTACGCCCTGCGCGCGATATTCAACCGGACGACATGGTATGCCGACCGGCTGTGGGAGCGCATGGACGGCCCGCTCTACGATCAGCCGCTGAAATATTCCCCCGGCGAGACAGCCTTCATCGAACGCATCAGGAAGCGCGAGGCCGAACTGCGCGCCCGCAACTTCACCGCCCCCGACGGCGGACGGGTCAACACCGACAACATCGTCAACACGTTTCAGCTCGAAGAGCTCGCGCTTCCGCTCTACCGGCGGCTCGCGCGCGACGGTTTCGCCATCGTCCCGCGGCAGGGCGCACAGCTCTTCCACTGCTACGAGAACAACGACTACCACGATTTCCCCAGCTTCATCACCACCGACCTCCATCTGCAGATGGTCCACATCTATTTCTCAGCCGTCCTTCAGGAACTGGAGAAGCAGCATCTGAAACGCAAGATCGACGTCATCGTCAGCGGACTCTACAACGGCATCGCCGCCACGGCGGACCGCACGGCCGACGAGAAGACACAGCGGGCCGCCGACTATGCCATGGCGTGGCTCGCCGTTGCCGGACGGCTGTCGGGAAACGGCAGACTCAGCGTGCCCGAATCATACAGCCGTGAGGTCGCCGACGAGGTGGAACGGGTGATGGCCGGAGGCGACGATTTCTCGCCGCTGCTCGGCTATACGGACGTCTATTTCATGTACAGCCTGTTCCGGCCGCGCGGCAACTACAGCCGCACACAGGACATGCAACAGTATTTCCGGACGCTGATGTGGATTCAGCATGCACCGTTCTGCACGTCCGACCGCGACCGTCTGCGCAGCCTTGTGCTCATGGCCGACGCCCTCAACGCTGACAGCGGTGTGCGCCGGCTGCTCGGAAGCGTCACCGATGTTCTGTCGCTGCTCGTGGGCCAGCCAGACGGTCTTTCGCTGCTCGACGTGGCGGACATTCTCCGGAAGGAAGGCTACGACGTGATGCGGCTCATGAAGGACAACCGCCTTCTCGCCCGGCTGGCCAGCCGTCTTGACACGGAGAGCCTGCGGCAGATGCGCATACGGCCGAAGGAGGAGCTGTCGTGCCGCGAGAAAATCTGTCTCATGCCCCAGCGCTATCTCTACGACAGCGAGGTGCTTCAGGAACTGGTTGACGTCGTGACGCGGCCGGAGACCCTGCGCGGCTGCCCCAAGGGCCTCGACGTCATGGCGGCGTTCGGTTCTCAGACCGCCCGGAGGATTCTTCTGGACGACTACCGCGAGCAGGAGCGGTGGCCTCGGTACACAAGCAAGCTGGACTCCGTCACGGCGCTGATGCCGCTGCTGAGCCGCGACACGACGGTATATAACCGCTGGATGGACGCCCTGACAGCCATGCAGCAGTACCGCGATGCGCGACTGCCTTACTTCATGACCACGCCGCAGTGGGCGAAGAAGAACCTCAACACGTCGCTGGCCTCATGGGCGGAGCTGAAACACGACGTCATGCTCTATGCCAAGCAGCCGATGGCGGCTGAGTGCGGCGGTGTCATTCCCGACCCTGTCGTCGTGGGCTATGTAGAACCGAACGTCGGCTACTGGCGTCAGGCGCTATCGCTGGTGCGGCTTGTGGAGACTGTCCTGCGCCGCCACGACATGATGACACCGCGTCTGGCCACGCTGACGGAGCAGGTGGAGGAACAGACGGCTTTCCTCCTCGACATTTCGGAGAAGGAGCTGGACGGCCGGAAGCTGACCGCGGAGGAGTTCCGGAGCATCGAGAAGCTGGGCAGCACTTACGAATGGCTGACACTCGACATCCTCAAGGAGAAGGCGTCGGCGAGCGGCATGGTGTGGGAGGACGTTCAGGGCCCTGACAAGCGGGTGGCCGTGGTGGCCGATGTCTATACGGCCAACGCCTCGAACAATCCCGACCGCAGCATTCTCCACGAGGCCGTGGGCACGGTCGACGACATATTCGTGGTCGTTGAAATCAACGGACTGCTCCATCTGACGCGCGGCGCCGTATTCTCCTACCGCGAGTTCCGTCTGCCGCCGGGCAACCGCCTGACCGACGAGCAGTGGCAGAAGATGCTCGACGCCAGTCCACGCTACGGCGTTCCGGAGTGGATGGAGGAGATAATACTGCCCGACTCTGTGCCCGCGGACAACGAACTGATATTCTACAGTTCGGGATGTTAGGTGTTGTTATGCAAGGGGACATTGGAATACAGATGAATCACATTGCAAAGGAGGCCGGTTCATACCGGCCGTAGGGACATATTCCGATACATGATGAAGACGACGCTCGCTTTTATAATAACATTGCTTCTTCCGGCATGCGCGTCGGCGGCGCTTCCCGCCGACGCTGACAGCCTCGACGTCCTCTTCACGGGCGACGTCATGCTCGGCCGCGATGTGGCCCGGGTGATAAAACACAGCGGCGCCGACGCTCTGTTCACACCCTCGATAGACTCACTTTTCGCCTCGGCCGACGCCGTAGTGGCCAATCTGGAATGTCCCGCGACCGACATCGAAAGCCCCCTGAACAAGCGTTTCGTTTTCCGCGCCTCGCCCGACGTGCTGCCCGTCCTGCGGCGCCACGGCGTGACCCACCTCAATCTGGCCAACAACCACAGCATCGATCAGGGCCGCCGCGGACTGACCGACACCTACCGCAACATCCTCTACGCCGGAATGACGCCCATCGGCTATGGCGAAAACGCAGCCGAGGCCGCCCGTCCGCATCTGCTGGCGGTGTCGCCGCGCCCCGTCTACATGCTTTCGTCGCTTCTGGTCATGTCCGAAAACTATGTCTCGATGGACTCCCGGCCGGGTGTATGCGAGTCGTCCGTCGGCGTCCTGTGCGACACAATCGTCGCCTTGCGCCGCCGCTGTCCCACGGCCTGCATCATAGTCAGCCTCCACTGGGGCACGGAACACACGCTCCACCCCACGCTCCTCCAGCGCGCCGACGCCCACCGCCTCATTGACGCCGGTGCCGACGCCATCATCGGCCACCACTCCCACACGGCTCAGGACGTTGAGACATACCGCGGCCGCCCCGTCTTCTACAGCCTCGGCAATTTCATCTTCGACCTCGACCGCCCGCTCAACCGCCGTGCCGTCGTCGCCCGTCTGACCGTCACGCCAACCGTCCTCCGCTTCGCCGCCATACCGATAGAAATCAACCGCTGCCGACCGAGGGTGACGGAAGAACAATAGATGGTGAACGTAGCAGGGGGATAAAAACCGACGGTTGCAGACAAACGGCGGAATTGAAGCCAACCGTAGGGACATATTCTTGTTTTTGTCCGCAAACAAGCGGCGGGTTCCGTAGCAATCCCATGTGTTCCTTTACGCCCCCATTTCTCAACCAACAAGAGTAATCACACCTCTTCACTCATCACTCTGAACTCTGCACTATAAGAACTTC
>CAMWVS010000037.1 GCA_947177775.1 uncultured Prevotella sp.
AGGATAATGGCGATGGCAGATCACCGCCAGAATTTATGCTTGTTTCTCATTATTGTAATCATTATATAATCAATCTGTTATACTCTGTTTTTCTTTCGCTATACTTCAGTTTGTTGAAGTGCTGCTTTGGGGAAAATCAAGGTAAAAACGTGTTCTCATTCTCTCTGTCGTTTCGGTATAACTCTTTCCTCTATGCTTTGGAAAACGATGAACAGCGACGGCACCACAAAGAGCAATCCTGCCGTTCCGAGAAGCATACCGCCTACTGTGCCCACGCCCACTGATATGTTTCCGTTGGCTCCCACACCCTGAGAGAACATCAGGGGTAACATGCCGAAAATCATCGTCATGGAAGTCATCAGGATGGGGCGTAGGCGGGCTTTGGCAGCCGACAAGGCGGCGGTGGTGATGCTCATGCCCTGACGGCGGCGGTCGGAAGCATATTCGGTTAGCAGGATGGCTGTCTTTGAGAGCAGGCCGATAAGCATGATAAGCCCTGTCTGCATGTAGATGTTGTTCTCCAGTCCCCATAGTTTGGCGAAAAGGAAACTGCCCGCCAGGCCGAACGGAACAGACATTATGACGGCGAAGGGTATCATCAGGCTCTCGTAAAGGGCGCAGAGGATAAGGTAAATGAAGACGATGCAGACTATGAATACCAAGGTCGTGGTATTGCCAGTCGAAGCCTCCTCACGCGACATACCGCCAAACTCGTAGCCATAACCTTCGGGCAGTGCCGTCTGGGCTACTTCCTCAATCGCTTTCAGTGCCTGTCCGGAACTGTAACCGTCGGCAGGCACGCCGGAGACACTGATGGCGGAGAACAGATTGAAACGTGACAGACTCTCCGAGCCATACACCCGTGTGAGTGTGAGGTATTGGGATATGGGCGACATCTCTCCGCTTCCATTACGCACGAAAATGTTGTTCAACGCCTCGGTATCGAGCCTGTATTCGGGTGCCGCCTGCACCATGACGCGGTAGAGTTTGGTGAAGCGGTTGAGATTGCTGGAATAGCTGCCTCCCACATACCCTGCCAATGTGTTGAGAACGTCGGCAGGCGATATGCCATTGCGCTTGCACAGGGCCGCGTCCACTTCCACCATATACTGGGGGTACTTGGTCGCGAATGTGGTATAGGCGCGTGATATTTCGGGGCGCTTGTTCATGGCATCGATGAAATCGTTAGTATATTTCAACAAGTCTTCCACGCTACCGCCTTTCTTATCCTGCACATAGAGGTCGAAGCCGTTACTCATACCATACCCCGAAATCATCGGACTGGTGGAGACACGGATGGTGGCTGCCTTTATATTGTCCGTCCGGCGGTAAATCTCGTTCATCACAGAGTTCACGTCATCGCCCTTTTCCTTGCGCTCGCTCCAGTTCTTCAGGCGGATGGTGAACGACCCGGCGGATGCCGACTGGTTGTGTACGGCATCCTTGCCTGTGATGCGTGAGTATATCCTTATTTGCGGTATGTCGCGTATGGCCTCCTCTATCCTGTCCATAATGCGCCCGGTCTCTTCAAGGTTGCTGCCCGGTGCGGTCTGCACGTTCACGTTGATGGTTCCCATGTCTTCCTGCGGCACAAGTCCTGTCTTGGTGGTGTTCATTAGCACCGCAAGTACCACACCGGCCACGGCTATACTGCCCACGGCAATTGCCGTGTGACGGAAAAGGAACGACACCCCTTTCATGTATTTCTGCTGCGTATGGCGGAACGAACGGTCGAAAGCATAATGGAAACGGTCCGAGAATCCCGGCTTATTGCCGGACGTATGGGCACGGGGACGCAGGATGAGTGCGCAAAGTGCCGGACTAAGCGTCATGGCATTGAGGAGCGAGATTGCCACCGCCACTGCCATTGTCAGTCCGAACTGCGTGTAGAACGTACCAGTTGTCCCGCCCATGAAACTCACGGGTATGAATACTGCCATGAATACGACGGTCGTTGTCATCAGAGCTGAGGTTAGTCCGCCCATAGCATCCACCGTGGCATGATAGGCTGAGGTGTAACCTTCATCGAATCGTGCCTGTACAGCTTCCACCACGACGATGCTGTCGTCCACCACAGTACCGATGACAAGCACCAGCGCAAAGAGGGTCAGCAGGTTCAGGCTGAATCCCACGACACTGAGGAAAGCAAACGTTCCCACGAGCGACACGATGATGGCAAGCGAGGGGATGAGCGTGGCACGCAGATCATGCAGGAAGATATAGACCACCAATACCACAAGGATGATGGCGATGAGCAAGGTTTCCACCACGTTGGCAATGGAGGCGTCGAGAAAATCTTTGGTGCTTGTGATGTCGGTCAGCACCATGCCCTTAGGCAGCGACGCGGAGATGTCTGCTGTAACTCTGTCTATCTCTTTGATTATCTCGTTGGCGTTTGAACCGGAAGTCTGCGCCGTCATACAGTTGGCTCCAGGATGTCCGCTCGTCTCGCTGAGCATTGCATAGTTCTCGGCTCCCATCTCGATGCGTGCCACATCCTTCAGCCGCAATACATCTCCATTAGGCAGCGACTTGATGACCAGATTGCCGTAATCATCTTCTTCTTCGTAACGTCCCCGGTATTTCAGCACATATTGGAACGTATTGGCAGATTCCGCACCGAGCGTTCCAGTCGGCGATTCCACGTTCTGCTCCGCCAGTACCGTAGTGATGTCAGAAGGCATCAGTCCGTATTGTGCCATTCGCTGTGGATCGAGCCAGATGCGCATTGAGTAGCTGGCGCCCCAGATGTTCACGTCGCCTACACCGGCAATACGCGAGAGGCGTGGCTCGATGTTGATTTTCATGTAATTTGTCAGAAAGTTCGCGTCATACGAGTCATCCGGCGAATAGAGCGATATGGCTTTCAGCGAGTTGTTCTGACGTTTGCGCACGGTGATTCCCGATTTTGTGACTTCCGCTGGAAGCAAACCCTGAGCCGATGCCACACGGTTTTGCACGTTTACCACCGACATGTCCGGATCTGTGCCTTGCTTGAAGTAGACGCTGATGGAGGCAGAACCAGTATTGGTGGCGGTAGATGTCATATACATCATGTTCTCCACACCGTTCAACTGTTCCTCCAATGGCGTGATGACGCTCTTCATCACTGTTTCGGCATTGGCTCCCGTATAGGTGGCGGAGACACGCACTGTGGGTGGCGCAATATCAGGGAATTGTTCGATGGGTAACTGACTCAGACCGATAAGCCCCACGATAACAATGGCTACGGAAATAACACCCGACAGTATCGGGCGGTCTATGAATGTCTTTACGGTCATGGCTTACTCCTTTCCTTTTTGAGTACCGACCTTAGCCCCTTCTTTCACCAAGCCGGCACCTTCGGCAATAATAACATCGCCCTGAGCCAGCCCCTCTTCCACTATGTATTCCGTACCGTTGTTCAACCGGTAGAGCGTAATGGGAACGGACTGCGCTTTGCCATCCACTACTTTATATGCAAATTTCCTGTTCTGCAACTCGTATGTGGCTTCCTGCGGGATTACGATGGCTTGCGTCAGCGTAACAGGTACGATGACGGTCGCACTTCCTCCATCCCGAAGCAGGCTTTTCGGATTGGGAAAGTCGGCACGGAGCGTGACAGTTCCTGTTCCTGTGGTGACGATGCCGCTCACTGCAGAGATTCGTCCCTTTTCACCGTACATCTTGCCGCCAGCCATACGTAGTTCGACATCAGCCATTTTATTCATGAACTCATCAAGCGACCTGTATTGTTCCATCAGCCCGGCAACCTGGTTCTCACTCAGCGAGAAGTAGGCATACATACGGCTGTCGTCTGACACGGTGACGAGCGGCTCACTGATACTGCTGCTCACGAGTGAACCTACCCGATAGGCTATCATGCCCGCCACTCCGTCCACAGGGCTTTTCACCTCAGTATAGGAGAGATTGTTGCGGGCGTTCGTCTCTTGTGCCTGAGCCGAAGCCAGATTTGCCTCGGCAGCGGTCAGTTCGTTACGGGCCGTACTGAGGTCATAATCCTGCACAACGTTTTTCTCACGCAGCATCTTCGTACTTTCCAGGTTGAGCCGGGCATTGGCGAGTTTTGCCTCAGCGCTTTTCACATTGGCTGTAGCCTCTGCAAGTGCGGCCCGATAAGGAATTTGATCGATGATGAACAGTGTTTGCCCTTTTTTGACTTTCTGTCCCTCATCGATGCAAATGCGTGTGATGAGTCCGCCCACTTGCGGACGGATTTCCACCACCTGATGCCCTTCCAGACGGGCTGTGTATTCCTGTTTCAGCGTGCGGTTCTCTTTTTTTACCACCTGTGTACGGTACATGGCGGTATCTTGTGTCGCAGGCGATTGACTGCACGCACACAACAATAAATTTACTCCTGTCAGCAGGAGCAATGGCATTCTGTTTCTCATTTGTTTTTCTGATTTATTCAATTAAATACCCGATAATGCGGGTACAAATGTAAGACAATGGCATGACCTATTTATAAAAAGACCTGGAATGTGGGGGCATACAGAACCCGTTTGGTGGCAAATGGATTGGGACTGGCAATAGAAAGCCGCAGGATAATGGTAAACCTGGCAGTCGGATTCAGCCCCGGTTCTTTTGGGATTATTGAATCGGGGATGAAGTCCGCCCCATATTTCCTGCAACACAGGAGTGCCAAAACATCATTTTTGACCCTTTCCCATGTCACTGGAACGCTTTGTCTGCATTTCCTGATACGTTTCTTCTGTTTGTCCGTCAACAATGCCTGCACCTGTTCATCAAGCTCTTTTGGATTGCTGCTCATCTGTTCGCGTGAGTTCTCTCCTGCAGACTTCATTTTTTTTTTCTTGAAGTCCGTGTAAAGTACCGTAATATTCTCTGTTTGCTCATCCGTCAGCTTGAGTTCTTTTTTCAGATTGTTTACTTGTTGAGGCACACTCATTTGTCTGCGTACCCCGTTCTTTTGAGCTGATGTGCAGCCAAAGCCCAATATGGCGACAAGTGCCAATACTGTTGATTTTTTCATTTCTGATAATTTATTTTTGTGAACAATCGTTTGACAGGATATTCCAAGGATTGTTTAATGCGGAAACAGGAAGTGGGGGCGAATGGATATTTTGAGGGGATGAAAGCATATCCTGCCATTTTTATTTTAGAGCGAAAAGATGTAACTTTGCACCGTTCAATCGATTAATATAATAAATATATCCTATGGACACTATGATTAAAAAGAAAAGGACAGTCTTCACAATGGTATTGGCAATGTTTCTCTGTCTGGCGCAAGGCCAAAACACTTCTGTAAATCCAGAACATATACAGGCGGCAACGGCAATAAGCCGTGTGTTGGGCGATGGACGTAAGGTGGAAACCATAGTGTTGGAATATGATATGCCCATAAGCAACAAGAGCCTATCTGACGGAAGCTATCGTGTAGAAGGAAAGGACGTGACACGCATTTATGCCAATGCTGTTCCTGAACGTACGCAACAAGGTACGGATGGCCGATACGTCATCATAGAGGTAAAGGCTGAAGTTGATTTATACGCATCCCCCAAACAGCCTACTGAGGCTGATATGGAAAAGAAGCGGGAGCGTGACCGTATGCAGGGCGGTCCCGGGTTGCGTGCCGGGTGGAGCACCGGCGGTGATGACGAATATCCGGGCAGTGCCATAGCAGTGCAGATGGCCAATATAAAGACCACCACAGGCAAGATATATAAAGCAAGTAGTGCGCCGATAGCGAGTACCGCCGAACGTTGTCTCGTGGCTGATGATTTCAAACAGGAAGAGTTCGTTAGCCCTTATACAGGTCAGGTGTTACCTTATAATATATATCTGCCGGAAAGCTATGATCCGACGGAGCAATACCCCTTGGTTCTCTTTGTTCATGACGCAGGAGTCGCGAGCGGTCCCGTTAAGCACCCGCTCTATCAGGGCAATGGTGCCACGTCGTGGGCTGAGCCGGAAGCACAAGCCCGCCATAAATGTATTGTCGTAGCTCCGGAATATCCGGTTATCACCGTGGATGACAACTGGAACTACAGTCACCATCTTGATGCCACAATCGCTCTGCTGAAAGATCTTCAGAACCGTTATTCCATCGACCCGAAACGCATCTATACCACGGGACAGTCAATGGGCTGCATGTCATCCATTGTGATGATGCTTAAGGAACCGGATTTGTTCGCCGGCGCATTGCTTGTGGCAGGCAAGTGGAATCCGGCGCTGATGGAACCGTTGAGTGAGCAAAACATCTGGATTATCTCCTGTGAGGGTGATACTTCCTCGAACACGTTGCAAGGACAGGCTGTGGAACTGTGGCGTAGCCGAGGATTTTCCGTATCGGAATCCACATGGGATATGACGCTTCCAACAGAACAGCTCTCCGATGAAGCTAATAAGATGCGTTCTGAGGGTAACCATCTGTTGTTCACCCACCTTACCGGAGGGAATCACCGTGCCACATGGTTTGTGGCTTACGGCATCGGAGGAGTACAGGATTGGCTATTCGAACAGCAAAGATAATGAGAGTATCCCCAATCGTGTAGTGGAATAATTATGTGAAATCCGGTAGCCGACGGGCGGAAAGGGAATATAGTGAGAAACGTGACATTTTACATAGATATGGCATTTTGCCTCATCATGTTGCCATTGATGATGTATGCCTTCCCCGTAGAAAGGTGGTGGGGTGCCTATCCTGTGTTTTTCGGCGCGTTTCTCGTCTGGATATACTTTTCCTATTTTACATACAGGCATTTCATAGTGCCGGGAATCTTCCATGGAGGCAAACGGCGTTTTTATGCTCTTGCCGCCATAGTGATCTCCTTGTCCGTCACGTTCCTTTTCTCCTCCTACCAGATTTCATCGCCGTTTTATCATATCAGCCAACAGTTGATAGAGCAATATCCCTATCCGCTTTGGGGCATAAGACCGAGCCAGCAGGCCGTCTGGCTCTATTATATCATTGTTGTGATGTTTTGTTTCGCTGTGGGGATGCTGAACGAGGTCTACCGTCAGCGGCTGGCACGTGAGGAGGTGGAGTATGAGCGCAACCGGGCGGAGCTGGCTCTCTACAAGGCGCAGATAAACCCGCATTTCCTGTTCAATACGCTCAATACACTTTACGGGCTGCTGATCACGCATTCCGATAAGACGGAAGTGACGCTTGAACGGTTTATCAGCCTGACAAAGTACATGTACAACAATGCTAACCGGGAGTTTATCCCGCTGGCGGAAGAGGTGGAATACATCGGCCAGTACATTGACCTCCAGAAACTGCGGCTGAACGAGTATGCGGAAGTCGGATTCACATACGAAGTGGCAGACGAATCCATGCCAGTCCCGCCCATGATGCTGATAACCTTTGTTGAGAACGCTTTTAAGTACGGTATCTCATCCAATGATCCGTGTTTCATCCGCATCCGCCTGTTCCAGCAAGGCGACACACTTTGCTTCGAGGTGGAAAACTCCGTGTTTAGATTTGAGGGAAAGGCATCCCAGCAGATGGGTATCGAGAACTGCCGCCGGAGGCTGGCACTGCTTTATCCGGACCGTCATCGTCTTGACATCGGGAGAGACGGCGAAAACACGTTCCGTGTGCGGCTTAAACTGAAAAATGAAAAGGTATGATAAGATGTATAGCCATAGACGATGAACCGGTCGCGTTGAGCATCATCCGTAACTATAGCGAACGGCGCGGTGGCATGATATTGGAAACTTATAGCTCGCCGCGCCTTGGGATGCAGCGCGTGAGTGAGTGGAAACCTGATCTCGTGCTGCTCGACATTGAGATGAACGGCACATCGGGCATTGAACTGGCACGACAACTTCCGTCGTTGTGTTGCCTGATATTCACTACCGCCTATGCGCGTTACGCATTGGACGGATTCGAAGTGAATGCTGTCGATTTTCTGCACAAGCCTTACTTCTATGAACGTTTCGACCGAGCCATGCAGAAGGCTGAACAGTGGCTGAGAATGCATGACCTGCTCCGCGCGTCGGAATCACCCGAACGGCAGTTGCTGCTGAAATCGGAATACAAGAACGTGACGGTATCTGTGGATTCCATCCTTTATATCGAATCCATGGACAATTACATAAAGGTGCATCTTGCCGACGGCACGTCTGTGCTGTCTAAAATACCCTTGCGCACGGTTGAAGAACAGCTACCGCAGGGTGAGTTCATCCGCATACACCGTTCGTTTGTAGTGGCACGCCGCCGGATTGCCGGCTTCTCATGTTCAGAAGTGGCGTTGACCCCCAAAGGCAAAGTTATTCCCATCGGCAAGAAATACTTGGACGAGGTATACCGGCTGTTAAAGAAGAATGGATAATATGTTATTTAATATGCGAGATATGGAATATACTGATAAAATAAACAGAAGGACACTTGTTCTTATCTTGGGAAATCTGACTGCATTCGGTCCGTTTGTTACCGATTTCTACCTGCCTTGTTTGCCGGAACTGACATCTTTTTTCTCAGTGTCGGCTTCTCTTATTCAGGTCAGCCTTACCGCCGGAATGCTGGGGCTGGCGGTCGGGCAACTGCTTATAGGCCCGGTCACAGACAAGTACGGACGCAAACAACCGCTTCTGTGGTGTTTATCCCTGTTTGTTCTTGCTACTGTGGGGTGTATTCTTTCTAAAGATATAATTCCTTTTATCGGCTTCCGCCTACTGCAAGGTTTGACAGGTGCCAGCGGGTTGGTCATATCGAAAGTTATCATTGCCGACTCTTTCTCGGCTGCCGACCTTGCCAAGTATTTTGCAATTCTGGCTGCTGTACAGGGAGCTGCTCCTATTGTTGCCCCTGTTGTAGGCGGAACTGCGTTCAGTCTAAGCTCATGGCAAGGAGCATTTGGCGTATTAGGCTTTTGGGCAGCCGGATTATTATGGGTATGCCGTTATCTGGAAGAGACTTTGGGAGAATGCGAACGTCTTAAAATGCCTGTATGGAAAACGTTTCGATGCTATGTCTATATAATACGCAACAGACATTATCTTGTGATGAACCTATTGCAGGGATTCGCTTCAGCAGCATTAATGGCATACATTTCAGCCTCTCCTTTCATTTTCCAAAATCATTTTGGACTTACCCCGATGGAATACAGTTTGTGCTTTGCCGGCAATGCCGTTGGGCTTGTGTTAGGCAGTAGTATCGTCATGAAAATCAAAGATCTGGAGGCGGCGACTATGTGGAGTACCATCGTATTGATGTCTATGGCAATACTTGTCGGGTGTGCATTGTTTTTGGTCTGGCCTTTCTCAGTGTTCGAAGTATTTTTGTTTCTCATGCTTTTTTGTGTGGGAATGCTGACACCCGCAACCGTTACTATAGCCCTTCGTTCTGTCAAAGAGAATCGTGGTATGGCATCCGCTTTGCTGGGATCTGTACCTTTTCTGCTTGGTGGAATGGTCGCCCCACTTACAGGTATTGGAAACATTGTTCATTCCACGTCACTGAGTATCTTGGTTTGTGCATTCATATGTATTTGTCTATGGGGGATTTCATATAGATGGAGAACGGGGTTGTGTACAAAAGAATAGTAGAAAATCACTATTTATAGGTATTGCCGCTTTTGTTGAAATAGTGTAATTTTGCAGCCGAAATAACAACGAGCAGTGTCTGAACACGTAAGTCCAGTTGAAAAGGATGGCGTGTTCAGACACTGCTGTTTTTTGTGTATAACAATGAATAATGTATGGAAATAAGAAGAATGACACTGATGGTTTTGCTATCGTGCATCCTTGCGGTGACAGCATTCGCGCAGGACAATACACCCGCACTATCAGGAAAGATTATCTCAGGCGATAAGGAATCGATACCTTACGCCACTATTCAGTTGAAAGGCACGGGGCATGGGTGTTCCAGCAACGAGCATGGTATGTATTTTCTTTATGCCCCACCGGGAAAGTACACGCTGGTGGTTTCCGCCATCGGTTATGAAACGGTGGAGAAGCCTGTCGTGCTGTCCCGTGAGCGTCAGAAAATGAACATAACGCTGCACGACTCTCAGATTGCGTTAAACGAGGTGTTGGTGATGGGAAGCGGTGTCAGCCGTGTGAACCATTCTGCTTTCAATGCAGTGGCGGTGGATGCCCGTGCGTTGCAGAACTCTGCCAAAACCTTGAGTGACGCACTCGTCAAGACACCTGGGTTGAAGCTGCGCGAGTCGGGTGGCGTAGGCTCTGACATGTCAATGCTGCTTGATGGATTCAGTGGCAAGCATATCAAGGTTTTCATCGATGGCATCCCGCAGGAGGGTGTGGGCGAGTCTTTCAGCCTGAACAACATTCCCGTGAACTTTGCCGACCGTATAGAGGTGTATAAAGGCGTGGTACCCGTGGGTTTTGGCACGGACGCATTGGGAGGAGTCATCAACATCGTGACAGGAAAGCATCCCAAAGGCTGGTCGTTGGATGCATCCTACTCTTACGGCTCGTTCAATACGCATCGCTCTTATGCTAACTTCTCCTATATTTCGGATAAGGGGCTTATGTTCGAGGTAAACGCCTTCCAAAATTACTCGGACAACAACTATTGGGTGGATACGCCCGTAGAGCAGTTTTTGGAAAACGGGCTGACAAAGTTCGACTCCTCAGTGAAAGAACATGTACGACGCTTTAACGATACATATCACAATGAGGCCGTCATCGGGAAATTGGGGCTTGTGGACAAAAAATGGGCCGATCGCCTGGTGCTTAGTCTGACCTATTCCAATATGTACAAGGAGATACAGACAGGTGTGGTACAAAAGGTGGTATTCGGGCAGAAACACCGTAGAGGACACTCGCTGATGCCTTCGTTAGAATATATCAAGCGAAACCTGTTTACGCACGGGTTGGATCTCACGCTGACGGCAAACTACAACAAGAACGTAACGCATAACGTGGATACCGCCTCTTACAGATACAACTGGTTGGGGCAGAAAAAGTACATGAACGGAACACTGGGCGAACAGTCGTATCAGGATCTCCGTATGGACAACGACAACTGGAACGCCACATTCACGCTGAAATACCGCATCGGAACCGCCCACAGTTTCCTGCTGAATAATGTGTTCAACTCCTTCACACGAGACAACATGCCGACATCGGGAACGGTTACATCCGAAGCGGACGCATTTTCCAAGCAGACGCGCAAGAACATCACTGGATTGTCTTACACGTTGATGCCATCGGTTCGGTGGAACCTTTCTGTCTTCGGCAAGTACTACAACCAATACAACTCCGGTCCCGTATCGACTTCGACCAGCGGAACGAGTGACTATATTCTTCTGACGAATACTACGAATGCTGTGGGTTACGGTGCCGCCGGAACATTTTTCTTTCTGAGAGGGGCACAGGTAAAGCTCTCTTATGAACGTGCCTATCGTCTGCCGACCACCGACGAGCTATTTGGCGATGAAGACCTCGAACTTGGCGCCATAGGCCTGAATCCTGAAAAGAGTGACAACCTCAATCTTAACCTGAGCTACTCGCATCAGTGGAACGCACACGGACTGTATGCCGAAGGCGGATTAGTCTATCGAAATACGATTGACTATATCCAGCGGCGCATCGGCTCCTATACGGGTAACAAGAGCTACGCCTCTTACCAGAACCATGGCAAGGTACTGACCAAAGGCTTCACACTTGGGCTGCGCTACTCTTATTCAAACTGGCTGAGCGTGGGTGGAAACCTTACGAGTATGGATGTGCGCGACAATGTGAAGACACTGAACGAGGGCTCTTCACAAGTAAACCTGACATACGGTGACCGCATTCCCAACCAACCCTATCTGTATGCCAATTCTGATTTGTCGATGACATGGAATGACTGTGTAAAGAAAGGAAATGTATTGACCTTTACTTACGACAACTATTATCAGAAAGAGTTTCCTCTCTATTCCGAGAGCCTCGGCTCAAAAAACAGCAAGGATTACGTGCCAGGGCAGTTCTCGCATAACGTCTGCCTTACATACAGTTTGCAACACGGACGCTACAATGTGTCTTTCGAGTGTCGAAATTTGACGGATGAAAAGCTCTACGACAATTTCAGCCTGCAAAAGGCTGGACGTGCTTTTTATGGGAAAGTGCGCATTTGCTTGGGGGGCAGACAAACGGGAGGTAGATACGGTGGACACCATAAAGGCGGTCACGGTCATAACCGTCTATAACCTCATGATAATTGAATCAATAAAATATAATAAGTAAAAATCAAATTCAATTCAGTATGAACTTTAACATGAAACTTTGGGGTATTACCCCACTTCTTGTCTGTGGTGTCATGTTCACTGCGTGTAGTAATGATGAATCGCTAAATACTCCGGTGACTGGCGAAAGTTCCGCTTACGTTGTAGCCGGAACCGTGACTGGCGGTACCAGCAATACGGCGGCTTATCTGCTGACATCCGGCTCATTGGATGAAGGCGAAGTGACGGCGATAGGTAATGGTTTCGAGACGGATTACTCACGGGCCGCCACATGGCTATTCTTCGGCAATAAATATCTTTATCGTTTGAGTTACAATATGGGAAGCGATGGCACCACTGTTGCCTTCTATCTTGACGGTAACGGCAATATCCGGCAACGCTCCGGTGAATATTCTATCCAGAACTTCACGGCATACGGCACATACGGGAACAAGATTATCACGACTGCTACAGCAGCAGGCAGTAGCACGGATGCGTATGGGAATAAAGCTTACAACATCAACTTCACTCTCTTGGACGTGGAAAATGAAACCACAGAGACGAAGACCGTGCTTTCCGAGAATTTCCTTGGTAACGGCGAGTACGTCATGCTGGCGGGACTGTTGGAGGCTAACGGTAAGATTTATACAGGCGTTGTACCTTTGGGATGCACTCCCTATGGTGTGGCAGCAGGCGCCGTGAAACCGGGCAATGAGGGTTTGATAAAGAACGAGGCCGGTGGATCTGGCGGCGGCATGTACACATCCGGCACGCTTGATGGCACACAATATCCGGATGAATGCTACGTAGCCATATTCGACGATGACACTTTCACCAATCCGACAATTGTCAAGACCGACAAGATGAGTTGGGCGGCAGGACGTATGCGCTCTGCCTACTATCAGACGGTGTGGGCAGCGGACAACGGCGACATCTATGTATTCTCACCTTCGTATGCCAAGATTCAGAGCGCTCCAAGCCAGCGGACGAAGCACCCTTCGAGCGTGATGCGAATCAAAAAAGGAGCGACGGAGTTCGACAGCTCTTATGAGCCTTTTGACATTGAGACAGCTGCAGGTGGTAACGGTCGTGCCATGTATCGTTGTTGGCATATTACAGGAGATTATTTCCTGTTGCAGATGTACGTCAACGGCATTAACATACAGGGTACTGGAACAACAAAGATGGCTGTATTCAAAGGAGAAGACCGTACATTCAGGTATGTTACGGGCTTGCCTGATGATAATCTTATCTCCTCTTTCCCCGTGAAGAACATCTACAGCGAGAACGGTGTCTGCTATATATCCGTCGTGACTACGGACGGTTCCAGCCCGAGAGTGTACAAGATTGATCCGGTCACGGCCGAGGCCACACCGGGACTGTCTGTCGGTGTGGATGAGCCTGGAGCTATCGGCAAGCTCATTGCCCAATAATATGAAATTTAATTCAAGAAAACAATGAAGAAATTATTTCGTAAAATACACTTGTGGCTCTCCGTCCCGTTCGGCATCTTTATCACGCTGATATGCTTTTCCGGTGCAATGATAGTGTTCGAGAAAGAAGTCACAGAACTATTCCGCCACGATCTCTATTACGTTAAAGAGATCAAGGAAAAACCATTGCCGATAGACAGTTTGATGCAGATGGTCAGTGCCACATTACCCGACAGCGTGGCCGTAACGGGCGTGACCGTTTCACCTGATGCCGGACGCACTTGGCAAGTCAGCCTCTCCAACCCTCGCCGTGCCTCGCTTTATGTCAATCCTTATACAGGCGAGGTTACTGGACGTGGGGAGAGACTGCCTTTCTTCGATACAATGTTTCATCTGCACCGATGGATGTTGGGATCATCCACAGGCTTCGGCAAGTTGCTTGTGGGTATCAGCACGCTGATGCTCATTGTCATCCTCATTACAGGCATACTGATGTGGCTTACCAACAAGCATAAGCCTTTGAAGAAAAGCCTTGCTATTTCGTTCTCCAAAGGCTGGCCTCGCTTCTGGCACGACCTTCACGTGGCGGGCGGCATCTACGCCACTATCTTCCTGCTTGCTCTCGCTCTTACGGGACTGACATGGTCCTTCTCGTGGTATCGTACAGGCTTCTACGGCATGTTCGGTGTGGAGTCAAGTGCAGAGAGGCACGGAGACAGTCGTGCGCAGGACGGTAAATCTGCAATTGAAAGGAACGGGCATAAAAGAGAACATGGAAATAGAGAACGCAATCATAAAGGAATGCGTGGGGAACGCATAATGCAATCCGAACAAAAGAATATAACAGAATATCGTGCCCGTCACGGACGTGGAAGGAGAGGCAGACTTTATCACGAGGAAGACGGAACTTCCCGATTTGCCTATTGGCAGGAAATTCATGATGAGCTTGCAAAAATGTATCCGGGCTATCGTCAGATAACACTTTCGGAAGGAACGGCCAGCGTGGTACCTTCCGGACGAAACAGCCTTCGTGCGGGTGACCGCTTCGATTTCGACACGTGGAGTGGAAAGATAACAGGCAACACGCCTTATGCTGACCAAGATAAATCTACGCATGTGCGAAGTGCGGTTTACACCGTCCATGTAGGCAGCTGGGGAGGACTGCTCACACGTATTGTTACCTTCCTTGCCGCACTTCTCGGAACAACGCTTCCTCTGACCGGATATTATCTGTGGATAAGGAGGTTGCTTGGCAGATCAAGGAATAAGCATTAACGGTCTGAAGGCTGAAGAATTACTTATTTTTCTTTGCAAATGAGATGTTTCTATCAAGCAGGCAGGGTGAATTGTTTGTTAAATTCAGGTGAAAATTCAATGACTTTTTTGTAAATTTGCACCGCCAAAATAGATAGCAACGAGCAGTGCCCGATCACATAAGTCCAATTGGCTTAATGTGGTCGGGTTTTGTTTTTTAATAACATGATAACACTATGAATTGAAAAATTATCAATCAATCCAAGCTTTGATCAGGTTCTTGACACGAAGGGAAGGTGCAGTATTCTGGTGCAGGGACAGGTAGGCATGGCACTCATTCCCATGGGATATCTCGTCTCGGCAGGCATCGCTATGGCGGTGGCTGCTGTAGTCACCTGAATCTTGATGGGGTAGTATGGCAAGGCTCGTCTAAGTATATATGCTTTTCTTTTTATGTCCTTCAAGCGTTTATTGTCCTTCAAGCGAAAAGCACACCAAACTTTAGTCATTCCATTCAAATATGGTTTACACTGACATGGAAAGTTCAAGACCGAGTTTCTCAAACAAATCGCTAATTTCGCACTTGTCAGTTGAAAGTAGGGGCTGTGTTGAAGAAGACCCTGTAAATCAAATTTATTACTACATTCTTTCGTATTACGCTTTTTTATAGTAACTTTGTTTCCGAAACAGTTTATAGTAGATGAAACGATTGGCAACAGCCTTTATGGCAGTGCTATGTGTAACAGAAATGACGATGGCACAGACAAGAGTGATTGACCTAAGATTTATTGAGACAACCGACGTACATGGATGTTTCTTTCCGTATGACTTTGTTGAGCGGCGACCGATGCGCGGTACTCTTGCAAGAGTCAGTTCTTATGTGAAACGACTGAGACAAAAGCATGGTGAGAATCTGATTTTGCTCGAAAACGGTGATATCCTTCAGGGACAGCCTACTTGTTATTATTATAATTATGTTGCTACAGATGTTCCAAACATTGCGGCAGAGATAGTCAACTATATGGGTTATGATGCACAGACATTCGGAAATCATGATGTAGAGACCGGACATAAAGTCTATGACAAGTGGAGAAGTGAGGTCTGCTGTCCTATACTGGGAGCTAATATTATTGATAGTAAGACTGGAGAGCCTTACGTCAGACCATATACAATTCTGAATAGGGAAGGCATTAAGATTGCCGTTCTTGGGATGCTTACTCCAGCCATTCCTAATTGGCTGGATGAAGAACTTTGGAGAGGATTGGCATTTGAAGATATAAAGGAATCTGCGCGCCGTTGGGTGCAATATCTGCGTGAGAACGAAAAGCCGGATATCATCGTTGGTTTGTTTCATAGTGGATGGAGTGGGGGAATTCGCACATCGCAATATGAAGAAGACGAGACAGAGACTGTGGCACGGGATGTTCCCGGATTTGATGTGATTTTTTTCGGCCATGATCATACGCAACGTTTAACGACAGTGGTTAATACCGCTGGGGATTCCGTACTTTGTATAAACCCGTCGTGCAATGCTGTTATGGTGGGAGATGTTTCTGTTCAACTGGAAATAGATGGTGACAATAAATTGGTAAACAAGAAGATAAGCGGGGCGCTTTATGATGTTTGCGGTGAAGAAATTGATGAAGAGTTTGTTGAAAGATTCCAGCCGGAATTTGCACGAGTGAAAGAGTTTGTTGACCGTCCCATAGGTTTTATAGAAGATTCTATATATATCCGTGACAGCTTCTTTGGAAGCTCTCCCTTTATTGATCTGATACACAATTTGCAGTTGGCCATTACTGGTGCTGATGTTTCGTTCAACGCTCCGCTGTCTGTTAATGTTTCTGTTCCCAAAGGTGAAATACGTATGAGTGAAATGTTTAAGCTCTACAAATATGAGAACATGATATATGTGATGAGGATGACCGGTCGGGAAATAAGGGAACATCTCGAAATGAGTTATGACTTGTGGGTAAATACTATGACAAATGCGGAAGATCATATATTGTTGCTCGATGACCGTAGCAGGACCGACATGCAGAAGTGTGGATTCAAGAATCTGACATTTAATTTTGATAGTGCGGCAGGTATTGAATATGAAGTAGATGTGACGAAGCCAGACGGAAATAAAGTCAGGATATTGCGCTTTAGTGACGGACGATGTTTCAATGAAGATGAATGGTATCATGTGGTGATGAACAGCTATCGTGGTAACGGTGGGGGAGAACTTATGACGAAAGGTGCCGGAATACCGCGGGATTCGCTAAAATCCCGGATAATATATCAAAGTGAAAAGGATCAGCGCCATTATCTGGCAGCGGAGATAGAGAAGATGGGGAGTGTCTGTCCCAAAGCAAATGGCAATTGGCGTTTCGTGCCGGAAAAATGGACAGTACCTGCCATCAGACGTGACAGAGAATTTATGTTCGGCAAATGAGAATATTGATTGTTTGAGCGGCTTTGGGGCTACTTAATAAGGTGCGTGAAATAAAGTTTTAATGGATACTTATATGGAAAATAAATTGTATTTTGTGTTCTGTAATGGAGAGATAATGTTGGAGAAACGTCATGATGGGACTTTCACTATTCCATGTTGCACCGAACCGCCTGTTGCAGTTAAACCTGGTTCGGAAATGCTGAGTGTCACAACGGCTGAAGGGACGACGGTGTTTACGTACGATATGGAGGCAGACGCGATAGATGACTCGCGATATGAAATGTGCGGACTTCGGAATAGCTATTATAAATTGACAGACATGCTTTATAAGACGGCAGGAAAGTGCGAGGAACTGCTGCATTGGAACCGTAACACACGATATTGTGGTACATGTGGCGGTTTGATGAGAATGCACACTGATATAAGCAAGCGATGTGAGAAATGCGGAAGAGAAGTGTGGCCACTGTTATCGACAGCTGTAATTGTGCTCATAAGGAAGGGAGACGAGGTTCTGTTGGTGCATGCAAAAAATTTCCGCGGTAACTTTTTTGGTCTTGTGGCAGGATTTGTGGAAACAGGAGAAACGTTAGAGGAAGCAGTGGAACGGGAAGTACTTGAAGAAACAGGCTTGCATATACAGAACATAAGATATTTCGGCAGTCAGCCATGGCCGTTCCCATGCGGTCTTATGGTCGGTTTCAATGCCGAATATCTGGATGGAGACATACATCTTCAGGATTCTGAAATAACAGCCGGAGCATGGTTTAAAAAGGATAATCTGCCTGAAATACCGGAAAAACTGTCCATAGCACGAAAGTTGATAGATAATTGGATAGAAGAAATGACAGTTTGAACAGACAGAGGAGGATAGGAGCAGTGTTTTATATAGTGACATTTTTTATTAATTAAAAATCGAATGCAATGGATTTCGTTTTTTCATTTGAGGTAACACCTGAATTCATGGAACAACTGAATAGATTGTTAGAGATTATTCTGCTATTGGCTATTTACTGTCACTACGGTAAAGTTTTTCATGTCAAAGGCAGATTGTAGATTAGTAGAAATGACAACTTAGATTTTTAGACTATCTGGAGGCGTACCGAACATCGGTGCGCCTCATCATTTTTGTTTTACCAAAATTTTAGGGACATCACAAGCGATGTCCCTAAAAATTTTGGTAAACTGTATGATTTGCCCCTCTTGTTTTTACACTCAGATGAACGCGACAATCAGACCGGACATGACGATGCTGACCATCGACATCAGCTTTATGAGTATGTTGAGCGACGGGCCGGAGGTGTCCTTGAACGGATCACCGACGGTGTCGCCGACGATGGTTGCCTTGTGGCAGTCGGAGCCTTTGCCGCCGAAGTTTCCTTCCTCAACCATTTTCTTCGCATTGTCCCATGCGCCTCCGGCGTTGGCCATGAATACGGCCAGCGTAAATCCGGCTGTCAGACCGCCGACCAGCAGACCCATCACGCCGGCGACTCCGAGCAGCAGCCCTACAACGATGGGGATGATGATGGCCAGCAGGCTCGGGAAAATCATTTCGCGCTGAGCCGAGCGCGTGCTGATTTCAACACAGCGTCCATAGTCCGGAGTCGCCTTGCCTTCGAGTATGCCTTTTATCTCGCGGAACTGCCGTCTGACTTCCTCCACCATTGTCTGGGCAGCCCGGCCTACGGCGCCCATTGTCAGTCCGCAGAAGAGGAACGCCGACATGCCGCCGATGAACGCGCCGACGAGCACCTTCGGATTCATCAGGTTCACCTGGAAGAAGTTCATGTAGTCAATCATGTTGGCCGTGGCAGGATTGAATACCGCGCCCATGTTGTCGACAAACGTCTGTCCCTCGCCTACGGCGCGTATCATCGCAATCTTTATTTCCTCGACGTAGGAAGCGAGCAGGGCCAGCGCCGTCAGAGCGGCGCTTCCGATGGCAAATCCCTTGCCCGTGGCGGCCGTCGTGTTGCCCAACGCGTCGAGGGCGTCCGTGCGGTGGCGCACTTCCTCTCCAAGTTCACTCATTTCTGCATTTCCGCCGGCATTGTCGGCTATGGGGCCGTAGGCGTCAGTCGCCAGTGTTATTCCGAGTGTCGAGAGCATGCCCACGGCAGCGATGCCAATGCCATAGAGGCCGCGTGAGATGCTTTCGGCATTCATTGACAGGTCGAAGTGGTTTGCACAGAGATAGCTGAGCATAATGGCCACCGATATTGTGACAACGGGAATCATAGTAGAAATCATTCCAGTTCCTATACCCTTGATGATGACCGTGGCCGAACCGGTCTGCGACGCCTCGGCAATCTTCTGTGTCGGCTTATACGTATGGCTCGTATAGTATTCCGTTCCCTGACCGATAATCACGCCGGCCAGCAGTCCAGTGACGACGGAGAAGGAAACGCCGATCCAGTTGTCCAGTTCCAGCAGATAGAGTATGAGAAATGAAGCACCGGCGATGAGCACCGACGATACGTTTGTTCCCAGTCCGAGCGAGTGGAGCAGGTCCTTCATCGTCGCTCCCTCTTTTGTCTTGACGAGGAAGATTCCAAGCAGTGAAAGGAATATGCCCACAGCTGCGATGATCATCGGGGCTATCACGGCGCGCATCTGCATGTCGCTGTTCATGGCGAATGCCGTCGCACCGAGAGCCGCCGTGCTGAGAATACTTCCGCAGTAGCTCTCGTACAAGTCGGCACCCATACCGGCTACGTCGCCCACGTTGTCGCCCACGTTATCGGCTATCGTGGCCGGATTGCGCGGATCGTCCTCCGGGATGTTGGCTTCGACCTTTCCTACGAGGTCGGCGCCTACGTCAGCGGCCTTCGTATAGATTCCGCCGCCGACACGGGCGAAGAGCGCCTGCGTCGACGCGCCCATGCCGAATGTCAGCATGGTTGTCGTGATGGTGACGAGCGCCATGCTGTCGCCATGATAGAAGTGGCTGAGCACGAGGAACCAGATGGCGATGTCCAGCAGTCCCAGTCCTACGACGACAAGTCCCATGACGGCACCGCTGCGGAAAGCTATTTTCAGCCCGCGGTTGAGCCCATTGCGAGCTGCATTGGCCGTGCGGGCAGAGGCGTACGTAGCCGTCTTCATGCCGAAGAATCCAGCCAATCCTGAGAATAGTCCGCCGGTGAGAAATGCGAACGGGACCCATGGGTTCTGAACTTTCATGACGTAGGCCATGAAGGCGAAGACGAGTGCCAGCACGACGAAAACAATGCCGACAACCTTGTACTGCTGCCGCAGATAGGCCATTGCGCCACGGCGTACATGTCCGGCGATTTCTTTCATTCGCGGTGTTCCTTCATCCTCCGCCATCATCTGGCGGAAGAAGAACAAGGCCATGCCCAGCGCGACGACAGATGCGACGGGGACAAGCCAAAATGCTGATGGAATGTTCATTTGTCTAAAGGTTTTTAAAATTGTTAGTAAAAATAGATTTAATGCTTTTTTAAACCAAAAGAGGGCGCGTTTTCCCGCACCCTCTGGTATCTCAATTCTTTTGAATGGCTTTTTTCAATCTTCCGCACCGAAATCCGAAATGTCTTCTGCTTCTTCGTCTGGATCGCTTTCAATGTCGAATGTTGTGCGGTAGTTATCTTCCGTTATATCATCATTGAAATCCGGTTCGTCAACTTCCTCTTCTTCATCATCGTGATTATTAAAGTCATCATCTGGAATTTCATCCTCGTCACGTGTCTGAAGTGTGAGTCTCGGTTTTTCCATTTCCGGTTTCACTTTTGCAAATATGGCTTCAACCCACATGCCTTTGGCTATTTCAAGCACTTCGAAACCGTCTGCCATTTTCTTTTCATACATCCCTCCCGGTTTGTGCAGTCTGTCCTTTGGAAGGGTCGTTGTGGAAATGTCAAAGCCGCTCTCAATGATATCCTTTGTACTCTGGGAAAGAGAGTCCCATCCTCCACCAAAATTGCGTTCCAACACCTCTATGAGTTTTGTTGCCGTGATGTGGTGTATGTTCTCGTATGTCAAATCACTCACACGCACAATCGGGCGTTTTTTTATTGCCCATACAGTCTTCGCACCGGCATCATCCATACTTACGTTTCCAACTTTGTAGTCTAATTTCTCATACTTTCCTTTTATAATGGATGAATCATCCTTCAGTTCCTCTATCATGAAGGCGGTGCGTATGATATCCACAAAGTGTCTTTTGTTATCCTTCACGTCTGTGTCCTTGTCTGCGTTTTCCAGCATGCGGAAAATATCGTTTTCCTGAACGTCCCAAACGTTTTTCTTTGTCAGTGTCTTCAGCGTGATCGCTTTCTTTGCTACTGGCTCTTTCATTCTTAGTGTTTTTGTTTATATGATTTTACTGCTGCAAATGTATATACTTTCTTTTTTATTTCCAAGTTTTGGATGCCTTTTTTTATGTTTGCTTCTTAATTTTGGGTATATGGATGCTCCATAATCATGATGAAAGGAACATCTCATTTCAGTCATAATAGCCCCGGATAAGTGTTAAAAACTCGGAAATATTCAAACAAATGCATCCAAATCCTTGCAATATTCTGAAATAAAAATCCAAAGGCCGCAAATTCGCGAGTTTTGAGCGTGCATCTTTTATTGCCTGAACTACAGCGTGTTATAAAGAAAACCAGCAAAGTGTGCAACTTTTTGTACGTTTTTATTTTGCCGTAAGGCCCTTACGACCTTCCCGTGGGGCCCTTGTTGCATTGCAACGGGGCTGCCGCCGTCATGCAACCACGCCTCTTTCGCAACCCCGGGAGAGCCTTATTGGTCGGTCGCGACCGGAAAATTTGAAATGTGAATGATGAAAATGGCTGAAAAAGACGTTTTCAATGCTTTGTAAAAACATATTCAGTGGGTTTTTGAAGTGTTAAATTCTTGATAGTTTTTCTTACTCGGCAAAGGCTCCTTCTTGGTCGCATATCATTTTATGGCTATCCGATATTTGTAGTTATACAACCCCATGCTTCTCCATAGTATTGTCTTTGTCGTCAGGCAAAATGCTTAATGTCAGTATGGCGTCTGCGTACAAAGACAAGACTATGGTCCTACTGATGACGGTGCATGGGGTATATGCCTAAATATCGCGGACTATTTTTTGGATTATCCCCGATTTCTCCTTACCTTTGTACTCCAATTATGTCACAACCATTAGCAGAAAGACTTAGACCGCGGACGCTTGACGACTATATCGGCCAGAAACATCTGGTGGGCGAGGGAGCGGTGTTGCGCCGGATGATAGACGCCGGGCGTATTTCCTCATTTATTCTTTGGGGACCTCCCGGTGTTGGCAAGACAACACTGGCTCAGATCATTGCCGGCCGTCTTAAGACTCCGTTCTATACGCTGAGTGCTGTGACGAGCGGTGTCAAGGATGTGCGCGACGTTATTGACCGGGCTGGGAAAAACCGTTTCTTCAACGAAGCCTCACCCATTTTGTTCATTGACGAAATCCATCGTTTTTCCAAGTCTCAGCAGGATTCTCTGTTGGGAGCCGTTGAGCGCGGAACGGTCACGCTGATTGGAGCGACAACGGAAAATCCTTCTTTCGAGGTGATACGCCCGTTACTTTCGCGCTGCCAGCTGTATGTCCTCAAGTCGCTTGACAAGACTGATCTTGAGGGATTGCTTAAGCGTGCTGTCACACAGGATGTTGTTTTGCGCGAACGTGACATTGAACTGCGCGAAACGGCTGCACTTATGCGCTATTGTGGCGGTGATGCGCGCAAACTGCTCAACATTCTTGAACTTGTTGTTGAATCGTTGGCCGGCGAACAGAAAGTAATCATTACAGACGAAGTTGTAGTGCGTAGTTTGCAGCAGAATCCATTGGCGTATGACAAGGATGGCGAGATGCACTATGACATCATATCTGCCTTCATCAAAAGTATCCGTGGCAGTGATCCTGATGCCGCGATCTACTGGCTGGCAAGGATGATAGAGGGTGGGGAAGACCCCAAGTTCATTGCCCGCAGACTAATAATCAGTGCGGCTGAGGACATAGGATTGGCCAACCCAAATGCTCTTTTGCTGGCGAATGCTGCTTTTGAGGCGGTTCAGAAAATCGGATGGCCAGAGGGGCGTATACCTCTTGCCGAAGCAACTGTTTATCTTGCAACAAGCCCGAAGAGCAATTCTGCCTATCTTGCCATCGACAAGGCACTCGACCTCGTGCGCCGCACCGGCAACCAGCCCGTACCGCTTCACATACGCAATGCGCCGACGAAGCTGATGAAGGACCTCGGCTATAACGACGGATATAAATATCCCCACGACTATCCCGGGCACTTCACGCCACAGCAGTATATGCCCGACGAGCTGGCGGCGGAGCGTATCTGGCACGGGCAGCACAGTCCTGCGGAAGAAAAGCTCTGCCAACGGATGGCCAGCCTATGGGGAGAGAGATACAACAACTGATTAAATCCGGGACAGGTGGGACGCCTCCACGATGTCTCTATATATAATACAAGGTGTAAATAAAATGAAGATAATTGTTTTAGACGGATATGGACTTAATCCCGGCGACCTCTCGTGGAAGGAGCTTGAGGAATTGGGAGATGTCACGGTATATCCGCGTACTTCGCCTGATGAGGTCGTGGAGCGCAGCCGTGATGCAGAGATACTGCTGACGAACAAGGTCGTGATAGGATGTGAGACCATCGCATCGCTGCCGAAGCTGCGCTATGTCGGCGTTTTGGCCACTGGCTATAACGTGGTGGACGTCAATGCTGCCCGCGAACATGATGTGACCGTGACCAACGTCCCGGCTTACAGTACGGACAGCGTCGTACAGATGACCCTGTCGCATATTCTCAACATCACAGGACGGGTCGCCCATTATGCCAGCCTCAACCGTAAAGGCCGGTGGAGCGAGAGTCCCGATTTCTGCTATTGGGACACGCCGCTGACGGAACTGTCGGGCAAGACTATAGGAATTGTCGGACTCGGAAATATCGGTATGAAGGTCGCCATGATGGCGCGTTGTCTCGGAATGGACGTGTTTGCCCTGACGGGAAAGGACTCGGCCACACTGCCCGAAGGCATACAGAAGACAACGCTCGACGGACTGCTCGGCGTAAGTGATATCCTCACGCTACACTGTCCGCTGACGGAAAAGACGCGGAATATGATCAACGCCGAAACAATAGGACGTATGAAACATGGTGCGATACTGATCAATACCGGCCGCGGACCGCTGGTCGATGAACAGGCTGTCGCCGACGCGCTCGTCTCGGGCCAACTCGGAGGCTACGGGGCCGATGTGATGTGCTCTGAACCTCCATCTGCCGACAATCCGCTGTTCTCCGCTCCTAACTCATTCATAACTCCACACATCGCATGGGCTACACTTGAGGCGCGCCAGCGGCTGATGAACACAGCTGTGGCCAACGTGCGCATGTTTATAGAGGGAAATCCCCAAAATGTTGTCAACGGATAGAAACGGATGGAACAGGAAATAGCACTTGAACCGCTCATAAAAATCATAGAGCTGCTCGGAACTTTTGCCTTTGCCATTTCTGGAATACGTCATGCCGCCGCCAAACATTTCGATTGGTTCGGCGGCTATGTCTGTGGAGTGGCCGTGGCTATAGGCGGTGGAACAATACGCGATGTGCTTCTCGGTACGACGCCGTTTTGGATGACCAATCCAATATACCTGATATGTACGGCTGTAGCGCTTGGCGTCGTCATAGTCTTCGCACGTTACATGGAATTCCTGAGCAATGCCTGGTTTGTTTTTGACACTCTCGGTCTCGCACTCTTCACCATCGCCGGAATGCAGAAAAGTCTCGCCTTCGGCCAGCCGTTCTGGGTCGCTGTCATCATGGGATGTATCACGGGAGCGGCTGGCGGAGTGATACGCGACATTTTGTTGAACAATGAACCTGTGATTTTCCGTAAAGAGATTTATGCCATCGCCTCCGTACTCGGTGGTGTGACTTATTGGGGACTGCAGGAAGCGGGAATGCCGCTTGGCATTACAGCCGTCGCCGGCTTTGCCGTGACGTGCGCTATAAGATTTCTTGCCGTCAGATACCATGTCTCGCTGCCCGTCTTGAAGGATGACGCCACAGACCACGGGTAGATTAGTGGCGGGGATGGGAAACGATGAAGGTTTATAAACGAAATAAGGTTCATGCCACCGTCTGCATGAACCTTATTTCGTCTATTTTATCAGTCCTTCTCTTCTATTCCTTTACCGGCTTCTTGGCTTTGCCGCTGCGTCTGTTTTTTCCTCCGCGGTGTCCTCCTCGCCGGCCATGCCCACTGCGTCCGTGTTGAGACTTGCTGCGTCCGGCCGACTTGTATTCCGGTGCCTCACCTAAACCATCTGGCAGCAGCTTCTTCTCAATATCTTTGCCGAGGAACTGCTCTATCTGCTTGAACCTGCTGATGTCGCGGTCGCTGACGAAGGTGATTGCCGTTCCGTCACGGTCGGCGCGGGCTGTACGACCGATGCGGTGGACATAGTCTTCCGAGTCGTGAGGGACGTCATAGTTGATGACCATCTGTATATCGTCGATGTCGATGCCGCGGGCGACGATGTCGGTGGCCACAAGCACGTCCTTATGGCCGGTCTTGAAGTCATACATGACCACGTCTCGTTCCTGTTGGGTTAGATCACTGTGCATAGCACAACAGTTGATTTTCATACGGCGAAGTTCTCGATCGATATCCTTGACTTTGTCTTTCTTTCCTGAGAATATTATCACGCGTTTCAGTTTCCCTGTGCTGAACAGATGGCGTATGATTCCGATTTTCTGATTCTCATAACATACATAGGCCGACTGCATTATCTTTTCAGCAGGCTTACTTACGGCAATCTTTATTTCTACCGGATCGTTGAGCAGGCTATGTGCCAGTTGCTGTATCTTTCCAGGCATTGTTGCAGAAAACATTATTGTCTGACAATCCTTCGGAAGATCCTTGGCTATCTGCAGGATGTCGTCACTGAAACCCATATCGAGCATACGGTCTGCCTCATCCAGCACAAAAAAACTCACGCGGCTGAGATCAACATTACCCGTACGAATATGGCTGAGCAGACGTCCTGGTGTGGCTATAACCACATCTGCTCCCATCCTCAGACTTTTCATCTCCTGGTCATATCTGTTCCCGTCATTACCGCCATATACAGCCACGCTGCTGACGGTGTCAAGGTAGTATCCGAAGCCTTGCATAGCCTGATCTATCTGTTGCGCCAGCTCTCTTGTCGGCGACATGATGATGCAGTTGATGGCGTCAGCAGGAAAACCGCCGTCGTCGAGCAGACTCAGAATAGGCAACAAATAGGCTGCCGTCTTGCCCGTTCCGGTCTGCGCCACTCCTATGATGTCGCGGCCGTCAAGAATCTCCGGAATACATTTTTCCTGAATGGGTGTGCATTCCTCGAAGCGCATGTCGTCCAATGCGTCAAGAATGTTATCGTTTAGATATGTATCTTCAAATTTCATTTGTTAATTGGGTGCTTTTTTATAACAATAATATGCTATGAATGTATATAATATATTCGGTATCCATGCTGCAAGCATAGGCGGAGTATTGGCATTTATGGCGAATGTTGCACAAACGGTTTGCAGCAATATATACGAAAAACTGAGGGCCATACCGATACCAAGATATAGTCCCATGCCTCCTTTTCTTTTACGTGAACTGAGACTCAGACCTATGACTGTCAGGATAAATGATGCGAAACTTGTTGCTATTCGCTTGTGATATTCCACTTCATATTGGACTACATTGCTCGAGCCACGGTCCTTCTGTTTGGATATATAGCGTTTCAGTTCGGGACTTGTGAATGTCTCCTGCTGACCTTTGCTGAAGACGAGGTCCATCGGTTCCATGATAATCATAGTGTCGATTTCCATTCCTGATGTGATATGTTCACGCATTCCTTTGAGAGTTCTGATTTTATAGTTGATGGCTTTCCAGTGGTAACGGCTGTCGGATATGGTGTCGTACTTGATTACGTTGGCCGTCATGTGGCTGATAAGTTTCTTATTTTCAAACTTATCAAGAGAGAAACCATAACCAGTCTTGTGCTTATCGTCATACTGACTTATATATGCAATCACACCCTTATCCACTTGTAGCTGCACATTGCTGGCTGTTGTGGTCTTTTTACTATTCTTGTATTGCGATTCGAAATTATGTCTGACGACAGTCCCTTGTGGTATGACGTACGCACCAAGATAGAAATTGAGAATGGAAATCATGGCTGCAGAAATCATGTATGGACGCAACAGCCTTTTGAAACTCATGCCACAAGCAAGCATGGCGATGATTTCAGAATTACCGGCCAGCTTAGAAGTGAAGAATATGACGGCAATAAAAACAAAGAGGGGGCTGAACAGATTGGCAAAGTAGGGGACGAAATTGGCATAATAATCGAACACTATAGCGCGCAACGGGGCGTGATATGTCGTAAATTTAGCCAAATTCTCATTGACGTCAAAGACGATGGAAATGGATATGATAAGGACGATGGAATATATATACGTACCTATAAATTTACGTATTATATATCCGTCGATTTTCTTTATGTATGCAAACGGATTGAGCATACTCATTATCCGCATTGCCTCTGATGCGCCTTTGGACGTCAGTAGTGCCAGCAGTCCTGTGAGATGTAGCTTGCGCAATATTGCTTTCAACCGATTATTTTTGCCTTGTTCCATCTCTCCGGTTTATATTCGCCTCATCATGTTCTCAACCACGCTGCGTTTCCACTGCGTGAAATCACCATTGAGGATATGCTCCCTCGCGTCAGAGACAAGCCTGAGATAGAAAGCAAGGTTATGGATACTACCGATCTGAAGGGCTAAAAGTTCCTGTGCCTTAAAGAGATGATGCAGGTATGCCTTAGTGTAGACACGGTCCGTCACACATCCATAAGGGTCTATCGGCGAAAAGTCGTTTTCCCATTTCTTGTTGCGCATGTTCATTGTGCCTTCGTAGGTGAACAGCATGGCATTGCGGCCGTTGCGCGTCGGCATGACACAGTCGAACATATCAACTCCACGTTCAATTGCTTCAAGGATGTTCCACGGGGTTCCGACTCCCATCAGATACCGGGGCTTGTCCTTAGGAAGAATCTCGTTGACGACCTCAATCATTTCATACATCACTTCTGTTGGCTCTCCAACAGCCAATCCTCCAATTGCATTACCATCAGCGCCCTTATCTGCGACAAACTTTGCAGCCTCTCGCCGAAGGTCCTTGAAAGTGCATCCTTGTACTATCGGGAACAAACTCTGACTATGACCGTACAGCGGTTCTGTTTCATTGAATCGCTTAAAACAACGGTCGAGCCATCTTTGCGTCATCTCAAGGCTTTTCTTTGCATACTGATAGTCACTCTGCCCTGGAGGACATTCGTCGAAAGCCATCATTATATCGGCACCGATTACGCGCTCGGTGTCCATCACGTTCTCCGGTGTAAAGATATGTTTTGAACCGTCAATGTGGGAACGGAACTCGCATCCTTCTTCCCTAAGTTTTCTTATGCCGGTTAGAGAAAAGACCTGAAAGCCCCCAGAATCCGTTAGAATAGGATGATTCCATCCATTGAAACGATGCAGCCCTCCGGCTTTACGGAGCGTGTCAAGCCCGGGACGCAGATAGAGATGGTATGTATTTCCCAATATTATCTGAGCCTTTACCTGCTCTTCAAGTTCGGAGATATGGACCCCTTTTACGCTCCCACATGTTCCGACGGGCATAAAGATAGGAGTTTTTATCTGTCCGTGATCGGTGGTAATCAACCCTACACGTGCATCTGATGCATTGTCCTGATATTGCAGTTCAAATTTCATGCTTTCTTTTCCTCTTTTTCTATTTCAAAATCCAACGGATTGTCAACAGCTTCGTCAGTCAAGGCAAAAGCCCAAACTTCATTTACATTCTCCACATAATGAAATTCAACACCGCGGCGATAGACTTCCGGTATTTCCTCCACGTCCTTACGGTTTTCGGCACACATCACGATGTCTGTAATACCGGCGCGCTTGGCAGCGAGAATCTTCTCCTTTATTCCGCCGACGGGAAGTACCTTTCCACGCAGCGTTATCTCTCCCGTCATTGCCGTATTGCGGCGCACCTTGCGCTGTATGAGTGCAGAAGCGATGGATGTAGCAATCGTTATTCCGGCCGACGGACCGTCTTTCGGCGTAGCTCCCTCCGGCACGTGGATATGGATGTTCCAGTTGTCGAAAATGCGATAGTCTATCTTCAGCGTGTCGGCATGGGCCTTGACGTACTCCAAAGCGAGCACGGCCGACTCCTTCATGACGTCACCGAGGTTTCCCGTTAGTGTGAGTTTAGATCCTTTGCCCTTGCTCAGGCTTGTCTCAATGAAAAGAATCTCGCCTCCAACGCTTGTCCAGGCCAGTCCCGTAACCACGCCGGCATAGTCGTTGCCCTGATAGATATCACGGTAGAATGGGGGCTTGCCCAACAGACTCTCTATCTCTGTCGGTGTAATCTTGCTGTATGGAAGTGCACCGTCCTTTGCCTTCATGAACGCAAGTTTCCGGAGCGCCTTGTTGATCTGTTTCTCCAGCTGGCGGACACCACTTTCCCGCGTATATTGCTCAATGACTTTTTCGATGGCTTGCTTGCTGAAGTTCAGTCGTTTCTCATCATCAAGTCCTGTGTTCTCTTTTTCCTTCGGAATAAGATGACGTTTCGATATCTCCGTCTTCTCTTCTGTGATATATCCGCTCACCTCTATTATTTCCATGCGGTCAAGCAGCGGCCGTGGAATAGTATTGAGGTCGTTTGCCGTAGCTATGAACAGTACCTTTGACAAATCATAGTCGACATCGAGATAGTTGTCATGGAACGCCTGATTCTGCTCCGGATCAAGAACCTCCAGCAATGCCGACGAAGGATCACCGTTGACGGTATTCCGCGTGACCTTGTCAATCTCGTCAAGAATGAACACGGGATTGGAAGAGCCGGCTTTCTGTAGGTTCTTTATTATACGACCGGGCATGGCCCCGATATACGTTCGCCGGTGGCCGCGTATTTCAGCCTCGTCATGAAGTCCGCCCAACGACATCCGCACGTACTTGCGCTTCATGGCCGTGGCTATGCTCTTTCCCAAACTTGTCTTCCCGACTCCCGGAGGGCCATAGAGACAGATGATGGGTGACTTGAGATCACCACGCAGACTTAGCACGGCGAGGTATTCGAGAATGCGCTCCTTCACTTTTTCCATCCCATAATGATCCTTGTCCAATACCTTCTTTGCACGGTCAAGATTCAAATCGTCCTCGGTATATTTACCCCACGGCAACGATACAAACGTTTGGAGATATGTCAACTGCACATTATATTCAGGACTTTGCGGGTTCAGCTGATCCAATTTGTCGAACTCCTTAAAGAATACTTTTTCCGTATCAGCCGGCCAGGACATATCAGCCGCCTTATCGAGAAGTTCCTTCTGTTCCGGTGTACCCTCTCCATTGCCTATTTCGGCTTGCATGTTCTTTATCTGTTGCTGGAGGAAATAGTTTCGCTGCTGCTCATCAATATCGTCGCGGGTCTTATTCTTTATGTCCTGCTTTAGGCTCTGCAACGACAACTCTCGTCTTATTATGCGCAACGTATTGAACAATCTTTCCTTAATTGAGGTCATACTGAGCAACGCCACCTTTTCACTTATGGCAAACAACATATTGGAGCAGATGAAATTTAGCGCCATAACGTCATTGTGAACATTCTTGATGGCAAACGATGCCTCTTCCGGTATATCGTCGTTCATCTTCACATATTCAGACGTCGTCTGGCGTAAATCTTCTATTGCGGCTATGAATTCAGTGTCGCCTTTATCCGGAAGAATTTCCTTTGCTGGTGTAACTTTGCCGACGAGATAGGGCTTACGGCGCACAACGCCGGTCAGCATCAGCCGACCCAAGCCTTGTACGATTGCCGTCATGCTGCCGTTGGGCAGAGTCAATATCTTGACAACGCGTGCGTAAACTCCATATTCATGTAAGTCATTCCTGGACGGTTCTTCCACTTCTGGATCCTTCTGACATATTATTCCTATTATGGTTCCGTTCTTTTCGGCTCTTTTCACCAACGTGATGCTTGACTCCCGGCCAATCATTATCGGAGAAACAACACCAGGAAAAAGCACAAGGTTTCTTACAGGAAGTATTGGGGTTGATTCCGGCAGATTCATGTCTGACAAATCACCGAAGTCACCCTCAATGTCCGCAATCATCGAAAAAGCCTTATTATTTTGCTTACTATCCATTAAACTTTTTATCTTTTTGGGTTGCAAAGTTACGCAATTAAATTGAAATGTAGAAACTGAAACTCTTATTTTTATTATGTACGCATACATAAAAAGAAAAAGAGATGACTCTCTGTCACCTCTCTGATTCTGTACGCCTGCAGGGGCTCGAACCCTGGACACCCTGATTAAGAGTCAGGTGC
>CAMWVS010000038.1 GCA_947177775.1 uncultured Prevotella sp.
CATTATGCTTACACCATTATTTTTATATAGTTTTTTAATAAAAGAAAAAACAATTTTAAATGAAAAATACTAAAATATCAATCATTACAATTAATTATAATAATCTTAAGGGATTGGTGGATACGGCAGAATCCATCATGAATCAAACAGATAATAATTTTGAATGGATCATCATAGATGGTGGTTCTACAGATGGGTCAAAAGAATACATAGAAAGTATAGCCCATCATATTGATTATTGGGTGTCTGAGCCAGACAAGGGAATTTATAATGCGATGAATAAAGGTACTCGGGTGGCTACAGGAGAATACTGCTTATATATGAATTCAGGAGATTGCGTTTATGATAACACAACTATAGGTCAATTAAATAAACTAAATTATACATCAGATGTTGTCTGTGGAATAGGTACGACATGGTATAATGGACAGCTTTTTGCGACTCGTTATCCTAGAAAAGAAACGAACTTTTCAGATTTTATTTGCTTACTTCCTAATGATAAGACACGTATCGCATCATCTTCTCTGTTACATCAAGCTACATTAATACGAAGAACTTGTCTATTAGCAACACCGTATGATGAAACAATGAAAATTGCAGCAGATTATAAGTTTTGGATTCAACATCTTATTTATAAGAATGGGACATATGAAACTATTGGTGTTACAATCTGTCGATTTGATAAAACAGGTGTGAGTTCCAGTCCCGAGAGTAGAATGGAAGCAGTTGAATTTATTGAAAGTACATTGCCAGAAAGAATAAAACAAGATTATTTGTTTATTGCAAGGTTAAGGCAAAGTCGAATATGGAAAATATTGAAATATTTTATAAGATGATTTCGTATATGTATTAATTTTAATATCAGAATATTTTGATTGTATTTTACTATTCTATTATTATGGTAAAAAATATCTTAAACATGTTATATAGACGTTCATATACTTCATCAAGCAAGAAGTATATACAATATTTACGTAAAAAAGGTGTGAATATTGGTAATGGTACAATATTTATAAATCCAAGAAGTGTTCAGATAGATATCACACGTCCTGAATTACTTGAAATTGGTAGCAATGTTCTTATACATAGAGGTACAGTTCTTATGACTCATGATTTTGCATCAAGAGCATTTGTTACCAGATATAATGAATTTATTCCTTCTCATAGCAAGATTAAAATCGGAAACAATGTTTGGTTAGGAGAGCATGTTACTATATTAAAAGGCGTTACTATTGGTGATAATGTTATTATAGGTTATGGTGCTGTAGTAACGAAATCTATTCCTTCAAACTCTGTTGCTGTAGGATTTCCTGCAAAAGTGATATCTACATTTGATGATTATTTTATTAGAAGAAAAGAACAATATGTTAATGAAGCATTAGAATATGCACAATGTATACTAAATACAGGACGAGAACCCACTATAGATGATTTTTATGATGATTATCCATGTTTTGTTGATGGACATAATTATCAAGAATATAATTACCCATATTATAAGATTTTTACAAAAGAACAATTCGAGAAATGGAAACAAAATCACCATGCAGTTTTTAATGGATTTGATGATTTTATCTCTTATGTAAAACAAAATAGAAATAAATGATTTTTGTATGCAGCCCAAAGTAACAATAATAGTCCCCTGTTACAAGGTTGAAAAATATATTGACCGTTGTTTGTCCACTCTTATCAATCAGACAATGAGAGATATTGAGATTATCTTAGTTGATGATGCATCGCCAGATAATACGCCGCAAAAATGTGACGAATGGGAAAAGACAGATAGTCGCATAAAAGTGATTCATAAAGAAAAAAATGAAGGTCTTGGCTATGCTCGTAATACAGGAATGGAAAAGGCGACAGGGGAATATATTGCTTTTCTTGACTCTGATGATTATGTAGATACAAAAATGTATGGAAACCTTTATAAAATAGCAAAAAACAGCAATAATCCACAGGCTGTGTTTTGTGGTGTAAATCAAGTAAATGATAAAGGAGATACATACTTAGTTCATCGGGACTATCCAGTGCTCACAGAAATAAATAGTCAGGCAGAATGTCGCAAAATTGGCATTGATATTGTTTCCAGTAGATGGAAATCTTATAGGGCAAAACATTTTTTATCCGTATGGCATGGCATATACAACTTCAGTTTTCTGAAAGACAATAATATCAAATTCTGTTCTGAACGCAATTTAATCTCTGAAGATGTTATTTTTGATATAGATTTTATGGCTGTAGCCTATCATATTGTATACGTACCAGAATGTTATAATTATTATTGTGATAATGGAACTTCTCTATCAAAAAGTTTTAGAAAAGATCGCTTTGAACGAAATGTCGTGATGTGGAAAGAACTAATACGTAGATTACGATGTCTCGGATATGAAGATAAAGCCATTTATTCCGCCCATAAATATATCATAGGGTGTGCAAGAAACTCTATATATAGTTATTTCAAGCATATTGATGATACAAAAGAACGTTTTCAGCTAATTTCCAATATTGTAAATCGTCGTGACATTTGGAATATAGCATTAACAAATAATGTAATTAATATCTTGCCTCGAACGATTTTGCCTTTTTATTATTTCTTGCAACTTAATTCTCCTTTTATGGTTTATTGTTATGGTTGGTTAAAAAATCATGGTATAGGAAAGAGAAGATAAACATTGATGAAACATATTATATAATGAATATATCAACAATTAAGGATTGTTATGGTTGCGGTGTATGCGCAATCAGTTGTGGCAAAAAAATAATAGAATTGTCATTAAATGAGGATGGTTTCTACCAACCACATATAACAGATATTTCTGCATGTACAGATTGTGGACTTTGTACTTCTGTCTGTGCTTTTATGGGAGATAAAACGGCTGAGTACACAAAACCTTTAACTGCGTATGCGGCATGGAGTAAACACCCGGAAGTGAGACGTACATCTACATCTGGTGGCGTATGTTATGAGATTGGGCATACCTTCATAAACAAAGGATATAAAGTTTGCTGTGCACGCTATGATGTAGACAAGAACAGAGTTGAGCATTATGTTGCATCAACGGCAGAAGAGTTGGAAGAATCAAAAGGCAGCAAATATCTTCAAAGTTATACCTTAACAGGTTTTGGTAAAATCAACAAGCGTGAGAAAAACATTGTTATCGGTACGCCATGTCAGATAGCATCATTCCGAAACTATATAAAGAAGTTCAGATGTGAAGATAATTTTCTTCTCATAGATTTTTTTTGCCACGGAGTTCCAAGCAAACAGATGTGGGACAAGTATCTCGCAGAGCATCAGCCGAAAGTAGGTAAGTTGAAGCGTGTGTCATGGCGCAATAAATTACGTGGTTGGCATAACGGATACTGTATCACTTTGGAAGGTGAAAAAGAAATGGTAAAATCCTATTATAGTGATGGAGACGATTTTTTCTTGATGTTTATTGGTGATGCTTGTCTGAATAAACCTTGTTACGATAGTTGTAAGTTCAAATATAATAGTTCAAGTGCTGATATTCGTCTTGGTGATTTTTGGGGGAAAGACTATAAAGATGAAAATGAAGGTGTGAATTCTGTCATTATTTTCACAGAAAAAGGCCATGATGCATTGCTGGCAAGTAATGTTAAATTTATAAATCATACTTTCGAACAAGCAAGCAATGGACAATTGAAAGTTAATCCGAAACGTCCTTGGTATTGGAAGCGTTCAGATAACCTACTTAAAATGTCTCATTCGGAATTGTCGTCTGTTACTAAATACATAAAAATAAATCGTTTGAAACGGAAATTTATAAATAGGCTGAAGAGAATGTTAGTATCCGTCTGAAGAGTATAGAAATAAAAAGGAAATAATATTATGAAAATATTACAAGTCTTGTTTCATTTAAGTTCTGGCGGTGCCGAGCGTTTTGTTGTAGACCTTAGCAATGAACTGTCAAAGACAAATGATGTGACATTGATGGCTCTGAAAGAGGATCGCTCCAGACCAGAAATTTCTTTGTTTTATAAATTCGATTTGTCAGAGCGTGTCAAATATGTGAATGTTGGACTATCTTCGACTTCATATAGTCCTTTAACAATGTGGCATGTCTATAGGGCAATAAAGGCGGAACATCCGGATATTGTACACATGCACACAGCCGGTATTCCTAAATTCTGTTATCTTGCAAATCTCTTATTGGGTAGAAAAATACGTTTTATACAAACAATACACAATGATATAGACCGAGGATATTCTACGTGGCTATATAATCTTGTACATTTTACATTAGGTCGGAAAGGTTTGCTTCGCTTTGCCGCAATATCCGAAACCAACTTTCAGGCTTTGGTAAAACGATATCCGAATACAATTTCCACCTGTATCATAAATGGACGTGCTCCGATTGAACCGACAGCGGCATTTGATAAGGTGAAGGAGGAAATAAATTCTTTAAAACCGACAAATGATACAAAAGTTATTCTGCATGTGGCAAGGTGTAACGTACAGAAAAACCAGATGTTGCTTATAGAATCATTCAACGAATTGGTAAATAGCAACAAAGATGTTGTGTTATTGATTATAGGTGCAGGGTTTGACAGTGAGTTGGGTGAGACACTTAAAACAAAATCAGGAAGAAATATCCATTTTCTTGGTACACGCAAGAACATCAGCGACTACATGCTGAATACGGATCTCTTCGTTTTGTCCAGCAGTTTTGAGGGAATGCCGATTACTCTGATAGAAGCATTATTGAGCGGAGTGCCTGTTGTATCAACACCTGTGTGTGGTTCTGTTGACGCTATTGATGGAAGGAACGGTGATGTTAGTCTGAATTTTACAAAGGATAGTTTTGTATCAACACTTAATAAAGTACTGGACAATATACATGAATACCGGGCTTATGCGCAGAAAAAGAAAACAGAAATTCCTTATACTATAAAATCTTGCGCAGTGAAATACATGCAATTTTATCAGAAGTAAAAGAGACACACATTCATTAAAATTTTATTGTTCATGAACATTAAAGTAATAACACGCCATGGACCGTCCAATTACGGCTCGCTTTTGCAAAGTATTGCAACACTCCATATATTGGAAAAACTTGGTCACAGAGCCGAGATTATAGACTATCAACGTAAAGATGAAAGAGGCCTGAAAGCAACTATTGCACAAGTTAACCAAAAAGCCGGATATGCACACAATATAGTAAAGAAATTACTTTATGTTCTTGTGCGATATCCGATGGAGACAATCACACGAGTTCGTTTTGACGGAATGCGCAAAAAATATTTAAAATTGACTTCTCGTGTATGCAATGAAGAACAGTTGTCTATGCTTAAAGCTGATGCTTTTATGACAGGCAGTGATCAGGTATGGGGGCCGCTGTATAATGGAAGATATGACACGGCATATTTTCTGTCATTTGTAAGAAATTCTAAAAGATTAGCATACGCTGCAAGTTTTGGTAAGACGAATTTTCATAATGATATTATAAAGGAATATAAGCAATTACTATCTGCTTATGACGCCATAGCTGTCAGAGAAGACAGCGCTGTACAACTACTGTCAGATTGGAATATCCCATGTAAAGGACAGGTTCTTGATCCGACACTTATGCTTGACGGAAGACAGTGGTCAAAGATGATTCTGAAAGAGAAACAAGAAAAATATGTATTAGTATATCAGATTCATAATGACGTAAATCTGAATAGCTATGCCATACGTTTTGCAAAAAATGTAGATTTGCCCTTAATTCGTGTTAGTCCACATTTACACCAAGCAAAACGTGGAGGCAAATTTAAATGGTGTCCTGATGTATCGGAATTCCTTGCATATATAAAAGGCTGTACATACTTGATTACCGATTCTTTCCACGGTACTTGCTTTGCCATAAATTTTAATCGCCAATTTATTGAAATATTGCCAAATACATCAACGGGAAGTCGTAACCAAAGTATATTGAAAGTTACTGGACTGGAAAACCGCATATTAAAAAGTTTTGATGATTTTTCGCTTGCTGATAATGTTATTGATTATGATAAGGTTAATAGTATTCTTTATAAGGAGCGTGTATCATCAATGCGTATTTTGAAGACTACGCTTGGCATATAGCATTAATAAAAGAAACTAATTTATGATTCGGATACTACATTCTGTCAGCAACATGGATCGTGGCGGTATTGAAACCATGTTGATGAATTATTATCGTCATATTGATCGTTCCAAAGTGCAGTTTGACTTTGTATGCAACAAGCAAAAGCCGGGGGCATACGATGAAGAAATACAAACACTCGGAGGGCGTCTGTTCCATTCTCCAGGATTACATCCTCTACGTTATTTTCAGTATATAAACTTTTTTAAAAAACTTGTACATCAGCATCCGGAATATAAAGTTCTTGAAGTGCATAACGGTGCATTGGGGGTATATGCGTTGAACAGCGGTAAACGTGCTGGCATTCCTGTTCGAATATACCATGCCCACGGACAAGGGCTTAACATGGATTACAAAATTGTACTGAAATGGATGTGCAAGAAATTACTGCGTTTCAATATGAATCACCATTTCACTTGTGGTCTTAAAGCCGGAGAATACTACTTTGGTAAACAGGTGATGAACAGGGGGGATTATGTATTTGTACACAATGCGATAGATGTTGACCGTTTTGTTTATAACGAGGCATTGCGCAATAGTCTGCGTAAGGAGTATGGATTGGAGAATGCGCATATTGTTGGTCATGTTGGACGCTTTATGCATCAGAAAAACCATACATTTCTGATAGATGTCTTTGCAGAGATTGCCATGCATGACGACAAAGCGGTGCTTGTGTTGCTTGGTGATGGTGAATTACAGAATAAAATGAAAGCGAAAGCAGAGCATCTTGGTATTGGTGACAGAATACGCATGATGGGAAATGTCGGAAATGCAAATGAATGGTATCAGGCATTTGACCTGTTCATTCTTCCATCACATTGGGAAGGACTTCCTGTTGTCGGTGTTGAAGCACAGGCAGCAGGATTGCCGTGTTTGTTTTCGTCAAGTATTACCTCAGAAATCAAAATGACAGGTAATGCGCAATTTCTTGACCTGAAGTCAGGTGTAAAACATTGGGCTGAGGTTTCATTGACTCTGTTGAGACAGGTACAAGTTCGTAACAATATGCGCGAGGCTATTGCTTTAAAAGGTTATGACATACGTGTTGAAGCTAAGAAATTAGAGGATTTGTATTTGAAGATGTATAACAACGCAAAGTCTATAAGATGAAAATAGGAATACTTACCCATCACTTTATTGCCAACTTCGGTGCTTTTCTTCAGGCGTATGCCCTACAGGAAACAATAAAACATGAATATCCCGATGCAGAGGTAAAGATTGTCAATTATATCCATCTGAAACATTGTATTGTAAATAATGGAGGATGGTTTCGTTTTTATTTAAGTAGAGAAACACCGAGAGCGTGGTTTCACAAGATACATTTACCTTATAGATTTTGGAAAGCGCGACAAGAGCACATGAATCTGACACCGCTGTATTTTAATGCAGCAGAAGTAAATAGAGAGAATTTCGATGTGATAGTTGTTGGCAGCGATGAGGTCTGGAACTTTTCTGATCCTAAGGGAGATGCCGAGATAAAGTTTGGTATTGGACTGAATTGCCCGCGACTTGTTTCTTATGCTCCGAGTGTCGGTAATTCCACTGCTGACAATGTTCCGCAATATGTAAAAAAGGGATTGGCAAAATTCAAATCCATTAGCGTCAGAGATACGTTGGGGCAGGATTTGGTAGAACATATTACAGGCAACAGGCCACAAAAAGTTCTTGACCCTACATTCCTTCTTGATTTTCCCAAAGAAGAAGTGGAACTTCCAAACAAGGATTATATCTTATTCTATTATGCAGAGCATTTGCCGAGAAAGATAAAAAAACAAATATTTGAATACGCCAATGAACATGGATTAGCCGTTTATGGCGCTGGTGAATGCGATAAAGCATATACAGATATCACTGTTAACCTTACTCCTTTTCAATGGGTACATATGTTCCGTAATGCCAAATTTGTAATAACGGGAACATTTCACGGAGTGGCTTTCTCTATAGAAAACCAGCGTCAGTTTAAGGTCTTCTTAACGCAAAAGAATCGTATTAAGAAAGTGGAGGATTTACTTTCGAGTCTGAATATAACGAATCGCAATATTGACGATAATTATATTTTTGATCTCGATAATCCAACTGATGAAATAGATTATAAGGCTGTTAATGAAATGATAAAAGTCCATAGGACTTCTAGTTTACAATACCTCCGCAATGCAATAAATGGATAATTATGATTACATTATTTGATAAAAAGCAAGATTGTTGTGGTTGTGGTGCTTGTGCCAATATATGTACTAAAACAGCAATAACAATGATTGAGGATGATTGTGGTTTTATTTATCCTCAGATAGATGATAAGAAATGCGTGGAGTGTGGTGCTTGTAAAAAGATCTGTGCTTTCCAAGGTCGCGAAGAACATTCTATAGTACAAAATGTTTATGTTGCGGCATCAAAAAGTAAAAAAGATATTATACGCTCTGCATCAGGAGGCATTTTCTATGAAGCTGCAAAATATACATTGGAAAGAAATGGTATTGTTTATGGTGCAGCAATGTGGCGTGAACAAGATAATTTCATAGTTCGTCACAAACGTATTACAAAAATAGAGGATATAAATGAATTACAGGGTAGTAAATATGTTCAATGCGATGTTGGTGATTCTTACAAACAAGTACAGAAAGACTTGAAACTTGGCAAATACGTTTTATTTTCCGGGACGCCATGTCAGTGCGCTGCTCTTCGGTCATTTCTGCGTAAGGATTATAAAACATTGTTCATTATTGATATTATTTGTCATGGGGTGCCATCTTTGAAATTCTTCAATGATTATATAAATACAACATTTCCCAATACTGATAATATATGTAATTTTAAGTTCCGAGATAAAACAATCGGTTGGGAAATGACTGCTAGACTTGATTTCCATGATAATTATAAATTAATTCCTGGAAGATTGAGCTCTTATTTCACATTATTTCTTGATGGGCATACTTATAGGGAAAATTGTTATAGTTGCAGATATGCGTCAGACCATCGTCCTGGCGACATTACTATCGGCGATTATTGGGGATTTCAACATGAACATCCGGATTTATTATCCAAATATGATGTTCAGAAAGGGATATCTTGTCTCATTGTGAATACAGAACAGGGAGGATTCTTGATGGATAAGTTGAGGGACAGACTTTCATATAATGAATCTACATATTCAAAGGTTGCGAACCGTAATGAGCAATTGAAATATCCAAGTAAAATAGGGAAACTACGCAAACCCATTATGGACTTATATAGGACTGAGGGATATTTAGCTGTGGATTTGTTCTACAGAAAGGCTTATCGTAAACAACGATTGATTCATACCGTATTCAATATGTTACCATATAGCATAAAAGGTTGGATAAGAAGAATAAAATAAAAAACATTGACTCTATGCAGAAATATTCTATTAAACGTATATTGAAAATTGCGTTATTGACGTTCTCACGTGTCCAAATGCCGGGACATTTTCGTGGAAAATTATTAAAATTAGCAGGAGTAAATATACCCGATACAACAGGTGTGAGTATTGGTGAAGGAGTGTTGATAGATCGACTTCATCCGGAGAATATAACTATAGGTAATCATGTGCGCATAACAATGAACTGCACTATATTGACTCATTATTTTGATACCTCGTTTCCAAAGATAAGGTTTAATCATGGCAAAGTCAGTATCGGTAACTGGTGCTTTTTGGGTACCGGCGTGATAATATGTGCTCCTGTCAGCATAGGAGAGTATTCTATAGTGGGTGCAGGAGCGATTGTTACAAAAAATATTCCTCCTTATGAAATATGGGGGGGTAATCCTGCAAAGTTCATTAAAGTGCGTCCCGGATATGAGAAAGAGCATAACGAGGCTTTGGGCTACGCTCATAATGATAGTTGCATGTTCTGATGTATTCTGCCAGTCATGGTTCACGCTGATTGACGATGATGCAGGAAATGTTGAGGCTATCGCTGCAATTAAGGATATTGCAGATAAGCACGGTATAAAAATATGTTTCGGAGTTATTGCAAATGATGTTTTACGTAAACCTGATGTAGCAAAAACTTTATTAGAATTTCAAGAAGGGGGACATCAGATATGTAATCATTCTTTAAGTCATGATGCGCAGGTTTGGAAACGGCCGACTCCTAATTCAGTAGAAAAAGAGTTTGAGCGTTCTGAAGAAATTATGGATAGTCTTGGATTTAAGAGCCATAACTATCTTATTTATCCTTGGGGACGTTTCGACATGGTGACGCGTTCTTGGTTGTTGGCATTGTCTTCAAAATATTTCTCTTTGGCGTTTGATTCGCGTGGGGATGTATGCAATCTCAAGAATTATAACAGGTATTACATTCACCGCCTCCCACTACGCAAGCATGATAATATCTCCATAATAAAACATGAGATAGATAAGGCGGTAGAGACGGACTATAATTGGATTGTATTTCTCACACATAGTGCTATGAAGCGTGATTTCAGCGCAGATTATGTAAGTGATGTCATAGGTTATTGCAAAGTCAAAGGACTAAAGAATGTGACAGTAGAAGAAGCATATAACCTATTGCGCGTGCAGAATAAGCTCATGAAAGGCGGTACAGAAGATTGGACGTATGTAGATGAAATTATGGATATTATATATAAGCATTTGATATATCTTATTGTTGCAGCCATCTGTATCCTTTCGATTTCCATGACGATAGCTTTTTACAAATTTAAGATACAGCAATGAAAAAGAAGATTGCTGTATTTGTCAAGAGTCTGACCTGTGGAGATGTATCGAAACAGGCAGTGATGATGGCTAAGGCCTTGACAGGTGACTACGAAATGCATTTAAATGGAATGAAGTTCACAAAATATTTTGTAATTGCTACATGAAGACGCACGTGCGCATGTCGTAAGTTCTCAAAGAGGACACTTGAAGTCTTTCCGACAGTTTGTGTCCTATATGAAGGTATTAGTATCAGGTAGATTTATTGATAAAAACTCATCCCTATGTTTTACCGGATACATAGTTAATATGGAATTGATAGAGAAAATGAATTAATGGTAAGAATAAGACATATGAAAATCATCGTTACCGGAACACGTGGTATTCCTAACGTCATGGGCGGCGTGGAGACCCATTGCGAAGAGCTTTTTCCGCGGATAGTGTCGTCAGACGGATATGACGTCACGGTGATACGCCGCAGCAACTACGTCAAGGATTCACTGACGGAGTGGCGAGGCGTGACTCTTGTCAATGTAGATTCGCCAAAGAAGAAGTCTTTCGAGGCCATCATCCATACGTTCCGCGCTATCAACAAGGCGAAGCGTCTCGGGGCAGACATTCTTCATGTCCACGCCATCGGTCCCGCCCTGCTCGTGCCATACGCAAGAATGCGCGGGATGAAGGTCGTCTTCACTCATCATGGGCCCGACTACGACCGTGACAAGTGGGGAATGGCGGCAAAAACAATATTGAAACTGGGTGAGCGGATGGGCTGTATGTTTGCTGATGAAGTCATTGTCATATCCGACGTCATACGCCGTCTGATAGCTGATAAATACGGAAGGCGTGAGCATGTACACCTCATATATAATGGCGTACCGCAGCCCGACTTTTGCGACTATCCGGAATATTTCCGTGAACTCGGCATAAAGCGCGGCCGTTATATTCTCGGCATGTGCCGCTTCGTACCGGAGAAACGTCTTCACGACCTTGTTGAGGCGTATATTCGCCTGCGTGACGCCCACCGTATTCCCGACGACATTAAACTTGTTCTCGCCGGCGACACTGATTTTGAGGACGACTACAGTCGTGAGCTGAAACGCACCGCCTGTGAAAACAACGTCGTCCTTACCGGATTTGTCAAGGGGCGCAAGCTCCACTCCCTGTTGACAAATGCCCTGTGCTATTCCCTCCCGTCGTCCCATGAGGGCCTGCCCATCGCCCTGCTGGAGGCAATGAGCTATCGTCTGCCGGTTGTCGTAAGTGATATTCCGGCAAACATGGAGGTTGGTCTGCCCGCCCGCTGCTATTTCCGTTGCGGCGACGTCGGGCAGCTATCGGAACGTCTTGCGGCCGTTGTCAATGAGCTGCAGAAACATAAGGATTATGACATGTCAAAGTATGATTGGCACAAGATTGCCGGACAAGTAAGGTGTGTCTATGACTCACTGATGTCATCTCCTTCTGCCGGTAATCCACAGCCATAATGCAGAAATCAGAGAAACAATGATTATGACTGTGTAGATGATTGTTTCCTTTGCCGTTCTTAAAAATGATTTCATGGGCGTAACTTCTCTATTGCTCTACAAAAGTAGTAAATAATATCCGAACGACTCAATTTCCTGCCGCTGATTGTTAGCTTATGGCCTGTACGTCGGCTTTCTTTATCATGTTACACGGCTCAGGTAACGGTGTTACACGGCTCAAGTAACAGTGTTACACGGCTCAAGTAACAATGTTACGCGGCCCGTGTAACACCGTTACTTGGGCCGTGTAACACAACAAAAATAAAAAAAGTGTGTGCGCGGCCGGCTTTTCTCTTTTTTTATCCATCCTTTTTCTTCCATCCTTTTTCTTCCACGTGACTGCCAGTAAAGATTAAAGAAGCCTGGCTTTCTTTTCCTTTTGGCGGCAATGCTTTTATAAATCAGTCCGTATGACGGAAACGGTTCGTCTACACGATTATCAGAATGACATCCGGGAGCGCCTTTCTGAGGCGTGGCGCACTTGCCGTAGCGTGATGGTGCAGATGCCGACGGGCACTGGCAAGACCCACGTTCTGGCAAGCGTTGTGAGGGACTGTCTCACCTCTGCTCCATCTTCAATTGACGAATGGAGTGGTGGCCCGGTATGTAATGCTTTGGGAGGCGGCCCGGTGTGGATTGTTGCCCATCGCCGCGAGCTTGTCGCACAGATAGAAGAAACGATTGAACGATATGGCATGAACGGGCATGACGGGCATGCAAAGTGTGAAAGGAGTGAAAGGAGCGAAAGACATTATGGGCATGAAGAGAATGGCGGGCATGAAGACAGGATAAAAGTCATGTCCATCCAGTGGCTCACGCGCCATGCCGGAGAATTGACGGACAGGCCACGGCTGGTGATAATCGACGAGGCCCATCATGCCGTGGCAGATACCTACCGCATGCTGTGGGACATATTTCCTGATGCGAGGTTTCTGGGGCTGACAGCCACTCCGTGCCGCATGAACCGCAGGGGATTCGCTGATTTGTTCGACACGCTTATCACCTCGTGGAGCATTGCGGAATTCATCGGGAAAGGTTACTTGTCGGCGTTCGACTATGTATCAATAAGACCGGAGAGCGAGGAACAGAGACTGATTGACTCACTTGAGAAACACGGGGCGGACGGCGACTATCAGATAAAGGAAATGGACGGCATGCTCAACCGCAATGCGAGCATAGCGCGGCTGCACATGAGCATGGAGCGGTTTGCCGGCGGCAGGAAGGGCATCGTCTATGCCATCAGTATCGCCCACGCGCGTAACATCGCCGCCTATTATAATAATAAAGGAATCGGCACGGCCGCCATTGACAGCAGGACCCCGGCAGCTGAACGCCAGCGGTTGGTGGAGGACTTCAAGGCTGGAAGAATCCAGGTGTTGGTGAATGTCGACATTTTCAGCGAAGGATTCGACTGTCCGGATGTCGAGTTTGTCCAGCTGGCCCGCCCTACCCTGTCATTGGCGAAATACCTGCAGCAGGTTGGACGCGGACTGAGAAGGACGAACGGCAAGAGAAGCTGCGTGCTGATAGACAACGTCGGACTGTATCGTATGTTCGGACTGCCCACGACGGCATGGGACTGGGAGGCGATGTTCCGCGGTATTGTTTCCGGTAAAGGAAGTGTGCGTGCGGAAGAAACCATGAATAGCATGAAGCATTCCGGTTTTTTGTCAGAAGAAACCGTGAATGACTGTGACATGGAGGTCATAATTGCCCACGACCAACTGCTGTCAGAAATAGAAAGGATGAAAGACGGCCGTCATATACAGATGAACACGGGTGAACTGAAGGCCTGGCAGGATTCGGCCAGCGGACTGTGGGGACTGAGAAACGGAAGCAAGTGTGTTGCCGATGCACAATTTGTCACTGTTCCTGACATCAGGTTTGGAGTGGCTGCCGTCAGATTCAGAAATTCGGACTGCGGCATTATCAATGGCGACGGCGAGATTGTATGGAGGAGAAGTGATGTCAGGCGGATGAATTTTCTGAAATACGAACTGTTGCATATCACAGAACAGAATAAGTCGTATTACATTGATATAGAGAACCTGCGTGTTTATAAACGGAAACCGAAAGTACAACGATTCGGCAATGTTGAATTGCTGGAAATCGACCACACATATTACAGCCGCACAAAGAAGATATATATCAACAAGCAGGGAATAGACAGACTGCTGATTGACTGGAAAAGGTTTTATCTCGCCATATACGATATGAAGACACCGTATTCGGCTTTCCACAGAAACAACATGCTTTCAGAACATCATCCAGGATTTGCCTGCATACTGGAAAATGATTGCGACAGCTATTACTGGATATTCCGCCGACTGGCAGACGGCAGCATTATCATCATGGATAATGACGAAAGGTATTATCACGCGGCGGAGGGTAAGCCTAAAAACTACATAGGATGCTGCGACTCTGAAGAAGAATGTGAAAGATGCAGAACTGAGATTGAACTTCTGACAAGACTGACAAAGGAAAAGTGGAACATGCTGGAAACCAAACGGAAAGAGACACGTCGGCAGCAGCTTTCACTGTCTGACGAGGCCATCCCGTTCAGATCAGGAGTGAAATGGGGACTGAGAGTTGGCAACCGTATCACGGTTCCGCCTATTTACAGGAGAATAAAGTCGCCGGTAGGAAAATATTGTGCCGTGGAGAAAAACTACAGTCAATGGGGAGTTGTGGCTCTGGACGGAACAATAATGGTTGAACCAAAATACTCTGACATAGAGATAAATATACAAGGAATGGTCACTGGTATCAAGGTCACCGGCATCAAGGAACTGCTAAGATTGCCATAGGAAAAAAATAATGACTATGCCATACTGATATAAACGCCAAAGAATCTGTTTGCAGTATGTAGGCTGCTCACAAAATTCATGTCAACAGTATTGAGAAAGACGGATGGGTTTTATGACTTATCCGTCTTTTTGTTTGTGCATTTGCCTGTTGGGAGTAGAGATAGGGGAAGATACAAAGAATCTGATTAACACAAATAACCTTAAAAAGCAAGATAACAAGACTTGTTTGTTAAAGAATTTTTTTATATTTGCAGATTATTTTAAGTATAACTTATGGCGAAGTTACAAAGACAAACATATATAAATGATATTGTGAATAGACTGTCAGGCTTAGCATACAATGTAGAATTACGTGGTTTGCTAAACCTGTTGGATTTACATGTCATATCAGAAGACTTCTATGTAGGTCTCTTGAATCTTATATATGGTTGGAAACTTCGCAATGCAAATAGTTTGCAACAGAATATACCAGGAATTGACTTGGTTGATGAATCCAATCATATATTGGTACAAGTGACAGGTACAAGTACCAAAAGGAAAATCGATCATTCTTTGAAAGAGATTTCTGAGAAATATACTGGTTATCATTTTTATTTTGCGCCAATAGTTATCGACGCAAAAGAGCAGCGAAAGCATAAATACGCCCCTCCTCATGAGGTCATATTTAATCCGAAAACTGATATTTTGGATATTCATTTCATTGTGGATAGAATAAAGGGAATGCCGGATATTGAGAGTATTGGAATAATAGCTATGTTCATAAAAAGCAATATTCAAAATGATGTTCCCGATACTACACAGTTAACTTCTGGGCTGAACTACATCATTAGTCAGTTAGCAAAAGATGATTTGAACGAATGTGATGTTGATATGACAGAATTTGAAATAGAGGCAAAAATAAGTTTCAACAACTTGTCTATATATGCAAAAGATGCCATAGACCAATATAAAATTTATTATATCAATGTGCAGAAAATCTACAGCGAATACGCTAGGCAAGGAAAAACAAAAAGCATGGCTGTGCTGCAGAAATTGCATAAAATATATGTAAGTTTGAAATCACAGGCAAGTGGCGATGCTTTGTTCATTGCAATTAAAAACGAAATCATCAATCAAATAGACAACAAAAATAATAATTTATCACAAGAACAATTGGAAATGTGTGTTGAAATGTTGATGGTACACGCATTTATGGAATGTAAAATATTTGAAAAGCCGATATAATTATGCTTCTACCAGATAATATGAGACCGGAAGAATGCATCTATTACAATGGTGCTATTGTACTAAAGGTGCTACAGGCAGAAAAGAAAATTTCTGTCGTGGACTTGTATTGTCGTCTTCGAGAACAGTATAGAATGAGTTTTGCTATCTTGCAACTCTGTATAGACTGGCTTTACTTAATAGATTGTGTCATTGTTAAAAATGGGGAGGTTGAGCTATGTTCATAAAATCACTTATCATAGAATCAAAAGAAGGTCTTATCAGAAGATTAGACTTTCATCAAGGTCTTAATTTGATAGTTGACGAAACCCCAGATACTAATACTGAGACTGGAAATAACGTTGGCAAAACAACCATACTCAGACTTATTGACATCTGTTTGGGTAAGGAACCACGTACTATATATACAAGTCCAGAAGACAGACGTGTCATCAACGAAGAAGTAAAGACATTCTTGACAGAGAAGGAAGTGGTGATAACCTTAATTTTGGTTAGCGATTGGACTACCACAGCCCCAAAAGTTCATATAAGAAGAAATTTTCTCTCAGGCAAGAACACTATCCAAGAAATAAACGGAGAGAATTATTCAAACGAAAATGAATTTAAGAAAGCTCTTCAGTATGCCATCATGGGCGTGGAGACCGACAAACCGACATTTAGACAATTGGTTGCACATAATGTGAGATATACAAATGCTGCAGTCAATCACACTCTGCATTGGCTTGAAGGTACAAATTCTGATGCTGTTTATGAAACTCTGCACCTATATATGTTGGGGTTAAACTATACAGATGCGGAAGTACGTCAACAATCACTTCAGAAGCTGAAAACAGAAGTAAATTTCAGAAAGAAACTCGTAAAAGAAAAAAGTCGTAATGCTTTAGCTTCAGAATTAGGTATTGTCAAATCAGAAATAAAAGAATTGGAGCATATAAAGAAACAGATGCACCTAAACCCTGACTTTGACAATGACATGGCTGAGTTATCTGACTTGAAATATAAGATAACAGCGCTTTCTTCTCAACTTAGCTCCTTGAAGTTGCGTCATGCTATAATGGAAGAAGCCAAAGAGGAGATTCTTAGCAACAAGTCGAATATCGATGCTGACACATTAAAAATGGTATATAATCAGGCAAAGAGATTTGTTCCCACACTGCATCACACTTTCGAAGATCTGCTTAAACACCACAATAGCATGCTTGTGAAAAAGGCAGATTTTATAGCAAGTGAGTTGCCTGAGTTAAAAAAGAAGATAGAAGCATTGGACTCTGAGATTAGAACTTTGCATGCATCGGAAAAAACTCTTAGTGATAAGCTGTTGCAATCATCGTACTATACAGACTATGAAAGTCTGATAGCAGATCTTACTCAAAAGCATGAGAGATTGGGTGGATTAAAACAGCAGATAGATCAAATCGATAATGTCGAAGAGAGGATAGATTCTCTGAACAAACAGATTGCAAGCATAGACAAATCTCTGTTCAGTGATGAGTTCAAGCAAAAGGTGCAAGCCCAATTGGATAAGCTGAATAACTATCTTGCCAAAATATCACAGTTGCTTTATGCGGAACAATATGGCATGGTGTACGAAACAGAAACAAAGAACAGAAATGAAATCTATAAATTCAATATAGAAAGATTTGATGCAGACACTATAAATTTCAGCTCAGGAAAGAAGCAAGGAGAAATTGTTTGCTTTGATATGGCATACATCTTATTCGCAGACAAGGAACATATACCATGTTTGCATTTTGGGTTGTATGACAAAAAAGAACTGGTACATGGAAACCAGCTCTTGGGTACAGCAAAGTTCGTAGAGGAATATCACAACTTGCAGTTCATCGCCTCTATTTTGTCCGACAAACTTCCAGAAGAGTTGAAAGACGATAGATATATAGTAGTGAAACTAAGCCAAAACGACAAACTTTTTAGATTTTAGCAAGTGAATTTGACCAGAAAACAGACCGATGCGAGCGAAAGTTCATGTCGGTCTGTTTCCGTTATAAAGGAGAAATATTTGCGGTGAAAAGGATGGCGCAACTGAGAGCAGTTGAGATCAGCCCGGCAAACTCTTCGCACAAAGCTGCCTCATTCTTTCTGCTGACGAAAAGATATACTGTAGGATATTCGCCCTGTGTGGCACGCAGAGCAAGCGAAGTCTTACCGATACGACGCCGACCGGTTATGACAGTCATCCTTGACCGCGAGTCAAACGCACGTCCTTGTATTCGCCTCAGCTCCTCAATTTCTTTTGTCCGATTATAGAAATTCATACTCTATTACCGTCGTAATTATTACCACAGTGACAAAATTACTGAAATTTCCTCAACTGACCAAATTTGAATAGGATATTTGGGGGGATATTCACCTTGTTCATAGGTGCTTCATAGATGTTTTAATCAAATCCAGTACACTTTTTCCAACGAAAAAGTTGAAGCTGCTGCACTTTTCGGAACGAATACTACGGTTCTCTCAAGCCAAGCCTCTGATTTTGTTGCGTATTCCTCCGATTTTTGCTAATTTTGTAATTGAAAGCGGCAAGCCAAAAAGTGACTTGAAGATGGAGGCAGAGACAGTCTTCGAACAGTAAGAAAAGGTAAGGTTTTTCTGTTCTGTCACTTACAGAGATACACGAAAAAAAATACATGATTTATGAAAGCAAGAAAAACGATATGGCTTCTCGCCATGGTTGCGCTCACACTGACTCAACCGGCAGAGGGCCAAAACAAGAAACCGAAACTGCGGGAACATAAAGATGACACGAAAACGGAAGCGCGGGAACGTAGAGCAGAAGTTCTGCTGGAAACCACCAAGGGCAATATCCGCATATCCCTGTATGACGAGACACCGGCACACAGGGACAATTTCCTCCGACTGACGTCCGAACACTTCTATGACAGTCTGCTCTTCCACCGCACCATACGCGGTTTCATGATACAGACCGGCGACCCGGCAAGCCGGAACGCCATTCCCGGCCAGGAACTGGGCGACAGTTCCGTGGCCTACACGCTGCCGGCAGAGATATGCCTGCCGGCCATCTACCATCGCCGCGGGGCTGTGGCCATGGCACGTGAGGGCGACGAGACCAATCCGGAGCACCGTTCAGACGGATGTCAGTTCTACATCGTATGGGGCAAGCGCTTCTCTACGGATGACATAGAATATATGCATGACCGCATGGCCGCTGACACGGAGTGTCCGGTTGAACTGACACCTGAAATGATGAACACATACCGCACTGCGGGCGGTACGCCTCATCTGGACGGAGCCTACACCGTGTTCGGCGAGATTACCGGGGGAATGGACGTGGTGGAGAATATACAGAGGTGTGGCACGGACTATAACGACCGTCCCGTCTATGACGTGAGAATCCTGCGGGCCACCGTCGTCAGGTGGCCCGAGGAAACGGAAAGACACGACGGGAAAAACGCCATGCCCGTGGGGCCGGCGGAATTACAGCAAACTGAGTATTAGCCTGTTGGCCCGGTCCACCTGCGACGTGTCCAGCGAGGCCAGATAGATTCGCGTGGTGAGTTCCGAATCATGGCCCATGGCCTCACTTATGACGGCCAGGGGGATGTTCTTGCTCCGCGCAATGCTGGCCCAGCCATGGCGCGCCACATACGTGGTCAGCGGAATGTCAAGACGGAGACGAAGGCCTATGATTTTCAGTTTTCCATTGACCAGATGGACACTGTTCTTATACTGCAGGTGCCGGTCCTTTCCCATATCCTTTATGATGGGAAGCATATAGGGCGTAACGCCGGTGTCATATTTATCGATGATGTCCTGCATGGGCTGTTCCCATTTGATTGTGATAAGCTGGTTGGTCTTCCGGCGCCGGTATGAAAGGATTCCGTTGTGAAGATCATTTTTTCTGAGGAAAGCCATGTCTATAAAGGACATTCCACGGGTATAGAACGAAAACATGAACATGTCGCGGGCATAGTCCAACGCAGGGCTGTCTGTCAGGTCCATATCGCGTATCCGGCGTATCACACGCAGCGGTACAGCCCGCTTGACGGTCTTGTCGATTCCCGTGTAGACATGGCGGAAAGGATGGCGCTGGACGGTCAGATTACGTTCAACGGCACGATTGTAGATTGCCCTGAGATTACGCATGTAGTACGACGAGGAGTTCTGACACAGTCCTTTGGCCTTCAGCCAATTTTCGTATGCCAACATAAGGTCGGAATCGAAATCCGACATATCGACATCCCGGCGGTCACCGAGAAAACGGACAAAACTGTTGAGCGTTGTCGTGTAGGCGCCGCAAATACGGTTATTGCCAATACCGGACAGATGGACGGAAAGAGCGCGTGCGAAGGCAACGAAGCCGATGTTGCTCACGTTTGCACCAAAAAGGGACACCACACTGTCGGCGTCATACGGACATCCGCTGCATTCGAGACGTCCGATGATTTCTTCAAACCGGAAAATGTCACGCCGCACTCCCGCTTCAACCATTGAAAGAAACCTGCGGCGGTCATCCGCTGCCGACGAGACCGCAACGCGGCAACTGCGGCTATCCCATTCATGCGGATATAGCCTGTAGCCGGTGTTCACCTGCCGGACAACACGTCTGTGAATCACTTGATAATACAGCGTTCCTTCTCTGCCTTCGACGGAAGAAGGACGAAACTTTACTTTGATTGTTGCCATATAATTCTAAAGAATGATTATGTAGAGGCCTGCAATTTAGCTTATATGTAAATTCCCGAAGACAAATTGACCGATATTCACCGCCACATCAGTGATTTCGCCGACTACGCCCACGGTTTGCGCTATTCAGGAATATTGTCGTCGCATAGGGAAATGTTCTCTCTGTGAGCTTTCCATACTTATCTTCCACTCCTCCCCACTAAAAAAACAAAGTGTTAAAAACTCAGAATTATCCTGACAAAAGCCTCAAAATCCCTGCGATATTCTGAAATTATTTTCCCGTGGTCCGAAATTCGCGAGTTTTGCGTGTGCATTTTTTATCACCTGACCCACAGCAGGTTGTCGCAAAAACAACGAAAGTGTGCAGCAAATTGTCCGTTTTTATTTTGCCGTAAGGGCCTCCCGACATTGCAACGGGGCCATAACGACATTCCAACGGGAATACCGTTGGAACGCAACGGGGCTGCTGTCGCAACCCAAGGAGAGCCTTATTGGTCGGTTACGGACAGATTTTTGAATGACGGCAACAGCGGAATGTAAAGATTCCGGCTTAACCGCTCTCTGGTTTGAGAATTTTCAAGTGTTAAATTCCGTGATATTATCATGACATAAAAACATCTCCACAAAGAAACCATTGAGAAAGAAAAAGGTCTCCCGCCATACCGGCTGCAGCGGTTCCCATAGCCGGCCCCTACCCTGCTGCGGACCGGATACGAAAAAAGCGGTTCCGTGTCTCTACGACCCGAACACCGCTAAATAACGCTATTAATAACTAAAAACCTCTTCTAAAAATAAGGTACGCGACTTTGAATAGGCCGAACGTACCAGTCATTCGAATTTTCGCTGCCCTGTCGTCACGACATCCATGCGCAGCTGTCTGTTACCTGATTCAATCTTTCTTTTACCTAAAAAACTACCTATTGCCGAATTATCCTAAACTCAACCTCCAAGTTTACCTTGGCCAATACCTGACTACAATCTTAATACATCATATTATTACCTTCGTTGCTATGAATTTTCTCTTTTTGTCTTTCGATGGTGCAAAGGTACGACGAATGACGGAACCGGCAATGAAAAGACGGCCCTTGTTTGAAAAAAGCGATGGAATATTGACGTAAATCAACCGTCATTGTGTACGCGCACAGCGATATTGTGTGCGTACACAATGAATAAAAAACGAATTATTTCCCACAAACAGGACTTCCGCCGAGCTGTTCGGCAACAATGTTGGTCAGGTCGACAAATTCAGCCACGGTGAGCTGTTCCGGACGGCGGGTCATAACCGGCTGCTCGAAGAAGCCCGGTGTGAGACTGCGACCGGCCAGAATCTGGCGCAGGCTGACACGGAGCATCTTCCGGCGCTGGTTGAACACGGTCTTGACAACGCGACGGAACAGCTGTTCGTCGCAACCGAGCGAGGTCACGCCGTTGCGCGTCATGCGGATTACGGCACTCTTGACCTTGGGCGGCGGATTGAAGACGTCTTCGTCGACGGTGAAAAGATATTCCACGTCGTACCATGCCTGGATGAGCACACTCAGTATGCCGTAGGCCTTGCAGCCAGGCGCCGAGGCCATGCGCAGGGCAACCTCGCGCTGAATCATTCCCGTACAGCAGGGTATGAGGTCTTTGTTGTCAAGCATCTTGAAGAAGATCTGGGAAGATATGTCGTAGGGATAGTTTCCCGTCAGGACAAACTGCCCGCCACCGAAGAGTGTTCTCAGATCCATCCGGAGAAAGTCCTCGCCGATGATGTTGTCACGAAGACGGGGGAAATGCTCGTTGAGATAGACAACCGACTCGCGGTCAATCTCAACCACGCGGACCTCGCGCGGTTTCTCCACCAGATACTGTGTGAGCACTCCCATGCCGGGACCGACCTCCAGAACGGGCAGGTCGGGACAGGCGTCCACCGTGTCGGCAATGCGGCGGGCTATGTCGAGATCGGTCAGAAAGTGCTGGCCGAGATTCTTTTTGGGTCTTACTTGTTTGATCATAGGGGCAAAGGTACGTAAAAAAAAGCAAATAAGGGCCTTGCGGTCGGGCAAAAGCGATTTTACGGGAACGGAGCGGCGGCAAATCGGACAAATTTGAGTAACTTTGCACGCACGCCGCCACGGCCGCCACAGGAAACTATCGGGCACCACAGGCCGACGTGACGTCACGAACGAACAACAGAAACAAGAAACGATATGGAAAAGAAACTGAGACCGGGGTCACTCTGCATACACGCAGGATGGCAGCCGAAGAACGGTGAGCCGATAGAGCTGCCCATCGTGCAAAGCACCACTTTCAAGTATGACAACAGCGAAGAGATGGCCATGCTCTTCGACCTGAAGAAGGAAGGATATTTCTACACCCGTCTGCAAAATCCCACCAACGACGCCGTGGCATCCAAGATTGCAGCCATGGAGGGCGGCGTGGGCGCCGTGCTGACATCGAGCGGACAGGCTGCGAACTTCTACGCCGTGTTCAACATCTGTGAGGCGGGAAGCCATATCGTCGCTTCAAGCGAAATCTACGGCGGTACGTTCAATCTCTTCGGCGTGACGCTGAAGAAACTCGGAATCGAATGTACCTTCGTCAGCCAGGAGGCCACGGAGGAAGAAATACAGAAGGCGTTCCGCCCGAACACGCGCGCACTGTTCGGAGAGACCATCTCGAACCCGGGGTGCAAGGTGCTCGACATCGAGAAATTCGCCCGGATAGCCCACAGCAACGGCGTTCCGCTCATCGTCGACAATACGTTCGCCACGCCCATCAACTGCCGCCCGTTCGAATGGGGAGCCGACATCGTCACCCACTCGACCACAAAATATATGGACGGCCACGCCACTCAGGTGGGCGGATGCGTTGTTGACAGCGGAAATTTCTGCTGGGATGACCATGCGGAAAAATATCCGGGACTGTGCACACCGGACGAGTCCTACCACGGGCTGACATACACCAAGGCCTTCGGACGGATGGGCTATATCACCAAACTCGTGGCACAGCTCATGCGCGACCTCGGCTCCATTCCCGCTCCGCAGAACTCGTTCCTGCTCAACCTCGGTCTGGAGACACTCGCGCTGCGCATGCGCCAGCACTGCGCAAACGCCCTGCGGGTGGCCGAATTCCTCGCCGCCGACAGCCGCGTGGCATGGGTTCGCTACTCGGGACTGACCACCGACGAGTGTCACGGACTCGCCGCGAAATATCTGCCGCAGGGAAGCTGCGGCGTGCTTGCCTTCGGACTGAAGGGCGACCGCGACACCGCCATCCGCTTCATGGACTCTCTTGAGATGATCAATATCGTCACTCACGTGGCCGACATACGCACTTGTGTGCTCCATCCGGCAAGCCACACCCACCGCCAGCTCTCCGACGAGCAGCTGCGCGAGGCCGGCGTGGCCCCCGACCTGATCCGCCTCTCGGTCGGAATAGAGGACGTCGAGGATATTCTCGACGACATACGACAGGCGCTGGATAGGATTTGAAAGAAAAAGAGCCGGATTTGAAAAAGGAAAACCGGTAAGAACAAAACGCGAGCCGCGAAACCGCAAAGAACAATATATACTCTTTGCGGTTTCGCGGCTCGCATTTAAGTTGAACGCGCGTCTTTGCTTTTAAACAGAAAACGGAGTTAACGGCGCATCGCAGGATTGGGCTTCTGCGGCCTTGACAAGTTCTTCGGGTGGCTGGTCGGTGTCTTATGATTGGCCTCCTTTATCTCCTTCCACGACGGATGAAGCCCGTTTGCAGCATCGGAAGAGCCGTAGTCGAACTCCATTGCCGTCTTATCGTCGCTCGGCCGGAACGGGACAATGGTCTCGTCAACCTGCTCCACAACGACCGTGACCACTCCCTGAGACAACATTCCCAATGCCTTTGCAGCACCCCAGGACAGGTCTATGATGCGGCCGCGACCGTAGGGACCACGGTCAGTGACCCTCACGAAGACAATCTTTCCCGTTGACGGATTGGTCACCTTCAGTCTGGTACCGAACGGATAGGTGCGGTGGGCGCAGGTCATGCTGTCGTGATGCAGCCTTTCGCCACTGCTGGTGCGCGCCCCTGTGGCCCGTTTTGAGTAATAAGAAGCTTTACCCTTCTGCCGTATCTGTGCCGGCAGAAAGGTAAAGCACAATGCTGATATTACTAAAATCAATATCCGTCTCAGGTCCACTGCTACGTTGTCGGTTTTACATTAAAGTCATCAGACGACACCCTGAGCCATCATGGCGTTGGCCACTTTCATGAAACCGGCAATGTTGGCGCCCTTCACGTAGTCAATGTAGCCGTCAGCCTGCTTGCCATACTTGACACACTGCTCATGGATACTGTGCATGATGTAGTGGAGTTTCTCATCCACTTCGGCCTCACTCCATGTCAGACGGATTGCGTTCTGAGTCATTTCGAGACCGGATGTAGCCACACCGCCTGCGTTGACAGCCTTGCCCGGAGCGAAGAGCATCCTGGCAGCTGTGAACTTCTCTACTGCCTCGGCCGTGCAGCCCATGTTCGACACCTCGGCTACACAAAGCGGTTTGTTTGCCAACAGCATGTCAGCATCATTGCCGTCAAGCTCATTCTGCGTTGCGCAAGGCAGCGCGATGTCACACTTGACTTCCCATGGCTTCTTGCCGGGAACAAACTGTGAACCGGGGAACTCGTCTGCATACGGCTGGCAAACGTCGTTGCCGCTGGCGCGGAGTTCAAGCATGTATTCTATCTTTTCGTCATCAAGACCGGCCGGATCATATATATAGCCGTCAGGACCGGATATGGTTATCACCTTGGCTCCCAATTCCGTTGCTTTCTTTGCGGCACCCCAGGCAACATTTCCGAAGCCGCTGATAGCGACGGTCTTGCCCTTAATGTCGATGCCGTGGGTCTGGAGCATCTGGTTTACGAAGTAGAGTGCGCCGTAGCCGGTGGCCTCGGGACGTATGCGCGAGCCTCCCCATTCGAGCCCCTTGCCCGTCATCATGCCGCTCCACTCATGCTTCAGCTTCTTGTACATGCCGAAGAGATAGCCGATTTCGCGTGCGCCGACACCGATGTCGCCTGCCGGAATGTCCTCGTCCGGACCAATCACACGATACAGCTCGGTCATGAACGACTGGCAGAAACGCATCACTTCATTGTCGGAACGACCGCGGATGGAGAAGTCCGAACCGCCCTTGCCGCCGCCCATGGGCAACGTGGTGAGCGCGTTCTTGAATGTCTGTTCAAATCCGAGGAATTTCAATATGGAGAGATTGACCGACGGGTGGAAACGGAGTCCGCCCTTATACGGGCCTATGGCGCTGTTGAACTGAACGCGATAGCCTATGTTCACATGCACCTCGCCGTTGTCGTCGACCCATGGCACGCGGAAAGTGATAATCCGCTCGGGCTCTACAATACGTTCGATTAACTTGGCTTTTTCAAATTCGGGATGCTGGTTGTAGACATCCTTCACCGAAATAAGCACCTCTCTGACTGCCTGCAGATATTCTGCTTCGCCCGGATGCTTCTGCTCCAGCGCCTGCATTATTTTCTCAACTTCCATAGTAAACTTTATATTAAAAGGTTTTACGATTGTTTTTATCAATATGTTATTTAGACACCACAAATATACATTATTTCCTGATAACGGCCAAGCGAAAACCGGAAAAGTTTCACCCGTAAAGTTACGATTTGTTAAAACAGGCGCATTCCCAAACAGAGTTTACGCCACCTTTACCGTCCGGCAACCTTTTTCACGCTGACAGTGCCGTCGGAAAGTTTTTCACGAACTACTGTAACACATCCCGCAGCCTGCACTCCGGTCTTCACTCCACTCATATTATAATATGTGCGCGAAACCGTATGAGCATCAGCGACCGGTCTTCCGGCTATACCCGACTCCACTGTCTCATAGTCGGACTTGACGATGGTGCCGTCGGCAACACCGTTGAGGAATATCTCCAGATTGGTGTAGCCCCCGGCTGCCGGAGCCGCTCCGTCCGAGGCATCGTCCGGATTGAGTCCTTTCTCACGCTCGTATGCGTCCGGCAGTCCGTCACCGTCAGTATCTTCCATCAGACGCTCTCCCTCACGCATGCCCAGATAAGGCCACAGAGTGGTTGTCTTCATTTCTCCGACACCCGTACCGGTGGTTTCGTGCAGGGCCTCAAAAGTGTCATGCTCAGCGAGAACGATGTCTGCCGGCGAGTCTATAATCCCGATTCCGCGGCTCAGGTTTCCTTTTTCGTCCTTGCCGGCATATTGCGGTTCCACCGTTCCGGCAGCCTCACCCAGCAGACGGCTGTCCACCTCGTCAATCCGCGGGAGTGTGGCGCCGGCACAGTTCCGATTCCCTGACGTCATCATAGCGTCTTCCGCACTGCCAGAAAGTCCCACTACTTTTAGATAAGCCACGGAGGCATCTTCGGCCACAAGCCCGCTTGAGACCGTCTGTGACGTGAGCGCATACTTGTCATAGTTGGCCTGATTGTTGCCCGCACCGATGTTCACGGCCTTGTCGGCACTGTTGGTCGTGAATCCGTACCAGTTGTCGGCGTTCACCTTGTCAAGCGTGGCGTCGGTCCAGCAGGAATTCTTCGTCGTGGCATACCGGCTGCCTTTCTCGAACATGTTGCCCTCTACGAGCCACTGGCCGGTGCCCTTCGTGCTGTTGTCGCCCTGGAAGAAATAGCGGTTCTTCTGCACGTTCTTCTGCGTGTTGGGTCCCGGACGGAAATAGTTTCCGCGCATGTAGACGCGGTTGTAGCTGTCGCCGCCGTTGATGTCCGTATAACATTCGCCGCCATAGAGAGAATTGGACTTTCCCCAGTTGAAAATAACGTTGTTGTAGAACTCCGAATCGACAAACTGGTCGTGGTCTCCACGGTTCTTGCTCTCCGAGCGCACACCGTTGAACCGCGGCATACGGTTGTTGCAGTTGGTGATGAGTGTATGGTGCATGGATGTATGCTCGCCGCCCCACTGCATGGCGTATGAGCGCGCCCCCTTGGCATTGCGCGAGTTGTAGAGACCCTCGCCGATGATACACCACTGGACAGTCGTGCTGTCGCAGTCGTACATCGTCATGCACTCTTCCATCGACCACGTCATCGAGCAATGGTCGATGATGACGTTGCGCGTGTTCTCTATGTCGAGCGCGGTGCGGCTCTTCGCCGCCAGATCGCCTGCACGGAACCGCAGGTGACGCAAGATTACGTTGGGCTTGCACACATATATGTTATAGCCCGCAATGCAGATTCCTCCTCCGGGTGCCGTCTGTCCCGCGATGGTTACATTTGGATGGGCGAATTTGAGCACGCTGTTGAGATAGATCGTGCCGCAGGTCTTGAATAGAATCGTTCGCGGCGTATCGTCGCCAGTGCGCAAGGCCCAGCGCAGCGTGCCCTCCACGAGATTGTCGTCCGTACAGTCGTCGTTGCGTGTCACGTAATAGACATTGCCTCCACGGCCTCCCGTGGCATAACGTCCGAAACCCTCGGCCCCGGGAAAGGCCGGCGTCTTGTCCTGTCCTACGACCGCGGTAACCGCCGCGGCAGAGAACAACAAAGCTAAAATTCTGTTCATATTGTATATAGATTATGTTTGTCAGTCATGTCAAAAGGGGGCGCGCCGGCAAACGGATTGCCAAGCGCGACCTATTCTATGGCAAAGGTAAACAAAATTTAAAGAAAACGTCGCAGCAGAAAGAAAATCCGTCAGCTTTTACACCTTTTCCACCAAAGAAGATACCATCGGCGGCGCAGACAGAATCATAATACCAACTCAAAAATGAGCACAAATTTCATATTAACATAACATCACGCCTATTACCTTTCCGCTTTCCATATATCTGCGTCATAAAGAAATCCATTTCTTTCAAACTCACTCATTCCATCTTCATACCTATAAACATTAAGACGGAATGAATGGCAATCTTCTACATCTATATCACGACAACGCGGCTGAGTTCCGTTCTTTTTATATAATATACAAATACGGTAAATGCGGACGCCTGAGCTTGCCATACTTCCGTATCATCTCACCATGACAATCCGGACAATAATATTTCCGGCCGACATCATCCTTAACGTCAGAGATACAGACTAAATTATCATTGTCATTAAAGGCGTATTGATGAAAATGATTATTGAACGGCACTGTCTATGTATTTTGGAGACTTCCCATATTTGTTTTCGTCAATATCACTGTCCATACACATAAAGACTGTAAGGACAATCTTGTAGATACCTATCACAACGAACCATATAATATACTTGGCAAAAAGCGCAAAAGCAAGTTCTTCTTCATATCCTTGCATGTTTTCCGCATTCAGACTTGCCATCACCAAATCGTAAATCAAAGATACCCCAAACGCTATCCGCAAGATGGTATAAACACCCCACCACCATCCGCTTCGTCCAGTGTCATGGAGCCGTCGGAACGTCAAAGGAATTGTCGCCAAATCAACAAGGATTCCGATAAACGGTGTCAAGATGACGTTGACAGCCAACAAAAGCACCATCATCCACCAATATTCCGAACGGCGGGCACGTCCATTGAACTGAAAAATCTTACTTGTCGCACTATTAAATGCTTCTGAAAAACTGAGCGTTGGAGTCTGTTTGATATTCATATCCTATCCTTTTATATATTGTTACAAATCGTCTTTTGCGTGTTCCCTAACGGCATTTCCGTTAATCTTGTCTTTATAAGAAAGCATTACGTAGCATGAAGAGACTCCGTCATGCCCTATCCAAAGCACTATTTCCCCATTTTCAACGGCAAAATGTGTCTCATAAGTGCAATTATCGAGTCCAACATTTAACATCCTTTCCTGATTATCCTGCGGCTTCGTTCCATAAGTAGACTGAAAACGCTCGACACATTCCGATGGTTTGCCATACTTTTCAGTAAGCAATTCCTTCAAATATTTATAGTCGCCATAAAGATATTCCCACTGCTCCTGCTCAGGAAAAGCGACTGAGATTTTTGAAACCAAATCCTTGCTGTCAAGCGTGCTAACATAAATAGTGCACTTCTTGAAATCTGCAAAATCACCTTCAAGCACTTCACAGTTGTTCAAACTCTCTACATGCTTGAAACCTTTGCGTTTCATCCGTGAAACGAATTTCTCTAAAGTACCGTCTATCGGCACTCCTTTAAATTTAAGATGAGTGTTTTCATCCATTTCCGCATCATCCTTCTGAATGTCCACGACCTCTTCTTTCGCCACTTCTTCGTCTACCTTTTCACCCTTTGGATTAAAATTAATACAACCACAGAGGATTAAACTAAAGACGAATGTATATACGCTTGTTCTTTTCATATTATTTATATAGTTAATAGTGGAAAGCAGCCACCGGAAATAATTTTCCTGTAAAAACAGTCTGCGTGGAAATGCCATTCTGAAATTATCCAAACAAGCCTGTATACTTTTGTTGACTGCGGTTTCCTTATATACACGACTTCCTGTCACTATCATTTCACTGCCATTATTTGCTTTTTATGACAGTTTTTCGGAGTCAAAATTACATTTTTTATTTTAAAACCAAGCATAAATTCATGAAAAATCAGCACATAAAACCACGGCTCTTTCATTTACAAAATGTTACACGGGCCGTGTAACACCGTTACATGAGCCGTGTAACACCGTTACATGGGCCGTGTAACACCGTTAC
>CAMWVS010000039.1 GCA_947177775.1 uncultured Prevotella sp.
ATCAGCGTTCGAGCCATACATTTTTGCCATCTTCAAGTTTTATCGGACAGCAATATTTTATTATCAGCAGTGATGATAATAAAACGGCAATTTTTTATTTTTGTAGCAGTGGTTTATGAAGTGTTAAAAACTAAGAACAAATCGTACATATATCCAATAATCTTTATTGAATGTAAAATGACTCTGATGACAGATTACGGGGTGTGAATTGTCTGTATTGTTGATAATTCACGCCCCGTAATTATAATAGGCAGTTCAGGCAAATCCTGTCTATCTTTTTTCCTTTATTATACCATGTCGATAGGCATAGAGAAGTTCTTTGAGATCTGCAATCTGTGCGCGCAGTTCAGCTCCCTTGTCAGTGTCGGCAACCAGCATGCGGTGGGTAGACATTTCTACAATCTGTGTAGTGCTCTTGATATCTGTGCCACGCTGAATGGAATCGGCTGCAGATGTGAAAGGTTCATGTTGGACGAGCTGAAAACCGCGACTGTGATATACCAAAGTATATCCGGCGATGCCTGTCTCTTTATGATATGCCTCACTGAATCCACCGTCTATAACCATCAGCTTTCCATTAGCCTTAATGGGATTCTCGCCATTTGAGGCATGAACGGGAACGTGGCCGTTGATGATATGCCGGTTGGGGCCGGTTACATTGAACGCGTCAAGAATACGGTCACAGATTTCTTCATTGTCACGCAGTCTGAAGTAGTTTCCTTTCTCTTCTTTGTATGTTTCCTTGTCTTTGAGAAAATAGCGTTCGAAAGTAGCCATCTTTGATTTGTCGAAAAGAGGACTGTCTTTGCCACACCATAGGTAGAGAAAGTAGTCGGTGGCGTAGCTGCGCTCTTCCGGTTCTGTGTCATTTTCAAAAGCCGAGCGTATGAGCATGCCTGTGTTGAGCATAAGTTGCAGACCGCTGTATTTTTTCCCCTTATACAGCTCGACCTCTTTGAGAGTACCATCGCTATTGAGCGGGATAGAGGCATGGAAAAGAAGGTTGCTGTTGTAAATGGCATACATACAACCATGGCTCAGTAGCGTACGGATATGTTTACGTAGTTTCTCGCTGACCGTAAAAGAGTGGTGGAGACGTTTCATTAGTTGTTCCTCCTCAGGGGTCAGTCTATTTGGGTTATTTGGATCGATGGTAGGGAAGTGGTTGCAGGTCATTTCGTATTCCTTGCCATCGATTGTACATACACCACGCTCATAGTCAACATTGTTGAACAGGCTGCGGTTGTTCATATCCCATTCCGGGCGACGTGCGAAGATGCGGGCTTCTTCCTTGAATTGGATTATGCTGATAGCCTTATGCATTTTGGCCGTAAGTATACGCGTTTTCTCGTCCATGCGGTTGCCCTTGAGTAGTTTCGGAAGAAATTCCTCGCACGGGTCGTCGCCGTAGACATCCATTGCGAACGTGGCCAACGGTACGAGATTGATTCCGTAGCCTTCCTCCAATGTTGTCAGATTGGCATAACGCAGAGAGAGGCGCAAAACATTGCAGATGCACGCGTCGTTGCCGGCGCAGGCTCCCATCCAAAGAATGTCATGGTTTCCCCACTGGATGTCCCAGCTGTGGTAGCGTTGCATGGCATCCATGATTATGTGGGCACCTGGACCACGATCGTATATGTCTCCGAGAATGTGGAGTTGGTCTATGGCCAGTCTCTGGATTACGCCGGAAAGGGCGATTATGAAGTCGTCGGCGCGTCCAGTACTGATTATTGTATTGACAATGACGTTGACGTATGCGGCTTTGTCCGTGTCGTCAGCTCTTTCGTGGAGTAATTCCTCAATGATATAGCTGAAATCGGCAGGCAATGAGCGTCTTACTTTTGAACGTGTGTATTTGCTGCTCACATCGCGACAGATTTTTACCAACTGGTGGATTGTTATGTGATACCAGTCGTCTATGTCTGATTCTGCAGCCTTGATGAGTTCCAGTTTCTGCTCGGGATAGTATATGAGTGTGCAAAGGTCTTTCTTTTCCGATTCGCGAATATCGCCAGCGAAGAGTTCGTTGACTTTTCTCTTGATGTTGCCCGATGCGTTTTTCAGCACGTGCTGGAAAGCCTCGCTCTCACCGTGGATATCGGCAAGAAAATGCTCTGTGCCTTTGGGCAGATTGAGTATTGCCTCAAGGTTGATAATTTCCGTGCTTGCGTCCGCTATTGTAGGAAATGATTGGGACAGCAGGCTAAGATAGCGCATGTCTGTCTCTATGTCATAATGATGGTTTATTGAAGTCATATTTCCAAGTGCTTGTTTATTGTAGATTTTATATTGTTTGTCTTTCTGTCGTCAATCGTTTTCACCGGCATAAATCCCTCGTCAAGTCCTGTCATGTCTTCGGCTGTCTTCATCAATCGTCCGGCGAACTTCAACAGATTCTTGTCTGACAACAGTTCTTTCAGTTTTCCATCGTCAATATTGTTTTGGAGCAATGTTGAGGTAAGTTCTACCATATTATATATGGTGAGTCTGCCGGAGGAGACGAATTTCTTTGCCTTGCAGATCATGGCAACCAAACGCTTGTTATCATCACTGCCTTCTATATCGGAAATAGGGCAGGAGGGAATGAACTTGTTTGGAAGATAGTGGGGGACGCTTTCAGCCGGAAAGTCGGGAACGGATATTCCGAGCACACTGATGCCCCGGCGTATTGTTTCTATTATGTTTTCTTGTGCGGCATAAATCATGATTTTGCGCCATGAAATGTCTTCCGGATTACGGAATAAAGTGTATTCGGTGTCACTCAGCCACAGATGGTTGCCGGTGAGGCCTGCTTTGATGAGCGGGCGTATGGCTCTGGCTGTTGTCTTGTCCATCAGTTGGAGGACGTTGGTGTCCGTAACTTTACGGTAGACAGCATGGATAAGTGCGCCGGCTTCCGCCTCCGTTATTGCCTCAGTGATGAGAGGGTTGCGCACGGTTTCTATGCGCGTGGTCCATTTCATACGCTTCAGGTTGTTCTCCTCCATACGTCCCATGGCTATCACGGTATATGCTTTATTCACAATTCGACGTTGGAAGGCTATTGTCTTGGGTAGTTTTTCTTTCCAATAGTTTTGGTTAATAATCCATTGCTCAAGCTGACCATGCGGTGTTAAGACGATGCGCACACCATTTCGCATAGCTGTATGAGCCGCCATTGCAGTCTGAACCGACCAGCATCCATGGATATGGATTATGTCGGGATGATGCTTGTGGAGTTGTTTGCGGAACGATATCAGTGAGGTGGCAGCATAAACTTCCGCATATTCCTTCATCACGTCTGCCAGCATGTTGACATACTGGGTTATCATGTTGTCTGTACCGGTGTGGAAATGCAGTATTATCATGTTTTTATCGTCTATATATCACTGCGTATGTTCTGTGGTTCTATCTGCGTATGAAATCGTATTTGTCGGAACGGCGGTGGCGCAACATGAACCATGCGTTCTGCCATAGTATGCGCAGTTCCATCAGGGGAATGAGCGCGTAGGGCAGCTTCTCACCAAATCCGGCTGCGGTCCGGCATGCAATCATCGTACGCATAGCGAGCGTTATTATGAGACTCAAGGCTGAGGCTGCGGTCAGGATGATGTCGGATGAGTAAAGAGAGTGGATGAGTGCTGAAATGATGAGGATATAATTTACATACATCAGACCCATATTGAGATTGAACGGAAGTCTGTATGACGCAGAGCGCTTGAGGTGCTTACGGGTTTCCATGTAGTATAGATGGCTGTTCACCCATGTCTTTGTGGCCGGTTTGTCCTGCCGCATGAACGTTTCCGGTTCCGTTGCAATGGCAGTGCGGCCGGGCTGTGCATATTCATTCACAAGGAAATCGTATTCTCCACGCAGATATTTAAGGTCCTTCACGAAACCGTTATGGCTCATGAAAACGCTCTTGCGGACGGCAAGATTGCTTCCGTCGTATCTGTACGCCATGCCTTTCTGTGCTTTTCTCATGAAAAGACATGAGGTGAGCAGACGTTCGAATCTATAGAACGAGTTGGTCTGAGGCTCATAGTTGGAATATCCGAGCACGATGTCTGTTCCGTCGTTGCAGTGGCGTGACATTGCTTCGAGCCATCTGTCACTTTCCGGCCGGCAGTCGGCATCAGTCAGGAAGAGCCACTCGTTCCTGGCAGCTTTGATGCCGATGGTCAGTGCCAGCTTGCGGCGGCTGAGATAATGGCTTGATTCCGGTATGAACGTCGTGTAGAGATTGGGATATTGACTTTTCAGAAGTGTGAGCACATCGTCGGTGTTGTCCGTGGAGGATTCGTCAACAACTATGACTTCAAATCCTGCGTCATATTTCTGGGACAGCAATATCGGTAAGTTGCGCTCAAGCTCATATCCCTGGTCGTGAACGGTAAGAATAATGGAAAGTGGAGAGGCTGCACCGTCTTTTGTGCAGCCACTCTTTTTCTTGCGCAATGGATTTCTGAACAATCCGTTGCACAGTGGGGTTATGATGGCAAGCAGCACCAATATGCTGCTTACCGTGATGGTCATGATTTCCTCTGTTGCCATGCTTTATTCCAATTCTTCACTCAGATATCCTTCCGGCAGGCACCGGCAGTTATATCCTGATGCCATGATTTCACCATAAGCTCCGGCTGAGCGGATAGCGATGAAATCTCCGCGTTTGGTTTTGTTGAGGCTGATCTGTTTTGCAAAGACATCGCTCGACTCACATATCGGTCCCACGACATCATACAGTTCACAAGGCATGTCGCTGCTGATGTTTTCAATCTTGTGGAACGCCTGATACAATGCCGGACGGATAAGGTCGGTCATTCCGGCGTCGACAATGGCAAACTGCTTGGCCGTCCCCAGCTTGATGTAGAGCGTGCGGGTGATGAGCGAACCGCATTGAGCTACTACGGCGCGGCCGAGCTCGAAGTGCAGTTTCTGGCCCGGACGTAGCTTCAGATGCTTGGCGTATGTGTCGAAGTAGGCTTTAAAGTCCGGTACAGGATGCTCGTCGGGAGCATTGTAGTCTATACCGAGTCCGCCTCCAACATTGATGTTCTCGGTAGTAATGCCTGCTTCTTCCAACCTTGTCTGCAGTTCGTTGATACGCTCGCACAGTGCCACGAAATCATCCATTTCAAGTATCTGGGAACCGATGTGAAAGTGGAGTCCGACGTATCTGACATTGCTTAGCTTTGCAGCCAGCCGTACGACATCCTCCATGTCACTCATGGCGATGCCGAACTTGTTCTCTGCCAGACCTGTTGTGATGTTGGCATGTGTATGTGCTCCCACATCCGGATTAATGCGGAACGCCACATTCGCCGTCTTGCCTTTCTTTTTAGCCAGTTCGTTTATTACTTCCAGCTCGGCGGAACTTTCCACATTGAAGCAGAAAATATCGCGGTCAAGGCCGAGATTGATTTCCCAATCGCTTTTGCCTACTCCGGCATAGACGATGTCTGTTGAAGGAAATCCGGCATCACATGCTGCTGAAATCTCACCCCCGCTCACGCAATCGGCTCCGAGACCGGCGCTGCTGATGATTCTCAGCACCTTCGGATTGGCGTTTGCCTTCACTGCATAATGGACGATGAATCCGTCGTGTTTGTTGGCTTCGGCCTTAATAGCTTCCAGAGTCTCCTTCAGCAGGGCTGTGTCGTAATAGTAGAATGGCGTGCGTATTGCCTGAAATTTGTCTGTCGGTAATTGCCTTATCATTTTATGTCTGTGTTATGTGTGTATTGTTGTCTTCTGCTTATTTGAACAGAGTATTGCTCAGGTTCTGCAGTGCACGCTTCTTATCCTCTTCCTTTATCAGGAACGATATGTTATAGTTGGATCCGCCATACGAAATCATACGGACGGGAATACTCTTCATTGCTTCCGTTGCAAGTGTCTCGAAACCGACGTTGCTCCAATCCAGGTCGCCGACGACGCAGATGATGCACATGTCGCTGTCAACAGTGACAGTGCCGTATTTCTTCAGTTCGTCAACAATCTCATTGAGGTGTGAGCTGTTGTCGATGCTCATCGATACTCCGACTTCTGATGTGCAGACCATGTCGATAGGTGTCTGATAGCTTTCAAAAATCTCGAATACCTTGCGGAGAAATCCCGTTGCAAGAAGCATTCGGCTGCTCTTTATCTTGATGGCCGTGATGTTGCTCTTGGCTGCAACAGCCTTGATTCTTCCAGCTTCCGTTTTGTTGCTTATTGTTGTTCCTTCAGCCTCAGGGTCCATCGTGTTGAGTAGGCGTACCGGGATATTGGAGTATTTTGCTGGTTGGATGCACGTCGGATGCAGGATCTTGGCGCCGAAATAGGCCAGCTCGGCAGCTTCTTCGAAGTGTAGCTGGTGTACAGGGGCCGTATTGTCAACGATGCGCGGGTCGTTGTTGTGCATACCGTCAATATCGGTCCATATCTGTATTTCTTCCGCGTCAATGGCTGCTCCTATCAATGAAGCTGTATAGTCGCTGCCTCCTCGCTGCAGATTGTCAACCTCACCATAGGCGTTGCGGCAGATGAATCCCTGTGTGATGTAGACCTGTGAGGCCGGTGTCTCGTTGAGAATGCTGTTCAGGTTCTTTCTTATGAACGTAATGTCTGGCTCGGAGTTCTTGTCCGTCCGCATGAAGTCCAGAGCCGACAGCAGTGTGACGCTGTAGCCTTGCTCTTTCATGTAGTTGGCCACCATGTTGGTGCTGATGATTTCTCCCTGTGCTACGATGTTCTTTTCTTCAAAGCTTGTGAACAGTTCTTTTGTGAACGAACGCAGATAGCTGAACTCTTCCGTCAGGAAGCTGTTTGTCTTTGCTTTCCATTCGTCGGTAGAATATAGTTCTTCAACATGTGCATGATATTTCTCTTCAAGTTTGTTGATGACCTCGTTGGCTCCTTCAGGGTTCTTCTTATACAGATAATTGGATATCTCCACGAGTGAGTTTGTCGTGCCGGACATGGCTGACAAAACGATGAATACAGGATTACCAGACGATGTTACAAGTCTTGTCACGTCTTTCATACGTGCCGGTGTGCCAACAGATGTGCCACCAAACTTCATTACTTTCATGTTCTATCTTTATTTTTTATTATTCTTTTATGGTTGTTATGTCTCAGTTCTCTTCCTCAGACATTATTTCATTATAGTCTTTTGTGACTTCTTCGAGCGAACCGTCGCAGCATCGGTAGACGATGCCGGGATATTTGTTCACGAGCACCATGTTGTGTGTACTCATTATAACGGCTGTTCCCGTCTGCGATATATGCCGCAGGAGCTGTATTATTCCCTCAGCCGTTTCCGGGTCAAGATTGCCTGTCGGCTCATCCGCGACAATCAATTTGGGATTGTTCAGGATTGCGCGTGCAATGGCGATATGCTGCTGTTCGCCTCCAGACAGCTCGTATGGGAATTTGTCTGCCTTGTCTTCCATTCCTACATCGGCCAGCACCTCCTTGATGCGCTTGTCGATGTCGTCCCGGTTCTTCCATCCCGTTGCTTTCAGGACGAAATAGAGGTTCTTATATACGGTACGGTCTCCGAGCAGCTGGAAATCCTGAAATATTATTCCCATCTGCCGCCGCAAGGCAGGAACGTATTTCTTTTTCAGCTTGCGTATGTCATGGTTGATGACAACGGCACTTTCCGCCTCGTCCAAATCAAGTTCAAAATAAATTGATTTCAGCAGCGAGCTCTTGCCCGAGCCTACGCGGCCGATGATATAGATGAATTCTCCTTCATCCACATGGAAGTTGACATCCGTGAGCACAGTGTCGCCTGTCACCTGATGTATGTTGACCTTCTTATAGTCTATGAGCATTGTCTTCCTTGTTTTAATGTTTCTGCCAGTTCGGGTCATGGCGTACTTGAAGTTCCTTTGCCAGATCCTCAATGCGCAATCCCTTGCTCGTCAGCAGGACTATGAGGTGATAAAGCATATCGGAGCCTTCATATACCAGCCTTTCATTCGTTCCGTTGACGGCTTCTATAACAGCCTCAAGTGCCTCTTCACCAACCTTTTGTGCCATACGGTTAAGGCCATCCTTGAACAGTGATGTCGTGTAGCTTCCCTCCGGCATTTCCTCATGTCGCTTGATGATGAAATCCTGAAGGTCGGTCAGGAAGAGCAGCGGATTGCTCTCGTTCTTCTCGCCCCAGCACGTATCCGTGCCCTTATGGCATGTCGGTCCGACTGGATTGACCTTGACAAGGAGAGTGTCGTTGTCGCAGTCAACGTCCATGCTGACCAGATTGAGGAAGTTTCCTGACGTCTCGCCCTTTGTCCACAAACACTGTCTGCTACGGCTGTAGAATGTCACCTTTCCCGATTCTATTGTTTTGTTGTAGGCCTCTTCGTTCATATATCCCAGCATCAGGACGTTTTTCGTCGTGGCATCCTGGATGATGGCGGGAACGAGACCGTCCCCCTTTTCAAAGTCTATTTTCATATCTTGTCTTTATTTATACGCGTATACCAATGCCTTCTTCTCTCAGATATTCTTTCAGTTCCGGGATGGGTATCTCTCCGAAATGAAACACGCTTGCAGCCAGTGCGGCGTCAGCTTTTCCTATGGTGAAGGCGTCGCGAAAATGTTCCTTTTTTCCGGCTCCGCCGCTGGCGATGACCGGAATGGACAGGATTTCCGCCAGATGGGCCAGTGCCTCGTTGGCATATCCGTTTTTCACGCCGTCATGGTTCATGCTCGTAAAGAGAATCTCGCCTGCTCCACGCTCCTGAACCTCATGTGCCCAGTCAAAGAGTCCGAGCTCGGTGCGTTCGCGGCCCCCCTTGACGTAGCAGTGCCAGCCGTCTTCATCGAGTCTCGCGTCAATAGCGCAGACGCACACTTGGCTTCCGAACTGTCCGGTAATGTCGCTGATGAGCTCCGGATTGCGGATCGCGGCACTGTTGATGCTGATTTTGTCAGCTCCGGCATGCAGCAGCCGCTCAACGTCCTTCAACTCGTTGATGCCTCCGCCGACGGTGAACGGAATGTTTATCTCGGCCGCGACGCGTGTCACCATGTCGGTGAATGTCTTGCGGCCCTCATAGCTTGCCGTGATGTCAAGAAAGACCAGTTCGTCGGCTCCTGCCTCGCTGTATGCCTTACCCAGTTCCACCGGGTCGCCGGCCGAACGCAGGTTGACAAAGTTGGTGCCCTTGACCGTCTCTCCGTTCTTGACGTCGAGACATGGTATTATCCGTTTTGCCAGTCCCATAGTTTCTTCATGTCTATCCGTCCTTCATATATCGCCTTTCCGAAGACCACGGCCGGTATGCCGGCTTCGTCAAGCTTCTTGATGTCCTCCATGCAGGAGACCCCGCCGCTCGCAATGAGATGGAGGTCGGGAAATGCCGTCATGATGTCCTTATATAAAGGTATGGCCGGCCCAGTAAGTGTTCCGTCGCGGGATATGTCGGTACAGAGAACATTCCTGATTCCGCGCTTGACGTAACGATCCAGAAAGTGGAGCAGTTCGAGTTCGGAGTCCTCTTTCCATCCGTTGATGGCGATACGACCGTCGCGGACGTCGGCTCCAAGGACAATCCGGTCGGCTCCATAACGCTCAATCCACGTGTCGAGCAGCTCCGGTGATGTGACTGCCACGGAACCGACTGTCACCATCGATGCGCCGTTACTGAAAGCTGTCTCGATGTCGCAGTCCGTCTTTATGCCGCCGCCGAAGTCAACGGTCAGCGAAGTCGACGTGGTAATGCTCTGCAGGGCGGCAGTATTGACGATATGTCTTGACTTGGCTCCGTCAAGGTCGACCACGTGAAGTCTTTTATATCCGATGGCCTCCATCTTCTTCGCGATGTCAGCTGGACTGTCGCTGTAGACAGCTTTTTGTTGATAGTCACCTTTGGTGAGGCGCACGCATTTGCCGTCAATGATGTCAATGGCCGGTATCAGTTCAATCATAATTCCAGAAAGTTCTTTATTATAGTTTCTCCCACGCGTCCGCTCTTCTCGGGATGGAATTGCGTGGCGTAGAAGTTGCCGTGTTGCAGGGCTGCACTGTACGGCAGTATATGGTCGGCCGTAGCAATGGTGTCGCCGCATAGGGGAACATAATAGCTGTGGACGAAATAGACATAGTCGTTTTCCCGCAGTCCCTTGAACAATGGACTTTTCATGTCGTGCAGCGAGTTCCAGCCCATGGCCGGCACCTTATCCTCATGGCGTTCCGGCTGGAAACGCCTGACGTCAGCGTCAAAGATACCGATGCAATCGGTGTCGCCTTCTTCAGAGTGGCGGCACAGAAGCTGCTGGCCAACGCATATCCCCAGTACGGGTTGTCTGAGGTTTCTGATGAGTTCGTCAAGCCTGTTGGCGCGGAGATACCTCATGATGTTTCCCGCTTCTCCCTGTCCTGGGAAGAGGATACAGTCGGCCCGTCCGAGCTCTTCTGCATCGTCTGTCAGCAGCGGCTCGACACCAAGACGCCGCAGAGCATTGACAACGGAATAGATATTGCCTGCGTTGTATTTTATGATCGCGACATTCATCAGCTGAAAATGATAGTCTTGTTATGGTACGTGAGGATTTTCCTCTCTATGTGCTTGGTGACAGCGCGCGAGAGAACTATTTTCTCCAAGTCGCGTCCTTTGAGCACAAGACTTTCAGGCGTATCCTTGTGGGTTATGCGGACGACATCCTGCTCGATGATAGGGCCGGCGTCCAGTTCTGACGTAACATAGTGGCTCGTCGCTCCGATGATTTTGACACCGCGTGTCCATGCCTGATGATACGGCCGCGCACCGATGAACGCCGGAAGGAACGAATGGTGTATGTTGATGATATGGTTGGGATACTGCTGTATCATGTCCTCGCTTATGATCTGCATGTAGCGGGCAAGTACGATGAACGTCACCTTCTCTTTTTTTAGCAGTTCCATCTCGGCTTTCTCCACTTCCTCTTTGTTGGAATGGTCCTTGTTGATGGACCAGACGTGATAGGGTATGCCGAACTGTTCGGCGACATAACGAAGGTCTTCGTGGTTGCTCACGATACACGGAATCTCAACGTCCCACTCTCCTGCCTTATATCTTGCGAGCAGGTCGTAAAGGCAATGGCTCATCTTACTTACAAAAATTGCCATACGCGGTTTTATATCGTTGAAGTAGAGGCGGCACACCATGTTATAACGTTGTGCATACAGAGTCCTGATATATTCCTCAATCTTATCGCGTGGGATGAGGAAAGTATCAAGTTCCCATTCTATTCTCATGAAGAACACCCCGTCCTGTCTGTCAACGTACTGATCCAGATAGACGATGTTTCCCTGATTGTCCGTTATGAATTTTGTCACCTCCGTTATTATTCCCTGTTGGTCGGGACAATGCAGGAGCAGAATTGCCGTCGGTTTCATTCTTTGACTGATACTTTGATATACATTATTCCAATTTAAAGGGCAAAATTACAAAAAAATATTATATTCCACGTCTTAATGCCGTGAAATATTACATATTGACAGCTTTTTATGGTTCATGATAGTATTGAATTTCGGTAATAGGGCTTTTTCGTTATATGTATGATGCCATATCAGGAGATTTTCGCGTTTTCTGAACTTGTTGCTGATAGCTTATATTCAAATTTGCTTGATCATAAGTTTATCGTGTTTTATACTGTCATGATAATATCATGGAATTTAACATTTGAAAAATCTCAAAATAGAACGCTCTAAAGTCGAAATATCGGCTTTGAAATGTTATTTCGTTGTGTTGTATGACTGAATGTCATGCCGTAAAGGCCTCCCGGGGTTGCAACAAGGCCTCTTCGGGCTTCCAACGGAGTGCCCGTTGCAATGCAATAGAGGCCTTGTTGCAACCCCGGGAGGCCTTTACGGCAAAATAAAACATTACAGATTATTGCACATTTCTGTAGTTTCTCTCATAACATATTGTCCGTCAGGTAATAAAAGATGCACGCGCTATTTTGCGTTATTCTCGTCCTCGGGATTTTAATTTCTGAATATCGCAAGGATTTGAAGGTGTTTGTCGGGATTATTCGTAGTTTTTAACAGTTTGAATGTTGGACGTATTGGTATCCAAGATTTTGCAGGAATTATCTCGTGAATGAGTAGGCCAGTTCTTAGTTATGTGAAAAGATGGCGTATCATCATACTTGTTAAAGCAACTGCATGATAATACGCCACCTTCCTTTGGAGTGTCTGGTTATGGTGTCTTACATAATCAATTTGTATTTAGACAAACATACGGCCAATCTGATAGACGGCGGCAGAAACACCCCATGCAAGTATGGTGGTATATCCGGCAGCGAACAATGCCCAGCTCCAGGAGCCACTCTCATTCTTTATAGCTGCGATGGTGGCGATGCATGGGAAGTATATCAGGACGAAGAGCAGGTAGCAGAAGGCGATGAGCGGGGTAATTCCATCTGCTGACATCTTCTGATAGAGCGCTGAATATTTGCTGCCTGTATCCTCAACAGTGTCATCGGCAACGCTGTCGTCACCGCTGTAAAGCACCCCGAGTGTTGACGCCACAATCTCCTTCGCACCGACACCGGCAATCAGGCCGACGTCAAGTTTCCAGTCGAATCCCTGAAGGCGGAAGACGGGCTCTATGGCTTTGCCGATATGGCCGATGTAACTCTGCTCCTGTTGCTGCTGTGTGTCAAGGCTGTCGTCATGGGGGAAATATCCCAAGGCCCATACGATGATGCTGGCCACGAGGATGATGCCTCCCATCTTCTTGAGATACTGTTTGCCTTTCTCCCACGTATGACGGAATGTCGCTTTGGCCGTTGGGAAACGGTAAGGCGGAAGCTCCATTACGAACGGCGTGTCTTCACCTTTGACAAGCCAGCGGCTGAAAATGCGGCTCATGATGACAGCCATCAGAATTCCGATGGCATAGAGGGAAAGCATGACGAGGCTGCGGTATTGGGCCGCAAAGAACGTGCCGGTAATCATGATGTATATCGGCAGGCGGGCCGAACAGCTTATCATCGGCAGAATGAGCATGGTTATGAGACGCGAACGACGGCTCTCGATGGTGCGGGTGGCCATGACGGCAGGAACGTTGCATCCGAAGCCCATTATAAGCGGGATGAACGACTTGCCGTGCAGTCCCATCTTGTGCATCAGTTTGTCCATGATGAAGGCGGCGCGGGCCATGTAGCCGGAGTCCTCCATAAATGATATGAAAGCGTAGAGGATGAGAATCTGCGGGAGGAAGACAATCACGGCACCGACACCTCCTATCACTCCGTCGACCAGCATATCTTTCAGCGGACCGTCAGGCAGGGAAGAGGCGCACCACTCGCCAAGGGCCGAAACACCGTTCTCAATCCAGTCCATTGGGTACTGGCCGAGGGAGAATGTCACCTGAAACATGGCATAGAGGAACAAGAAGAACAGCGGGAATCCGACATACTTGTTGGTGATGATGCTGTCAAGAAGATGGGTCACCTGATATGTGTCCTGCTTCTTTCCCTCTTCGTATTCCGATTCCTGAAGTGCGCCATGGATGAAACCGTATTTGGCGTCCATTATAGCCGTCTCGCTGTCTTCTTGGGTCTCTTTGCGGATTCGGGCGGCCTGACTGTCGCGGACGTCCATTATCTGATGGCCGTTGGGCAGTGAGCGCACAAGGTTTTCCGTTTCGGCGTCGTTTTCGAGAAGTTTTATGGAAAGATAGCGTGTAGAGTATCTGTGGCGGATCTGTTCGTCGTGTTGTAACTCCGTCTTGACGGCCTCGATACATGACTCTATTAGTGGTCCATGGTTGAGGTGGATATGGCGGTAGACGCTGTTGCTTGGTCGTTCGCCATGAGCGAAATCTTCGCCGTGATCGGCTGTGACATCGCTGCTGTAGGTGTTGTGCCACTGCTGTATGTCGGCAGCCACCTCCGGGTTGATATTACCTTTGTCGTCAAGGAAATCTACACCTTCGTACATGTTGATGATCATGTGGAAGAGCAGTTCAACACCACGGCCGGTCTTGAACACCGTCGGTATCATCGGCACACCAAATAGACAGCTCAGCTTCTTGTAGTCAAGTCTGTCGCCGCGGGTTTCAAACTCGTCGAACATGTTGAGGGCGCATATCATGCGGAGGTGCATGTCAACGAGCTGGGTTGTCAGATAGAGGTTGCGCTCAATGTTGCTTGCATCAATGACATTGATGATGACGTCCGGTGTCTTTTCTATGATCTGTTTGCGGACGTACAGTTCCTCGGGGCTGTAGGCCGAAAGGGAATATGTTCCGGGGAGGTCAACGAGGTTGAATTCATATCCCTCGAACGTCGCCCGGCCCTCCTTTGCGTCGACGGTGACGCCGGAATAGTTGCCGACACGCTCATGGGCGCCGGAAGCGAAATTGAAAAGTGACGTTTTGCCACAGTTGGGATTTCCTACAAGTGCGACGTTGATAGTGCGGCGTTTCTTCATGGCCGCCTCGCGCAGCTGCTTGTCGGTCAGCGTGAAGTCGCATGCGTCATTGTTACTTATGGGGGAAGTGGGGTGGGCTTTTTCTTTCTTGCCGAGATTGCGTGCCTCTTCAGTGGAAATGATTTCTATCATTTCCGCCTCGTCATGTCTCAGGGATACTTCATAGCCCATTACTTTATATTTCACAGGGTCTTGAAGCGGAGCGTTGAGCAGGACTTTCACAATCTTGCCTTTGATGAAGCCCATCTCCACGATGCGCTTCCGGAAGCCCCCGTGGCCCAGCACCTTTACAATAACTCCTTTTTCACCTGTTTTGAGTTCGGAAAGTTTCATGATTGAATGATATTTTATTGCAAAAGTACGACTTTTTTGTTACAATGCGATTGCTATAGGCATTGTTGTGACCTAAAATACCTATAAATGATGATGTATGCGGCTTATGTCTCAAAATATTTCTTCAATTCTATGGCCGCATTGACATCATTATTAGGTATGTCACGGATGATGCGTCCGTGTTCGAGCAGGACAATGCGGGAGCATATATCCATGGTGTGGGACAGATTGTGGCTGCTGATGATGACCGTGTTGCCGGTTTGGCCAGCATATTCGGTGATTATGTTCTTCAGAAGATTCTGGCCCGTGGGGTCAAGATAGTTGAACGGCTCGTCAAGAATTACGACGTCGGGATTTCTGAAAAAGGCAGACATGATACCGATTTTCTGCTTGTTTCCGGCGGACATGTTGCGTATCAGTTTCTTCTTTCCGAAAATTTCGTTGTTGGTGAAATGGTCAAAGTTCTGAAGATTGAGCCGGACGGTGTTTTGGCTGATTCCGGAAATCTTTCCCAAAAAGTCGAAATATTCCTCTGCCGTGAGAAAGTCTATGAGAAATCCTTCGTCGATATATGCTCCTACGTGCTGCTTCCATGCCTCGCTCTCTGATACGGTGATTGGCTGTTGCTGTGCTTTCGGTTGGCGGTCATCAGTGTTTACAGTCATCGTTATGCTGCCCTCGTCAGCCTTGAGCAAATCAAGCATGAGTCTGAACATCGTTGTCTTTCCGGCACCGTTATTGCCGACGAGGCCGAGAATTTCCCCTTTGTTGATTTTGAAGCCGGGTATGTCGATTGAAAAACCGGAACTCAGATTCTTTTTGAGGCCGTCTATTGATATTATGGTGGAATTGGATTTGTTCACGTTGATTGATTTGATGATAAAATGAAGCGTCCGGAAGAACAGTGTTTCCACTGGCTTCCGGACGCTTCTGAATTTACTTTTGATATTTATACGAGTCCGCGTCCGTGGCAATTTTTGAATTTCTTGCCGCTTCCGCATGGGCATAGATCGTTGCGCCCTGGCAATTTGTCTTTCACAATCGGCGCCTTCGGTTGGCTGCTACGTGTGTCCTGTGCCGCTGCGACTGCCTGATCCGGATTTGTGAGCTGCTCCTCATTGAGGTTCTGCTTTGTCTCTGTGTACTGTTGACGCTGCGGCTGCGGTTCTGCAGGTGCGGCTTCAGGCATTTCCTGTTGTTGCATCTCGGGAATGGCGCTACGCATGAGAATACCTGTGATGCGGTTGTTCATGGTGTTCACCATGTTGTCAAAGAGCTTCACGCTTTCAAGCTTGAAGATGAGCAACGGGTCTTTCTGCTCGTAGGAAGCATTCTGAACGCTATGCTTCAATTCGTCAAGCTCGCGCAGGTTTTCCTTCCAGCAGTCATCAATGATGTGGAGGAGAATCATTTTCTCAAACTGCTTGACAACACTCTTGCATTCAGTCTCGTATGCTTCTTTCAGGTCGCAGGGGATGTTGTACATGCGGCGACCGTCGGTGATGGGCACCATTATACGCTCGTAGATGGCTCCCTGGTTCTCATAAACCTGCTTGATGATTGGCCATGCAACGGACTCGATACGCTCGGTCTTGCGCTTGAAAGTCTCAATGGCAATCTGGAAGGCGCTTTCCGAGAGAGCGTCTTTGCTCATGTTAGAGAACTGGTCATATGTGAACGGCACTTCCATTGCAAAGATGTGAAGGAACTCTTCCTTGCAGCCTTCATAGTCATTGGTCTCGATGATGTTTGCTACACGGTCCCAGATGATGTTGGTGATATCCATGCCGATGCGCTCACCCATGAGGGCGTGGCGACGCTTCTCGTAGACAACGGTGCGCTGTTTGTTCATGACGTCGTCATATTCGAGAAGGCGCTTGCGGATACCGAAGTTGTTTTCTTCGACTTTACGCTGTGCGCGCTCAATTTGTTTTGATAACATTGAATTCTCAATGACATCGTCATCCTTGAAGCCGAACTTGTCCATAAGGAATGTGATTCTCTCTGAACCGAAAAGTCTCATAAGTTTGTCTTCAAGAGAAATGAAGAATACTGACGAACCGGGGTCTCCCTGACGACCGGCACGTCCGCGAAGCTGGCGGTCTACACGGCGACTCTCATGACGCTCGGTTCCGATGATGGCGAGTCCGCCGGCTGCTTTTACTTCCGGTGAAAGTTTGATGTCGGTACCGCGGCCGGCCATGTTGGTTGCAATCGTGACGGCTCCGAGACCATTGATGCTTTGTCCGGCAAGTGCAACGATGTCGGCCTCCTTCTGGTGCAGTTTGGCGTTGAGCACCTGATGGGGAATCTTGCGCATGTTGAGCATCTTGGAAAGAAGTTCCGAAATCTCGACGGAGGTCGTTCCGACGAGAACCGGACGTCCGGCGTTGCGCATCTTTTCGATTTCCTCTATCACGGCATTGTATTTCGCACGCGCCGTCTTGTATATGCGGTCGTCCATATCCTTGCGCTGTACAGGACGGTTTGTCGGAATCTCAACGACATCAAGCTTGTAGATGTCCCAGAACTCACCGGCTTCCGTTGATGCCGTTCCGGTCATACCTGACAGCTTGTGATACATGCGGAAGTAATTTTGGAGCGTGATTGTTGCAAATGTCTGTGTTGCTGCCTCTACCTTTACATGCTCTTTGGCTTCCACAGCTTGATGAAGACCGTCGCTCCAGCGGCGACCGTCCATAATACGGCCGGTCTGCTCGTCCACAATTTTCACTTCTCCGTCAATAACTACGTATTCGTCATCTTTGTTGAACATCGTATATGCCTTCAGCAGCTGCTGGAGGGTGTGGACGCGCTCACTTTGGACAGCATAGTGGTTAAGCATCTCGTCTTTCTTGTCCAGACGCTCCTGATCGCTGAGACTCTTCTCGTTTTCGAGGGCGGAGAGCTGGGACGCGATGTCTGGGAGGACGAACAGTTCTTTGTCGTTGACCTGTTTGGCGAGCCAGTCGGTTCCCTTATCGGTGAGGTCGCATGAGTTCAGTTTTTCATCAACGACGAAATAAAGGGGTTCAACGGCCTCCGGCATACGTCTGTTGTTGTTCTCCATGTAGGTCTCTTCCGTCTTGAGCATTCCTGCCTTGATACCTTCTTCCGACAGGTATTTGATTAGCGGTTTGTTCTTTGGAAGGGCTTTGTGTGAACGGAAAAGTGACAGGAAACCTTCCTCTGTAAGTTTCTGGTCATTCTTCATCTTTCCCTCGCTGATTTTCTGTTTCGCATCAGCGAGATATTGTGTGGCAAGTTTGCGCTGTACTTCAAAAAGATGTTCTACGAGTGGCTGATATTCTTCAAACATCTGAACGTCGCCTTTGGGGACAGGTCCGGAAATGATGAGCGGCGTACGTGCGTCGTCAACAAGCACAGAGTCAACCTCGTCGACGATGGCGTAGTTGTGAGCCCGTTGTACAAGATCGGCCGGTGATACGGCCATGTTGTCACGCAGGTAGTCGAAACCGAACTCGTTGTTGGTTCCAAACGTAATGTCTGCCATATATGCCTTGCGGCGGGCCGGAGAGTTGGGCTGGTGTTTGTCAATGCAATCAACGGAAAGACCGTGGAACTCATAAAGCGGTCCCATCCACTCAGAATCTCGTTTGGCAAGGTAATCGTTCACCGTGACGACATGGACACCGTTGCCGGTCAGGGCATTGAGGAACACCGGAAGTGTTGCGACGAGCGTCTTACCCTCACCGGTAGCCATTTCCGCAATCTTTCCCTGATGGAGCACGACGCCTCCGAAGAGCTGTACGTCGTAATGGATCATTTCCCATTTAAGGTCATTGCCGCCGGCTGTCCAATGGTTGTGATATATGGCTTTATCACCGTCAATCGTAACGAAATCCTTGCGCGGGTCTGCTGCCAGTTCACGGTCAAAATCCGTTGCGGTAACAATGGTCTCCTCGTTTTCTGCAAATCTTTTGGCTGTTTCTTTTACGATGGCAAATACTTCAGGCATAGCCTCATTCAAGGCTTTCTCGTAGATTTCCAAAACTTCTTTCTCCAGTTTGTCTATCTGGTTGAAAATGCCCTCGCGCTCGTCGATGGGAGTTTCTTCTATCTTATTCTTCAGTTCTGCGATCTTGGCTTTCTGCTCATTTGCTGAATCCTGTATGTTCTGGCGTATCTGTGCTGTTCTCGCACGTAAGGCATCATTGTCCAACTTCGCAATTTCCGGGTATACGGCCTTTACTTTCTCAACCAAAGGCTGGATGAGTTTCATATCTCTTGAAGATTTGTCGCCAAATATTGATTTTAATAATTTATTGAAATTCATATTGATTATGATATTAAATGTGCCTGGGCACTTGTGACTATTCTTGTTTTATCTCTCATTAAAATAACGGTTCTGCAGAACTTGCATTTGGCGCGCGAATCCGTATAGCCTTTGCAATGGTCGGAGCTATCCGGTCGATGGTTATTGGAGTATTGATGCGTTCTGATTTTATGTCCGTTCCATAGATGATGAGAGGAAACTGGATAAATGAAGCTCTGTATAGCTGGTTTTCCTGATAATCTTCGTTTATCAGACGCCATCCGGGAGTGACTTCGATAAGAATGTCTCCATTGCGCTCCGGATGGAAACCGTTACGGATTTTATATGTATTCTGATTGTTGTCCGATGATAGTTGTAATGATGTGTAGACATTGCGGACACCGGATATCTGAAGCAAGAACTCTTGTGAACGTTTAGTTGCGTCCGTTAGGCTTATCTGCTTCTGCTCGAGCAGTTTATGATTTAGGAACATTTGCGGACCGAAACATGTCTCCACATATTTTCCTTGTCCCCAAATCGCACCCAAATACATGTTCAGAAGATTCGATGTGCGGTTTATGTTGAATGTGCCCGCCGGTATGTTGAACTTCGCATAATCAACGTTTTCCTCGTCAGCATAGCCAGTGCTTGTGATGACGAACAGAACATTCTTTTTGCCGATTTTGTTTTCAATCTCGGTGACAAGCCTGCCGATTTCCCTGTCAAGACGGACATAGGTGTCCTGCAGTTCCATCTGACATTCGTTCAGTGGCTTGTGGTCGAAATTGCCTGCATAGTATGTTATGTTCAGACAGTCGGTTATGGCATCGCTTCCCATGGCATTGCTGTTGAAGCATAGCAGGGCGATGTCGGTTATGCTGCCGTTGACAAGTCCGCTGGCTTTATATTCACGGAATCTTCTCGTTCCGGAGAACTTGTGCTTGAATGGCTGCTGCATTCCGCCTGTCATGAAATAGCTGAAATTGCCGGACAATCTATTGATAGGCTGCCAGTCAACCTCAATGATTTTGGTCAGTGAGTTAAGGCTGTTGTATGCCTGCAACCATGAAGTGGGAGTTTTGAAATAATATGAGGATGAACACCAATAACCATTGTTGTCATCAATCCAAATGGCTCCATCCGCAGCATGTCCGGCTGAAAGAATGGCCGCATCGCGGAATGGGGCGATGCTATAGACTATTGATTTCCCATTTGTCGCGACTTTAAGTTCGTCTCCTATCGTTGAAGTACTAAGGTTTTTGGGAGACGATTTGTCGCTTGTCAGATAGCCTGTATGTTTGTCGTCGTCAACGCAATATACAGGACGCAGGGTCTCCTTGTTCAGCCATCTGGCCCCGACGATGCCATTATAATAAGGTGTAGTACCGGTGTATATGGATGAAATGGCCGATGCTCTGTCAATCGGAGAAAACGGATAGGCGGTGTTGGTATAGACAATGCCGCCATTTAAAAGGCGTTTAAACCCGTTTTCGTCATAAAGAGGCGCGAATGCTTCCATATAATCGCTCCGAAATTGGTCAATCGTTATGTTTACGACCAACTTAGGAGCCGATTTGATTGCTTGCTCTTGCGCATTGCCTGTTACGGCAAGTATCGCAAATAGTGTTAATGGTATATATCTCATTCGTTATCTCTTTAGTGATTTGGATTTTATATGTATCCAACATCTTGTTAGCAAAGATAATGCCACAATCGTCATTCCTTCTGCATAATCTTGAAAAAAGGAGCCGATGAAGAACAAAATTGTTGTGTATGTCAGATAATTCCAGTAGATGGTGCTTCTCTTTCTTAATACTTTTGGTATGAAGAAGAGGTGTATGGGATTGAGTAGCAGCACCTGTAAATTTGTGCTTGTTGTAGGATGCTCGGAGAACAGGAGTGTCGTTGTGATGATGCCGGCGATTCCAAGTGTGAGCATCAATGCCGCATCCCACATTATATATATGCGGCGTCTCTTGTATTCAATAAGAGCTATGAATACGGAAGCGATGAATAATATTATCGCACATACGATGGGAGATAGGGGAAAACCTTTCTCTATTATCTGTACGCCTGGTGCGACAACGATGCTGCGGGTTTTGACAAGCGGCTTGTATTCACCGTTTTTATATATTTGTGCACGGTCGAAATCATACATCAGCTGTGACGGGATGAACTGCTGTTCGCGAGCATTTGTTTTTGCGTCGGCTTTGAAGCCAAGGCATAAATCATTTCCAACAGCCGCCCACGGATGGTTTCTTGTGTGTTCGTGTATTATTTCACGATAGGTGGGGGCCTCCCCGTCGTTATCCGACGGATATTCAATTTTGCCGTCAATACATTTCTCTATGATATCTCTGGCGCGGGTGGTGCAATTATCATAAAAGAAATTGTATCTATAAACACGGTTCTGCGGTTTATAGTTTTCGTCCAGTGCGTCGTAGATTCTTTGTTTTTCCGAATCGCTGATGTTCAGAACCTGTTCCACGACCTGACTCCCATATTTTTTGTATTCCCGTCTGAAGATTTCGAAAGGAACGACGCCAAGCTCATAATCCGTTTGGCCCAAAGCGAAGCGAAGAGCGAAGAACGGTTTCTTGAAACTGAAAATACCATAGTTAAAGGCCCAGTCTTCACCGGTTTTTAGATTTCTGTATCTTATGGCCGTATGTCCGTAAAGACTGTAGACTTCATCATGAGGCGAACATGTCAGGAGACTGACTTCGATAGAGTCGGTCTGTGTAGTGGCGTTTTGGGCAGAAACGGGTGTGGCAGCATTGAAAATTAATGCAAAAATCCCAATTATAATTATGTCTGATATGTCCTTTAATCGTTTCACGATGCAAAAATACTCTCTTTTTTCAACTTTCGGTGCTATTATCTCGTTTTTTTTCAATAATTTTGCACCCGCAATATAAAACAACAATGAATTTGACAATAGACATAGGCAATACATGTACCAAACTTGTCGCTTTTGACGGTATTGAACCTGTTGAAGAGACAAGAATGGATGATGGTGAGTTGTTCAAGTTGGTGGAATTCTGTGGGAAATATCATTTTGAACGGGGCATCTTTTCCACCGTTGTAAGATTGTCTGAGGATTTCAAACGTCAAATTGAGGCACTTCCTTTTTCTGTAATGCAACTGTTGCCGGGGGTGACACCTGTGCCGATAAACAACAGATACAAGACGCCATTGTCTCTCGGGGCAGACAGATTGGCCGCCGTCGTGGGAGGATATTGCAAAAGTAAGGGGCATGATATCCTGATTATAGATATAGGAACCTGTATTACTTATGATTTTATAACATCGTCAGGCGACTATTTGGGCGGAAATATCTCACCCGGTCCGACAATGCGTCTGAAAGCATTGCACAGCTATACGGATCTTCTTCCGTTGGTAGACCGCAAGGGAGAAAGCCCGCTTCTTGGATATAGTACCGAAACAGCCATACGCAGCGGGGTTATGTATGGTGTCGAACGTGAAATAGAAGGTTATATACGCGATTTTTTATCAAAATACCCGAACCTTTTTGTTTATTTAACGGGCGGCGTGTCGCTAAACTTGCACATTTCGGAAAAAAAGTGCATCTTTGCAGACAAATTCATAGTCCCGGAGGGACTGAATCACATACTTCTTTATAATGAAGCTCTAATCTCGAATGAAAAAAAATCTATTGCTAAGTAGTTTCGTTTTTGCCGGCAGTCTTTCTGTATTGGCACAAAGCGGCACAAATTCTCCTTATAGCCAATATGGCCTTGGCGTCTTATCTGAACAATCTCAGGGATTCAATCGCGGAATGAACGGATTGGCATTGGGATTGCGTTATAATAATCAGGTGAATGTACAAAACCCTGCTTCATATTCGGCAATGGACTCACTGACAATGATATTTGATGTCGGTCTTTCCGGACAGATTACGAATTTTAAAGAGAACGGAAGGAAACTGAATGCGAATAATGCCGATTTTGAATATGCTGTCGGAGCTTTCAGATTGCTGCCGAACGTAGGAATCGGTTTTGGATTGATACCGTTCACTTCCGTGGGATATAACTATTCCAATAAGCCGGATACAAAACTTTCGTCCGTCTCCTTCACTGAGACACACTACGGTAGCGGTGGACTTCATCAGGCGTTTGTCGGCGTGGGATGGAGTTTTCTGAAAGGATTCTCTGCCGGTGCCAATTTGTCATACCTTTGGGGCTCTTATGACAGGTCTATTTCCATAGCCAGTACGGACGGCAACGTGAATACGGAAGTGAAGAACTATTCGGCATCAGTCACCAGCTATAAAGTGGATTTCGGATTACAATGGCAGCATAGAATGTCAAAGGACGGAGTCCTGACTGTCGGTGCGACGTATGGCGTGGGGCATAATCTTCATGCCGACGCGGAATACAAGACATCAAGCACCAATTCTCAGACAGGTGTGGTTACGGAGCCGCCGGCATTGAAGGTCGATAACGCTTTGAGTATTCCCCACACTTTCGGTTTCGGACTATCTTGGAAGCATGCGGACAGGTTGACGGTCGGTGCAGACTATACATTGCAGAAATGGGGTTCATTGGATTATCCTGAAATAAACAGCACGACAGGGGATTATGTGTTGAAAAATGGTTTGCTGAACGACAGAAGTAAAATTACTGTCGGATGTGAGTGGGTCCCCAATCCTTTGAGCATGCGTTTCCTCAATCGCGTAAACTACCGTATCGGTGCGTCGGTAGCGACTCCTTATATTAAGGTCAATGGACAAGATGGCCCTAAAGAATATAGCGTAAGTGCAGGATTCGGTATCCCTGTAAACAAGGGACGTTCTTATTTCAATCTTAGTGGCCAATGGGTGCATGCCTCATCTTCAGGACTCATAACAGAAAACACTTTCCGGATAAACGTTGGAATAACGTTCAACGAACGTTGGTTCATGAAGTGGAAAGTTGAATAGGATTATGTTTCAACGTAGCTTATCAGAGACTATTTATAAGTTGGTCTTTAAACTGGCAGGGATGGGATTTCTTCTCGTCCTTCCAGCGTTTATGTCCTGTTCGGAAGAAAAAGAACATGTTGCACCTGCTATATACGATAAGGACTCAGTGTCTGTTATGACGAGTTATGGAGTCAATACTCTTATATCTGATTCTGGAATTATCAAATATCGGATAGTGGCAGAGCGTTGGGATGTTAATCAGATAAAGAAACCTTCGCGTTGGACTTTCATAAAAGGAGTATTCTTCGAACAGTTTGACGAAAAATTCCACGTTCAGGCTTATATTCAGGCAGATACGGCATGGTATTATGATCAGATAAAGCTGTGGGAACTTCGTGGACGTGTGCGAGTGCGTAATATTAATGGTATGAGATTCCGAAGTGAGGAACTTTTTTGGGATGGCATTAAGCATGAACTTTATTCGAATAAACTTTCGCGTGTGGTAACTCCGGAACGGACATTGCAAGGAACATATTTCAGGAGTGATGAGAATATGACTCATTATACAGTGTCAAATTCCCAAGGTTCATTAGTAAAATCAACTGTTGACGGGGATTCTGAACAACCGGAGGACAGCAGGAAGGACAGTGAACCGAAGTCGGATGTAACTGACACTGTGGCTGTGCAGATACGTCCGGCTGCGACTCCGAGAGCAGCATCGCAAAAACAAACAATAAAACCATGACACAACAAATCATAGGCCTGATAATAACAATGGTATTCTCTGCATTCTTTTCCGGAATGGAGATAGCATTTGTATCAAGTAACAGACTGCTGGCGGAGATGGAACGTGGAAAAAACGGACTGTCACAGAAAGCAATCAGCCTGTTTTTCCGTCATCCAAATAATTTTGTCAGCACGATGCTTGTCGGCAACAACATTGCGTTGGTTGTATACGGAATACTGTTTGCACAAATTTTCGACAGTACCATATTCAGCGGCCTCGGTGACGGAGAGCGTGTGACGGCAGATACCATACTGTCCACTCTTGTTGTATTGTTTACGGGTGAATTTCTGCCTAAGACAATTTTCAAGAGCAATCCCAATACTTTGCTTACCATCTTCGCTATTCCAGCACTGATATGCTATATAGTATTGTTTCCCATATCGCGTTTTGCCACTTCAATATCCCGCGGAATCCTTTGTCTTTTAGGTGTCCGTATGCCCAAAGAAAGCAAGGATAAGGAATTCACGAAGATTGATTTGGATTACCTTGTTCAGAGCAGCATAGATAATGCAAAAGATGACAATGAAATTGAAGACGAGGTGAAGATATTCCACAACGTTCTTGATTTCTCGGACACGAAGGTCAGGGATTGTATGGTACCGCGTACGGAAATAGAAGGAGTTGATATCAATACCTGTACATTGGAAGAGCTGAAAAACAAGTTCATAGAAAGCGGTTTCTCGAAGATAATAGTCTATAATGGTGACATAGACCATATAGTGGGATATATTCATTCTTCGGAAATGTTCCGTAATCCGGAGGAATGGAAAGGTCATATACGTACAATTCCGTATGTTCCGGAGATTATGGCGGCAAAGAAGTTGATGCACATTTTCTTACAGCAGAAAAAGAGTCTTGGTATTGTTGTCGATGAATTTGGCGGAACATGCGGGCTTGTCTCGCTTGAAGACATTGTTGAAGATATTTTCGGAGATATAGAAGATGAGCATGACAATACCAATTATATAGCAACGCAGACGGATACGAACGAATATATCCTGTCGGCCCGTCTTGAGATTGATAAAGTCAATGAAATGTTCAGTCTTGATTTGCCGGAAAACAACGATGAATACATGACTATCGGCGGATTGATTCTGAATAAATATCAGAGTTTCCCAAAACTTAATGAAGTAGTGAAGATAGAAAACTTTGAATTTAAAATAATTAAGTATACCATGACTAAAATAGAAATAGTAAAGCTAAAAGTCGTGGAATAGCCTATTTTTTTAACGATTTATATTGTGATTTGCTATAAATTTTGTAATTTTGTCCGCTAAAAGTGCAGGATATTCAAGCTCTCTGGCTTTGGTCTTTTGAGGAAGAAATAAAAAGAAATATATAAAACAAAATAATAAAAAAGTAATGGCAGCATTAGGAACAATTAGAAAGAGAGGCGCTTTCCTCGTCGTAATAATCGGCTTGGGCCTCTTTGCGTTTATTGCCGAAGAGATGGTGCGTTCTTGTGAAGTTACAAGTAACGAGAAACGCCAGCAGGTCGGTGAAGTATTGGGAGAAAAGATTTCTGTACAGGATTTCCAGCGTCTCGTGGATGAGTATCAGGACATGATCAAGATGACCCAGGGACGTGACAATCTCACAGAAGAAGAAATGAACAGCATCAAGGATCGCGTATGGGAGACATACGTCCGCAACACCATTCTGGAGAAGGAAGCCGCCAAGGTCGGTCTTACCGTCACAGACACCGAGTTGCAGAACATCCTGAAGGAGGGTAAGAACTCCATGCTCATGGGCACACCTTTTGTCAATCAGCAGACCGGACGTTTCGATGTCTCCATGCTGACGAAATTTTTGGCCGACTATAAGACCGTAGGAACTCAGAATCCTCAGATGGCCGAGCAGTATCAGAAGATTTACAATTACTGGAAGTTCATTGAAAAGAACCTGCGTCAGCAGACTCTGCAGATGAAATACTATACACTGCTTTCCCGCACTCTTCTCTCTAATCCGGTGTCGGCAGAGATGGCCTTCAACGACAGATACGAGGACAACAGCATAGAACTTGCTTCTTTGGCATACTCTTCTATCAGCGACGACAAAGTTACTGTCAGCGACGCTGATCTCAAGAAGAAGTACGACGAAAAGAAAGAGATGTTCAAGCAGTATGTTGAGAGCCGTGACATAAAGTATGTTGATTTCCAGGTTCTGCCCTCTGCCGCAGACCGCAAGGCTCTCATGGCATCCTTGACTGATGCTTCTCAGAAACTTCAGAACGGAAATGAGCCCGCAGATGTTGTCCGCAAGGCTCAGTCTCAGATAGCATATACAGGCGTTCCCGTGACAAGCAAGGCCTATCCCTACGATATAGCTTCCCGTCTCGATTCAATGACAGTAGGTGAGACAACCGCACCGTTTGAGTCAAAGGGAGACAACACACTGAACGTGATAAAGCTCATATCCAAGGTTCAGATGCCCGATTCAGTCGAGTATCGTCAGATTCAGATTGGCGGTGAAACTGTAGAGGCAGCACGCAAGACGGCCGACAGCGTTTATAATGCGCTTAAAGGCGGTGCTGATTTTGACGAGCTGGCCAAGAAATACAGCCAGGAGGGCACAAAGATTTGGCTGACCTCATCAATGTATGAGAACTCTCAGTCATTCGACGCAGACACAAAGGCATATCTTGATGCACTGAACACTCTTGGTGTGAACGAGATTAAGAACCTTCCCTTCACACAGGGCAACGTCATCGTGCAGGTGACAAACCGCAAGGCAATGGTCAACAAGTATGTCGCAGCAGTTGTTAAACACACCATCGACTTCTCAAAGAGCACATACTCTGCTGCATACAACAAGTTCAGCCAGTTTGTCAGTGAGAACCAGACACTGGAGGCAATGGAGAAGAACGCTGCGAAATACGGTTTCCAGGTTCTTGAGCGCAAGGACATCATGAATTCAGAGCACAACGTTGCCAACGTGCGTGGAACACGTGACGCCATGAAGTGGATTTTCGAGGCAAAGGCCGGTGAAATATCTCCCCTCTATGAGTGCGGCAACAACGACCACCTCCTTGTTCTCGCCATGACGAAGGTTCATCCCGTAGGCTATCGCGACGTGGAGGATGTGAAGGACATTCTTAAGTCAGACGTTATCCGTGACAAGAAGTTCGACATGCTCAAAGACAAGCTCGCCGGTGCCAGCAACATTGCTGCTGCAAAGGCTAAGGGTGCAGAAATCAGCGGAGTTCCTCAGATTACTTTCAGCGCACCTGTATATGTTTCTGCCACACGTGCGAGCGAGCCGGCCTTGAGCGGCGCGGTTGCAGCCACAAAGCAGGGTCAGTTCTGCCCGAGAGTGATAAAGGGTAATGCCGGCGCATACATGTTCCAGGTGACCAAGAAGGCAAAGCGTCAGGGCGAGAAGTTCGACGACAAGGCCATCGAGGCTCAGCTGAGACAGCAGGCAATGGGAGCAGTTTCAAACTACTTCATGAACGAACTCTATATCAAGTCAAACGTAGTTGACAACCGCTATCTGTTCTTCTAAACCACACGGTGTTCTTCTGAACAACACATGGTATATAGAGAATAGCTCATATACAAACAATAATCTCCGGAACGTCCAGTCATGTTCCGGAGATTATTGTTTCTGTCAGTTTGCCGGTATGAACGGTTTTTGGCGATACGCCATAGAATCCTCCGGCAGCGACCATCACCTTCTTTCCTGCCTATATGTCTGGCCGTGGTATATATAACAGAACGGCGTGCCTATGGAAAAGAAATCCGTGTCATATAGCAGAGAATATTCTGTCATATAGAATAGAAAAAAATCTCGCGTCGAAAAATAAAAATCTCACGTCGAAAAATAATTTTCTAACGTGAGAAAATAAATTTCTCATATAGTAGTGAATCGCGTGCTATATGGAAAAGCTGTCTATGACCTATGGTTTTGACTTGTATTGCATCTATACCTCAGTTCGGGATAAGAAATATCCATTAAAAATTTGGTAGTCTCACAAAT
>CAMWVS010000040.1 GCA_947177775.1 uncultured Prevotella sp.
GTCTATATACCTTATATTATATATAGCCTGGCGTGCCTTAGGCTTCTGCTTTCACTTCCTTGGCAGCGCGCTTGCCCATAACGAGATAAGCAATCGGAGCAGCAATGAAGATTGAAGACAACGTACCGAACACAACACCGAGTATCATCGCGAACGAGAAACTGCGGATACTGTCACCACCGAAGATGAAGATACACAGCAAGACGAGCAATGTTGAGAACGAGGTGTTGATAGTACGGGCCAGAGTCTGATTGAGCGAGTCGTTGAACAGAACCTGACGATCGCGCTTGCCGAAGAGCTGGAAGTTCTCACGGACACGGTCGAATACAACCACCTTGTCGTTGATAGAGTAACCGATAACGGTCAGGATGGCACCGATGAACGTCTGGTCAATCTCCAATGACCATGGCACGATTCCCCACAACAGAGAGTAGAAACCGATAACGATGAGCGTGTCAAGAGCAAGAGCTACGACTGAGCCGACCGAATAGGCCACGTTGTGGAAACGGATGAGGATGTAGAGGAAGATGGCGACAAGGGCGAAAATGACGCTGACAATGGCACCGTAAGTGATATCCTTAGCCACTGACGGACCAACCTTGGCACTGCTGATGATTGAACCACCGGCACGGACGTCAGGATTCTTGAACGCCTCGACGCTCTTCTGCGTTACCAGTCCTGCCTTAGAGAGAGCCTGGAAGAGGATGTTCTCTGCCTCGTCGTCTACAGTAGGATTGTTGGACTCAATCTTATAGTTCGTAGAGATACGGATGCACTGACCGTCCATGACGCTCTGTGTGGCGATGACACTGACGTTGGCTTCACCAAACGCGCCCTGCAGAGCCTCGCGAACCTGCTCCGGCTCAACATTGCTCTCCAGCTTGACAACATAGTTGCGGCCACCGGTGAAGTCGATGCTCTGGCTCAGTCCGCGGACAGCGAGGCAAGCCACGAAGATGACAGCGGCAACGCCCCAGATTGTGAACGACCTCTTGGACAGACCCATGAAGTTGATGCTGGTGTCGCGGAACAGCTTCTTTGACAAACCGGTAGAGAACGTGAGGTGCTGCCACTTGTCGCGGCTCATCTGATGGTCGAACACAAGGCGGGTCATGTAGACTGCGGTGAAGAACGAGCAGCAGATACCGATGATAAGAGTGGTGGCGAAACCACGGATAGGACCGGTTCCGAAAACATAGAGGATGATACCTGTTATGATTGAAGTCAGGTTAGAGTCGAAAATGGCCGAGAAAGCATTGGCATATCCCTTCTTCATAGCCTCACGGACATTGAGACCGGCACGAAGCTCTTCCTTGGTACGCTCATAGATGAGCACGTTGGCGTCAACAGCCATACCGAGCGCAAGGACGATACCGGCAATACCCGGCATGGTCAGCGCGGCCTGGAACGACGTCAGGATTCCGAGCGTGAAGAAAAGGTTGAAGAGCAGAGCGACATTGGCCAACATACCGGGGATGACGTTGTAGAGCACAACCATGTAGATCATCAGCAGTACAAAAGCTGCAACGAACGAGATGAATCCCTGCTGGATTGACTGTGCACCGAGTGACGGACCGACCACCTCTTCCTGAACAATGCGTGTCGGAGCAGGCATCTTACCGGAGTTGAGCGTGTTGGCAAGGTCCTTTGTGTCCTCAATGGTGAAATTACCGGTGATCTGTGAACTTCCTCCGGAAATCTCGGAATTGACGCGCGGTGCGCTGTAAACAGTGTTGTCGAGCACGATGGCCACGGCCTTGCCGATGTTCATCTTTGTGAGCTGAGCCCAGCGGCGGGCGCCGTCTGAGTTCATTTCCATAGTCACACAGGGTGAACCCATCTGATCGAATCCGTCCTTGGCATTGACAATCACGTCACCCTCCAGCGGAGCACGGCCCGAAGGCTCAGTCACCTTGATGGCATAAAGCTCATATATCTGGCCCTTTGAGTCGAACTCGGCGGGCTTTGCTCCCCAAAGGAGTTTCAGGTCGGAAGGCAGCACCTGAGCGGCAATGTCAGAATATATAATCTTGTTGACCTCGGCTGTATCACGCGCCATGGCATATCCGACAACGCTGAGACCCTGTCCCTGAACGGGCTGGAACACGGTGAACAGCGGGTTCTGCTTCTTCAGCAGCTCTATCTGCTTGCTGTCGTCGGCTTTGGCGTCCTTCTTGGCACCCAGAACGGCGCCGAGACCGCTCTTCGCAGCGGCTGTGTCAACAGCTGTAGTATCGGCAGCGTTAGCAGCGGCTGTTGTATCGGCCACTTCTTCGGCAGCCTCGGCCTCAACGTCACCGCCGAGAGCGGCATATTTCTGATTGAGCTGAGAGAGCAGCGGGACTATTTCCTGAGAATTGAATGTCTCCCAGAATTCCAGATTGGCACTTCCCTGAAGGAGCTTGCGGACACGCTCCGGCTCCTTGATGCCCGGCATCTCGACCATGATACGGCCGGACTGTCCCTCCAGCTTCTGGATGTTAGGCTGGACTACGCCGAACTTATCAATACGGTTGCGGACTACATTGAATGAGTTGTCAACAGCCGACTGAACCTCTTCACGCAGTGCTTTCTCCACTTCGGCGTCGCTGCTCTGCGTGCTGACTTTGCCCTTCATCTGCTGTGTGGCAAAAATTTCAGCCAGGCGGTGTCCGGGAGCATTCTGCTTGTAGCGCTTGATGAAGAGCGAGATGAAGTCATCCTGACTTGTCTCTTCGTCCTTCTTGGCTTCCTGCATTGACTTCACGAAAGCATAGTCAGTCTTGTGATCAGCCAGCACGGCCACTACGTCAGGCACGGAAACCTCAAGAATGACGTTCATACCGCCCTTCAAGTCCAGTCCGAGACCGATTTCCATCTCGCGACACTGCTTGAACGAATAGATGTTGAAGAACCACACCTTCTCGTTCATGATGGAGTCGAGATACTCCTGACCTGCCTTTTCGCCCATTGCCGCCGCCTTGCTTTCATAATGGCGGGTTACAAAAGAGAAAGAAAGGTAGAAGATACACACCAGCATGAGTGCGGCTGCGATAAACTTTACAATTCCTTTGTTTTGCATTTTATTATTATGTTATTTTAATTATTATTTCCTATATTAGGCAATTTAGCTTGCAAATATAGCTATTTTTTTACACTGTGGAAAATTTATTGCCGTTTTTCATTCATTTTTTTAAGGTTTATCCTGCTTTTTGAGCCAACAATATATGGGATAATGGTCCGACGCATCTATTTTGTTGTCTACCTTACAGTTATATGGTTTAAAATCCCCGGAGCACATTATATTGTCTATTCTGACAAAGAAGCCCTTCTGATTATACGATACGCCGATGCCACGGCCGGTGGCCACATAGCAGTCCGTAAGCCCACAGGCAACGGTCCGCCGGACATACGAAATGGGATTGTCATTGAAGTCTCCACACACTATGACGGGATAGCCGGCGTGGTCTTCAACGTACTTATGCACGGAATCGGCCTGCGGCGCCCTGATGGCGGCCGATTCGCCAAGTTTGTGGATGAGTCTTTTCGACTCCGCGCGCACCGTATCTCCCTCGACCTCACCCTTCAGCATGTCCTTGTACATGCGGCGGTCGTCCAGCGAGAGATGGGTTGCCTCAAGATGGTTATTGATGACGATAACCGTATCGCCGTCAACGTTTAGGAAAAAGGCCACGCTGCCGTTGCCCTTGGAATCATAGCTGATGCGCTCTTTGCGGATGATGGGGAAACGGGTGTAGATGCCGATGGCGTTAATATTATTCGTTCCGACGTGTAAAGTGTCCGTATGGGCGAATATGCTGTCCATCGCCGAACGCACGCCGCCTTTCGGCGGAAGGTCTTCCTGAAGACACACTATGTCGGCTTCGCTGCTGCGGATATAGTCGACAATCATGTCGGAAGAGCCATCATAGCGCGGCTTTCCGTGATACCCCTGAACATTATAAGAAAGGACTTTTATCACACCGTCGGGCATGTCTTCCGGCAGATTGACAGGCATATAGATACGTATGGGCACGTATGCGAGCGCGTAACCGACGACCGGAATCACCGCCATGCGCTTCCTGAACATAAGCCAAAAGAAAAGGAAGAGCATGTTGATGGCCAGAAAGACGGGAAACGTCATTCCGAGACACGACAGAACGGGATGGTCCACCGGATTGACATAGTCAGCAAAGCCCACCAGAAGCATTATCACGACCGTAGCGACATTGGCTCCGGCCACCATCTTGACGGTTATCGTCTTGAGCGTGCTGATCATGACGCCTAATCATTGTTGCTACTGTCAAAGAGCTGTTTCTTCTCTTCTTTCGTCAGACTGTCATATCCGCTCTTTCGTATCTTATCCAGAATACGGTCCACTTCGTCCTGATTGGCTTTCTTGCGGGCATTGTATTCCCAATCGGACTCGCGCGAGCCGCCCCGTTCAACGTGCATATTGCTGTTATGTCCGGAACCGCAGGACATGTCACGCCCGAACCTGCGGCGTATCGAATCAAACATTGAGCTACCGCCGGAACAGCCATTGCCGCCGTAGAAGCCTGACTGACTGCGCCAATAGCGTATCATCAGGAAGCCGAACAGCATGCCGCCGAGATGGGCCGTGTGGGCAACGCCGTCACCCGGAGAGCTGAGCGTGTAGAACAGTTCTATCAGAACATAGAACGTCACAAACCACTTTGCCTTTATCGGAACGGGCAGAGGAAATATGAATATGCGCTCTTCGGGAAACGTCATTCCGAAAGCCAGCAGTATGGCATAAACTGCTCCGGAGGCCCCGACCGTCGGGGGCCAGCCGTTCAACTGCATGGAGACTGCCTCCGGCATACTGAACAGATCAAGCATCCCTACCGATGCGTCTATACCGTTGACAACAGTATAGAACTGAACCAGCTGGGCCGCTTCCTGCATCAGACCGGCACCAATGCCGCACGACAGATAGTAGAACAGGAAACGCTGCGATCCCCACACGCTCTCAATCACGCGCCCGAACATCCAAAGGGCAAACATATTGAACAATATGTGGGTGAAGCCGGCATGCAGGAACATGTAGGTAACGAACTGATAGAGATGAAAGTCTCCGGCCAGAAAAAAGTGGAGGCCGCCCAGGGAAGAAAGTCCCTGTATCACCAACGTGGCAAGATATGCGATAACGTTGATGAGCAACAGGTTTCTGGTCACTGTCGGTATGTTGTTGAACATAATGGGTATACGTCTTTTAAACTTCGTGAATATATGCTTGTTTTCGGCCGCAAAATTACGAAAAATATCCTTCAAAAGGCATAAAAGAGTCCCTGTACAGACTATTTTTCCATAAAAATATCACTTTTTTTATGTTTTTGTTTGTTTTTTGGTTTGTTTGCCCTATATTTGCGAGAAGATTGGGACAAATAGTATTTCAATATTAATATAAAACAAAAAACAAGATTATGAACAAGACAGAATTAATCGAGAAGATTGCAGCCGGTTCAGGTCTGGCCAAGACCGACGCCAAGAAGGCTCTCGATGCTACGGTAGCCGCCCTGAAAGAGGCTCTCATTGCCGGTGACAAGGTTGCTCTGGTTGGCTTCGGTACATTCAGCGTCAGCGAGCGTCCGGCCCGCGAGGGTATCAATCCGGCTACAAAGGAGAAGATACAGATTGCTGCCAAGAAAGTTGCCAAATTCAAAGCCGGTGCAGAACTGGCAGACGCAATCAACTAAGATAAGCAGAAAAACTCTCTTCCAAACCCAACGGAGAAGAACCAGAGTGAGGTCCCGCCACAGTGCGGAGCCCCACTTTTTTTGTTGCTGGAAAAACAGATGCGGCGACAGATGGACAAAAAGAGAGCGGAAAATCCCGTGCAATGGATTTTCCGCTCCTGCTTTTCAGTCCTTTTCCTGTTCAGCCTGTTGTGTCGGACCGGCTTTTGAACAAAGCCCGAACGCATTGTTTTAAAGTTATCCTGTTACCTATATTACAATCTCCATGAATGCCATGACTATGGGATGGGGTCTTTATTTCACAACCTGCTTCTGACCGTTGACAATATATACCCCGGCCGTGAGCGAGTCGATGGCCGTTGCCATTGAAAGCACGCGCTTCCCTTCGACGGTATATACATTATATACCGGTGTACCTTTGTCGCTGATATTCCTGTCGACGGAAGCCTGATTGTCAAGATCGATGAGGTTGTAGGCCTGTGTTCCCAGCCCTATCTGCTCACCATATTCCACCGTCCATGTGCCGTGCAGGTCGTTGATGCGCTTCTGTAGCGGCACGGCGATGGGCCTCAGTGGTCGAGCGGTTGCCGCCGTAGGCCGTGTTACATTCCACGATGGTGGCCTTCGTCTCGTCAACCAGCGGCTTGATGAACGATTGAGCGTCTCAAACTCACGTCCCTCAAGCAGCACACCCGCCATCGCCACCATCGCGCAGCGAGGCAACTCCCTGACAACCAGCAGTCTTCCGACATCAAACCGGACACGTTGCAAAATAACAACAAATCCCCGGAACTGCCATTATACAGATTTCGGGGATTATTACCAATAATACGTTTTTAAGGTAGCCGTTGGATGTTATAATGAAAGCGACGGGACGGCTTCCGAGTTTGACATCTTCACCTCTTCTCCTGCATCTCTATCCACAGTTCGTCGGCAAGATATCTGTCACTACGGCAATGGAGGTCGGCAACACCATCCTCGATGAGTTCGGCCGTGATCGATTTGTAGTAATCATCGGCTGCTTCTTCCAACGGGACGCCATGTTCCTTGCTGTAGATATCGATGATGCGTGCTATCTTCATATCCAGCACAATCCGCTTTCCGCTATCCTCAGTCTTCATAATCTTATGGCTTCTATAAACGTCAGACATTCTTTCAGCATGGCATCACTGCAGATACAATACTGAATATTGGGCTTTTCAAAAGCGAGACGCCGGAGAGCTTCTTCCCTTGGCAACAGTCCGGCAAAAAACAAATCGACGGTTTCAAAGACTTTGTCATCGGCTATTCCGCCAACAACCATGTCATAATCTCCATCTTCGGCCACACCTTTGCGACACTTGATGACAAAGTCGAGCCATTCCTCATCGTAGCTGTTGAAACGTCTGACGGCCCATCCGGCAAGGTCATCATCCAGTTCATATACATTCAGCCACGCCTGTTCACCACGGCGCATGAAACGCCAAGCGTATTTCTCAGCCTGCAGCCGTATTGTCGTTAAGTAGAAGCCACGGCCGAAGTCAAGCTCCCGACGCGAATGGAATATATCCGGACATTCCACACGCATGTTTGAGGCATGATAGACCTTCATGCCTCCAACACTCCTTTCTTCCTCATAAAGTCCGTGATATCGTCCACGATATATCCGGAACTGAACGTGTGAAGCACATCGTAGCTCGGTATTATATAGCCGTAGAGTATGCCGGAAGTTTTCAGCCGGCTGTAGACATCGTTGCGCGAGAGGCCATGACGGCCGGCCACGGCCCCGATACAGAAAGTGACAAATTCCAGTACGTCCCTGTTCATAACAGTTTCTCCACACGCGCTTTATCGCCCGCAGAGTATCGGCAAAAATACGAAAAATAATTCAAAACATTGCTGTAATAAAAAGAAAACAACCACATCATGACACAAAAAAAGATTGGAGCGAGGTCCAGAGGTCTCACTCCAATCTTTTTATTAATCATCAATTCTTAATTACGATCAGGGCTGCTTGCCGATATAGGCGAGGATACCGCCATCGACATAGAGAACGTGACCGTTGACGGCGTCCGAAGCCTTTGAGGCGAGGAACACGGCGGGTCCGCCAAGCTCCTCGGGGTCGAGCCAGCGGCCGGCCGGAGTCTTGGCGCAGATGAACGAGTCGAACGGATGGCGGCTGCCGTCAGGCTGCTTCTCGCGGAGCGGAGCGGTCTGGGGAGTGGCGATATAGCCCGGGCCGATACCGTTGCACTGGATGTTATACTCTCCGTATTCCGAGCAGATGTTGCGTGTGAGCATCTTCAGACCACCCTTTGCTGCGGCGTAGGCCGATACGGTCTCGCGGCCCAGCTCCGACATCATTGAGCAGATGTTGATAATCTTACCCTCGCGGCGCTCCATCATTTCGGGCAGAACGGCCGAAGCGACGATGAACGGTGCAACGAGGTCAACGTCGATGACCTGCTGGAACTCTGAGCGCTTCATCTCGTGCATGGGGATGCGCTTGATGATGCCGGCGTTGTTGACGAGGATGTCAATCTGACCTACCTCGGCGTGGATTTTCTCAACGAGAGCCTTCACGTCGTCTTCCTTCGTAACGTCGCACACATAGCCGTGAACGTTCTCTATGCCGGCCTCCTTGTAATTGGCCAGTCCGCGCTCAAGGGCTGCTTCGCTGATGTCGTTGAAGATGATGTTCTTGATGCCGGCGGCAACAAACGCCTTGGCGATGTTGAATCCGATGCCATAGGAAGCACCTGTAATCCAGGCGTTCTTTCCTTCAAGTGAAAATGGATTGTTCATTTTGAATGTTATATGTTAAATTGTTGTTTGCTTTGAGATATTTCTGTTCCCGGACCGCCCGTTCCGCTGTCTACGTGATGCGGAGGGCATGATGGATATCCGTGACGGCAGTCTTCAGCCCGAAAGGCGCGACGGCTGCCATCCGGCATTATTTCAGGTCCGTGATGAGCGAGAAGTCCTGATCGCCGTAGTCGAGGTTTTCGCCTCCCATACCCCAGATGAAGGTATAGTTGTGGGTTGCGGCGGCAGAGTGGATGCTCCATTCGGGTGAGAGAACGGCCTGGTCGCCCTTCATCCAGAGATGGCGTGTCTCGTCGATTTCGCCCATGAAGTGGCACACGGCCTGATCCTCCGGCACTTCAAAGTAGAAGTAAGCCTCCATACGGCGGCTGTGAACATGCGCCGGCATCGTGTTCCATACGCTTCCGGGAGCCAGTTCCGTCATACCCATCTGCAGCTGGCATGTGGGCACCACCTGACTGACGAGCATCTTGTTGATGTCGCGCTCGTTGCTGGTCTCCAGCGCACCCATGTGGGCAACCACGGCGTCGGCCTTGGTCACTTTCTTGCAGGGATATGCAGTGTGGGCCGTGACGCTGTTGAAATAGAACTTAGCGGGCTTTCCGCCGTCCTTTGACGAGAAGATGACGTCGCGGTCGCCGCGGCCGATGTAGAGAGCCTCCTTGAATCCGAGTTCAAAGACCTCGTCGCCGACCTTCACCGTGCCTTCGCCGCCAACGTTGAAGATACCGATTTCGCGGCGTGTCGTGAAATACGGAGCCTTCAGCGGGTCGATTGCCTCAAGTTTCAGTTCCTCTGCCACGGGCATGGCACCACCGACAACCATACGGTCGTACATGGAGTAGACCATGTTCACCTCGTCTGCGGCAAAGACTTTCTCAATGAGGAAGTCGCGGCGTATACGGGTTGTATCATAACTCTTGGCGTCCTCCGGGTGGGAGGCATAGCGAATTTCATAATTTGTCTTCATAAGCTTATATTTCAGTAATTGTTTTTATATAGTCTTTTGCAAAGATACGTTTTTTTATCGAATAACATGCTGTACGCCGTCCAACTTTTCACAGTATATAACAAAAAAGACGGGTTAAAATCATCGTTCCGCATTCTTCCGGCGAACGGCCGGCATGCCGGGGACAGACAGACGAGCAGACAGCCACGGTTTTTCCACCGGCGGGAATGACGCCAGAAAGGTAGTGAGGGGAAACCGGAACATTGCCGATATTGCGGTTCTCCCGTCCCGACGGCTGCGCGGATTCTTTGCCTCAATGCGCCTTCACGCCGGAAGTAATCAAGTGTTAAAAACTCGGAATTATTCCGACAAATGCCTCAAAATCCTTGAAGAATTCAGAAATGAAAATCTTTTGGCCGCAAATTCGCGAGTTTTGCGCGTGCATCTTTTGTTTTCTGACTATCAGTACGTTACAACAGAATCAGCGGAAGTGTGCAACTTTTTGTCCGATTTTATTTTGCCGTAAGGGCCTCCCGGCTCTGCAACGGGGCTACCGTTGCAGAGCAACAATGGCTCCGTTGGAACGCAACGGTGGCCCCGCTGCAGAGTCGGGAGGGCCCCGTTGGTTGGGAATTGCCCGAAAACGTGATGACAACGGTGATGGAATGTCAAGATTCCGGCAGAGAAGCTCTCCAGAATTGAAATTTTCAAGTGTTAAATTCCATGATATTATTGTGACACAGAAAACTTCCGTCCCGGGGACAGAGAGTCTTGTTTCATGTTTTTCATTATTTTCTCCCTCTCCGCACAATAATCCCGCGTTGCGCGCGTTATTAATAACGTGCTTAAGCATTGTTTCGCGATATTGACAGTGATGCTCATGACCTCAACAGAGACCATGGCGCAATATGACCCCTCGTTCGCCCACTATTGGGCGATGGAGCCGTCGTTCAATCCGGCGGCCGTCGGCAAAGAGAACAAAATCAACGCCGTCGGCGCATACAACATGACCCTGACCGGATTCGAGAACAACCCGCGGACGATGTATGCCGCAGGCGACTTGCCATTCTATTTCCTACGGTCCTACCACGGTGTGGGAGCACGGTTCATGAACGACGAACTGGGACTTTTCTCCCACAAGACCTTCGCCCTGCAATACGCTTTCCGCACGAAGCTCTTCGGCGGACGCATAGCCGCAGGCGTCAACATCGGACTGCTCAGCGAATCGTTCGACGGAACCAAGGTGGACACGGAAATCCCGAACGACCCGGCTTTCCCGACGTCGGAAGCCAGCGGAACAGGCGTTGACCTCGGCGCCGGACTCTACTACACCCGCGGACAGTGGTATGTGGGAGCGTCAGCCCTCCACCTGAACGCCCCCGAAGTGGAGCTCGGAGAGAGGCAGGCGCTGAAGATTGACCCGACATATTATTTGACGGGGGGATACAATATTCGGCTCAGAAGCCCGTTCTTATCAATACATCCCAGTGTGCTCGCACGCACGGACGCCACGGCATGGCGGGTCGATGTGACCGCACGGGTCAGGTATTCATACGAGAAACGTGTAATGTATGCCGGCCTGTCCTACAGCCCCACAAACTCCGTGACAGTGCTCCTCGGCGGCAATTTCCATGGCGTCAGCCTCGGCTACAGCTACGAAATCTACACCTCGGCCATCAGCATCGGCAACGGCAGCCACGAAATCTTCATCGGCTACCAGACGGACATCGACCTACAGAAGAAGGGACGGAACAGACATAAAAGTGTGAGAATACTATAAACAAACCGTATTAAAAAAACAACAGCGGAGAAGGATGCCGCCACGGCGCACGTCCTACAGCTCCCGACATAAATCCTATATATATAATTATATGTGTAAGAACAGATGTAGCATAGCTCTCTGCCTCATAGGCCTGATTGCGCTGACGGGCTGCTTCGGCGGCCAGTCCACTTCGGCGTCGGGTGGCGAAGTCACGGGAGCAGGCGGCAGGGCCTTCACAGAACCCACGCCATACGGCATGACCCTCATCAAACGCGGCCACCTGCGGATGGGCATAGAACAGCAGGACAGCCTCTGGGGCAAGCAGACGCCGGTGAAGGACATATCGGTGGAAGGATTCTGGATGGACGAAACGGAAATAACGAACTCACAGTACCGCCAGTTTGTCAACTACGTGCGCGACTCGATCATACGTGAACGCCTCGCCGACCCGGCCTACGGCGGCGACGAGACCTACAAGATAGAGGAAGACAAGAACGGAGACCCCGTCAAGCCCCACCTCAACTGGAAAAAACCGCTGCCGCGCAAACCCAATGAAGACGAGCAGAGAGCCATAGAGAGCGTCTACACCGTCAACCCCGTCACGGGAGAGAAGATGCTCGACGCCTCACAGATGAACTACCGCTACGAGGTCTACGACTACACCACAGCCGCCATGCGCCGCTTCCGCCTCAACCCCCAGGAGCGCAATCTCAACACCGACATAGCCGTCAATCCCGCCGAAGAAGTGTGGATCTCAAAAGATACGGCCTATATCGACGACGAGGGACGCATTGTCAGCGAGACCATCAACCGCCAGCTGAGCGGTCCGTGGGACTTCCTCAACACCTACATCGTCAACATCTTTCCCGACACAACGTGCTGGGTCAACGACTTCCCCAACGCCGACAACGAGACCTACATGCGCCTCTATTTCAGCAACCCGGCCTACAACGACTATCCCGTGGTCGGCGTCACCTGGGAACAGGCCAACGCCTTTTGCGCCTGGCGCACGGAATATCTCCTCAAAGGCCTCGGCGCCGCCGCACGATATGTCCAGCGCTACCGTCTGCCGACGGAGGCCGAATGGGAATATGCCGCACGCGGAAAGAACCAGAACGAATTCCCATGGGAACAGGCACAGACGGCCAGCGAGAGCGGATGCTTCTTCGCCAACTTCAAACCCGACCGCGGAAACTACACCAAGGACGGCAACCTCATAACCAGCAAGGTCGGAATCTATTCGGCAAACTCAAACGGTCTCTATGACATGGCCGGAAACGTGGCCGAATGGACCAGCACCATCTACACCGAGGCCGGCGTAGAGGCCATGAACGACATCAACCCGCAGCTGCGCTACAACGCCGCCAAGGAAGACCCCTACCGACTGAAGCGCAAGAGCGTGCGCGGAGGCTCGTGGAAAGACCCCGAGTCCTACATACGCTCGGCATGGCGCTCGGCCGAATATCAGAACCAGCCGCGGTCCTACATAGGATTCCGCTGCGTCCGCAGTCTGGCCAACACCACAAGCGAGAAGTCAAAGAAAACAAAATCGAAGAAGAAATAAGCCATGACAGTCTACAGTAAGTTCAACATAGTATATCAGCTGCAGAAGTGGCTCGACAGCGTGCCGGGCCAGACGTTCCTCAACTACGCCTACAGCTGGGGAGCATCAATCGTAATCCTCGGAACTCTGTTCAAGCTGACCCACCTCCCCGGAGCCAACATCATGCTCTACCTCGGAATGGGCACGGAGGTCATCGTGTTCTTCATATCAGCCTTCGACCGGCCTTTCGACAAGACGGCCATCGGCAAAGACCTGCCCACCCATCTGGAGGATGAGAAGAACGATGAAGAAGCCGAAAGCGGAGCCGACGGCGTCATGGCCGGCAGCCAGCCGGTCATCAGCGGCGGTGTTTCGGGCGGAACAATCATAATAGGTGGAGGCCAACCCTCCTCCGGTGCCATTCCCTCGGCAGACGGTGTCATTCCCTCAGCCAACGGTGCCATTCCCTCGGCAGACGGTGTTGTGGCAACAGCAGGTTCAGGCGCCGCCACGGCAGCTGCGGGCGGAACGAACGCCGGCGGAAGCGCCGTGCCCGGATGGATTCAGGGCCAGCAGCAGGTTTCACCGGAAATGGAAGAGGCCACATCCAACTATGTGGACGAGCTCAACCGCCTGACCGAGATGCTCTCCAAGGTTGCCGAGCAAAGCCAGCGGCTCACACGCGACTCCGAAGAGATGGAGAACCTCAACCGCACGCTGACCGGCATCTGCAAGGTCTACGAGATGCAGCTCAAAGGCGCCAGCGCCCAGATCGGCACCATCGACCAAATCAACGAGCAGTCGCGCCGCATGGCCGAACAGATAGCGGAACTGAACCGCATCTACGCCCGTATGATTGAGGCCATGACGGTCAACATGAACAAAGTGCAGAGCTGACAACATAATTTTAAAACCTTCAGGACCCTAAGGACCTTAAAGACTTTAAAGACCTTAAAGACCCTAAAAACTTTAAGGACCCTAAAAACTTTAAGGACCCTAAGGACCCTAAAGACTTTAAAGACCCTAAGGACCCTAAGGACCTTAAAGACCCTAAAGACTTTAAAGACCTTTAAAAAAAAATTAGGATTGCCCCATAACAGAAAACAACTATGGCAATAAAGAAACGACCGGTAGCCCCGCGCCAGAAGATGATCAACCTGATGTATGTCGTCCTCATGGCCATGCTCGCGCTGAACGTCTCCACGGAGGTGCTCAACGGCTTCTCCATCGTGGAGGAAAGCCTCAACCGCACCACAGCCAGCTCAACAAAAGAGAACCGGGTGATATACGACGACTTCGAGGCACAGATGAAGGCCAATCCCGCAAAGGTCAAAGCGTGGTTCGACAAGGCGCAGGAGGTCAAACGGATGAGCGACTCGCTCTACAATTTCGCCGGTGAGCTGAAGCTTGCCATCGTCCGCGAGGCCGACGGCAAGAAGGCCGACGTGACAAACATCGTCAACAAGGAGGACCTTGAGGCTGCCACTCAGGTAATGCTCGCACCCGGACGGGGACGCGGCGAGGCCCTCTATAAGGCCATAAACTCCTTCCGCGAGCACATCCTGACAATGGTTCCGGACAGCACCCGCAGGGCTATCATCGCCGACAACCTATCCACCGCCATACCGCGCAACGCCGTGGCAATGGGCAAAAACTGGCAGGAATACATGTTCGAGGGCATGCCCGTGGCCGCAGCCGTGACGCTGCTGTCGAAGCTCCAGAGCGACATCCGCTACGCCGAGGGAGAGGTGCTCCACACGCTGGTGGCAAACATCGACGTCAAGGATATCCGCGTCAATGCCCTCAACGCTTTCGTCATACCCAGTTCGCAGACCATCGTGCGTGGTGACAAGTTCTCCGCCCACATCGTCATGGCCGCCGTCGACACGACACAAGTGCCCGATATATATATAGGTGAGCGCAAGGTGAACCTCAACAACGGGCTTTACGAGACCGTCTGCGGCACGACCGGCGACTTCACGCTGGCCGGCCACATAGAGATGGTCAACGGCGGAGGCGAGCGCATACGTCGCGACTTCAGCCAGAAATATACAGTGGTGGACCCCAGTGCGACCGTTTCGGCCGATCTGATGAACGTCCTCTACGCCGGCTACAGCAACCCGATAAGCGTCAGCGTGCCCGGTGTGCCGCTCAACAAGATACAGGCCGTCATGACCGGAGGCGCGCTCCAGCCCGTCGGACCGGGCCGCTACATAGCCCGTCCGGCCGCCGTGGGCAAGGACGTGACCATCACCGTGACCTCGACAAACACGGGACGGACGCAACAGATGGGCCAATATACGTTCCGCGTACGCAAGCTCCCCGACCCCGCACCATACATCCAGATGGCTGACGAGCACGGCAATCCGACCCGATATACGGGAGGCGGACTCGCCAAGGCGCAACTGCTGGGAGCCGGCGGCATAGGGGCGGCCATCGACGACGGCATACTGGACATCGCATTCCGCGTAGTCAGCTTCGAGACGGTGTTCTTCGACAACATGGGCAATGCCGTTCCGATGGTCAGCGACGGCGACCGCTTCTCGGCACGCCAGAAAGAAACGTTCCGCAAGCTCACCCGCAACCGCCGCTTCTACATCACCGGCATAACGGCCGTCGGACCTGACGGAGTGCAGCGCAAGCTGAAAGCGACGATGGAGGTGATTGTGAAATAACGGCAATGGGATTGTCAGACAACAATGACGACATCACGGAATAAAAACGACGGGATTGTGAAATACAAACGAAAACAAGCATAAGAGATATGAGAAGACTTTTGTTGATATTGACCATATCGCTCGCCGGCATAACGGCCATGGCCCAGCCAAAGGCACGCCGTAACGCCGCCGCGCAGAAAACCACACAGACGGCGGGACAGCAGATGACGCGCCGCGCACAGATAATGTTCCCAACAGCCATCGACATGCCCTCCGACGTGGTGTGGCGGCGGGACATCTACCGCGAGGTTGACCTCACGACAGACGCCAATTCGGGCCTTTACTATCCCGTTGAGCCCATCGGAAAACAGCTCAATCTGTTCACATACGTCTTCAAACTGGCTCTGGCGGGATACATTCCGGTCTTTGAATACCGGTTGGACGGCAACGAGGCGTTCACCGACTCGGCACGCGTGAACATGCAGACCATCCTCGACAACTACCACATCTTCTATGAAAAGCAGGGCAACAGGCTGCGCGTGGACAACAGCGACATCCCGTCGGCCGAGGTGAAGCTCTACTATCTGAAGGAGAGCGCATACTACGACCAGGCCAATTCCTCGTTCCACCGCAAGGTGACAGCCCTCTGTCCGGTGATGACGAGAGAGGACGACTTCGGCGGTGAGACAGCAAAATATCCCCTGTTCTGGGTGCGATACAGCGACCTGGAGCCTTATCTGAGCCGACAGACGGTGATGACGAGCAATCTGAACAATGCGTCCGTCATGACCCTGGACGACTTCTTCACGCTCAACCGCTATGAAGGCAAGATATATAAGACGAACAACATGCTCGGCCGGACGCTGGCGCAATATTGCACGACCGATTCGGCTCTGACGAAGGAGCAGCGCCGCATTGAGACCGAACTGCAGATGTTCGAGAAAAACATCTTCGGCGCACAGGAGAAGAAGGACACCCTCGACAGCATCGCGCGCCTCGACCCGAAAGCAGCGAAAGCCGCCGCAAAGGCAGAAAAACGCAACCGCCGCGCCACGACAAAGGTAGCGAAAGCACCCAAATCACGCCCTGCGTCAGGCGGAAGCAGCGCCCCGCGCGTCTCGGTAAGACGCCAGAGACACTGATGGCAACCCATCCAATCACATTAAAATAAATCAATAAAGAAAAAATGCTTATGAAGAAGTTTTTTACCGCATTAATGTTCGCCGTAGCCATGCTTACGGCCGCCCCCTCTCAGGCACAGGTCAAGTTCGGTCTCAAAGGAGGTCTCAACGTGACTGACATGAGCCTCAGTTCCGAAGTGTTGAACGAGTCAAACAAAACCGGTTTCTTTGTCGGTCCGACAGTCAAGTTCACCCTGCCCATCGTAGGACTGGGCATCGACGCTTCCGCTCTCTACGACCAGCGCGACGCTAAGCTGAAGGGAGAAGACGACTCAGAGAATATTTCTCTGCGCAGTATCAACATCCCTATCAACGTGCGTTATACGTTCGGCATGAGCAGTCTGGCTGCCATATATCTGGCAGCAGGTCCGCAGTTCGGCTACAACATCGGTGAAAAGAACGTGTTCAGTGACGAAGACGGAAACGGATTCTCACTGAAAAAGTCAAACTTCAGCGTCAATGTCGGCGCTGGCATCACACTGATGAGCAAACTCGAAATCGGTGCGACATACAACATCGCCTGCGGCAAGACCGGCGAGTTCAATCTCATTGACGCCGCCGGCAAGCAGTTGTCTGAGAGCACACGCATGAACTCATGGCAGGTTTCGGCCGCCTACTACTTCTGATAACTGGCCGGTCATTCATCAGCAGAAAGATGCGTGACACAGTATAGAAACCATACATCAGGGGCACACCCTTGTATCGGCACCACCGGAAGCCGCTGCCCGACAGCCGCCGACGCCCGTGCAGACACAAGGATGTGCCCCTTTTCCGTCAAGCCGCGCATATAATAAACAGAATACATGTATATAACATAAGGTGAAAGCGCGCCACCGACATAATAAGAGACTATGAAAATGACATATCATGCAAGCCGCATATATATCTGGCTGACCAGATTCCACCGCTGCAGAGGTTTCGGCGTCCAGTCGCCGTCCGACTACAGCTTCATCCGCTATGTCATCAACGAACACTATCCCTACTACGCCTACGCATCGCTGCGCCGCGCCATGCCGGACGCCGGGCCCCTCGCCCATCGTCTCGGCCGTCTCTACTTCCGCATAGCGAACCACCTCCAGCCCGCCGTCATCGCCGACATACATCCGACGTCCGACACATACGCCGCCTACATGCACGCCGGATGCCGACGCGCCGTCATAACCCACGACAAGGCCGACATCCCCAAGGCCGACATGCTCCGCATCACCATCAAAGCCGCCACAACAACCCGGTCAGACGACAACACCGCCGTCATCCGGAAAACCATCGCCGCAGCCAAGCCAAACTCAATAATCATTCTCGAAGGCATCAACCGCAACCACAACACGCGCGCCTTCTGGCGCAGCATACGGCAGGACGGACAGAGCAGCATAACCTTCGACCTCCACTACGCCGGAATAATAATCCGACGACCCGACCGCTATCCGCAACACTATACCGTGTGTTTTTAGCCCGCCGGCCTCCCATCCTTCCCATACCTCCCATAAATCCCACACCTCCCATAAATCCCATAAAGAAACCTCCAATAAAAAAATCCATCAGCAATATGAAGATAACAAAAGTCTACACCAAAACCGGCGACAAAGGTACGACAAGCCTTGTCGGCGGCATCCGTATAGGAAAAGCCGGAACACGCATAGAAGCCTACGGCACCGTTGACGAACTAAACTCCCACCTCGGCCTCCTCGCCGCCCACATGACCGCAGGCGACGACCGCCGGACAATAGAGCAGATCCAGTCCATACTCTTCAACGTAGGCACCCACCTGGCCACCGATCTCTCCCAGACACCCCTCTACCCTTCAGCCCGCCTGCCCGAGGACGCTACAAAACAGCTTGAAGAAGAAATCGACCGCACGCTCGCCATACTGCCCGAAGCCCAGGGCTTCATCCTCCCCGGAGGCACCACCGCCGCAGCCCAGGCCCACGTCTGCCGGAGCGTCTGCCGGAGAGCCGAACGCCGCGTCGTCGCCCTCGCTGCCGAAGCCGAAGTGGGGCCGGAGATACAGACATACCTGAACAGACTGTCAGACTATCTCTTTGTTTTAGCTAAAAAACTCAATTTTATAGCCGGAGAATGTGAAAAAATGTGGCATAACCCTTGTGAATAAAAATTATTTGATTACTTTTGCGCCTACATTGATAACTGATTAAAACATAACGACTATGTATTGGACACTCGAACTTGCTTCCAAACTGGAAGACGCACCATGGCCCGCCACGAAAGACGAGCTCATAGACTACGCCACCCGCTCTGGCGCACCCCTCGAAGTTCTTGAGAACCTTCAGGAAATTGAGGACGAGGGCGACGTTTACGAAAGTATAGAAGACATCTGGCCGGACTATCCGACCAAGGAAGACTTCCTCTTCAACGAGGATGAATACTAAATCGTTCTATAAAATATAACCATCTACAAATCAATGGACAAGCAAAGTCGAGTTTGTTTGTCCATTGTTGTTTATATTCGATTTTACGCCGGCAGACCCTAAAAATTTGTCTGTCCAAATTTCACTACATAAAATCATCCTTCGGAATATCTGCCTACTATAATGATACCCGAAGAGATTGTATCCAACATAGTCACGAGGACCTTTGTCGGGAGCACATAAATTTTATTTTCCATATAGCTTCATATCTCTTGCCAGATGGCCTAATGAGTCAACAGAAAGTTTACTCGTTGGCTATCAACTGATTAACGCCTTATTTATCGCAAATTGCGATAAATAGCGACAAATAATTTCACAAATTTGTTTGGCTGTCTAACAGAAATGTCATAAATTTGCATCATCGTCCTTTTCCCGACCTCTCAAGGAGACTTCCCGGTCAATGACAAGATTAGCCAACGGACATGGAATCATAGGTAACTACATAATACATACTGACTAAAAAAAATCAACATGAGAAAACAATTACTTACATGCCTTATGGCAGCCGGCATGACTCTGACGGCCGGTGCCCAGCAGTTGGCCTTCCCCGGTGCCGAGGGCTTCGGGGCATACGCCAAGGGCGGACGCGGCGGTACGGTGGTACACGTCACCAACCTCAACGCCTCGGGAGCCGGTTCGCTGGCCGATGCCGTGAGCAAACCCAACCGCATTGTCGTATTCGACGTGGGCGGCGTGATAGACATCACGGGAACATCCATCACCGTGAGCAGCAACACATATATTGCCGGCCAGACGGCTCCCGGCGAGGGCATAACAATCTATGGAGGACGCGTGATCTGCTCGGGAGCGTCGGATATCATCATCCGCTACATACGAATGCGCGGCGGTTCGGCCGTGAACAGCAAGAAATGTACGCTCACGCTCGACAACTGCACCGATCTCATCCTCGACCACTGCTCCATCTCGTGGGGACCGTGGGACAACGTCCACATCGCCAACGCCAACAACGTCACGTGGCAGAACTGCATCATCAGTGAGGGCATACTGCCACAGCGCTTCGGCGCCATCACCGACGGCACGCGCAACTGGACCGTGAGCCACTGTCTCTGGGCCAACAACAAGAGCCGCAACCCGAAGATGAAATGCTCCATACAGTATTACAACAACGTGTGCTATAACTACGCCATGGGCATAATCGGCGGACACTCGGCGGCCGACAACTATCAGGACGTGATGAACAACTATTTCATCACAGGCCCGAGCAGCGGATCCTCAAACAAGTATTTCGACCAGTGGACCGAGACCGACCATCTCTACAGCACCGGAAACTATACCGACGGAAACAACGACGGCGTGCTCAACGGAACGCTCATCACCGACTATAACGGTGCGACGCCAATGCAGCAGCCCAACCTGAAGTGCAACGCGCCGATGAATCTCGAAACAGCCGAAGAGGCCTACTACAGCGTGGTTGACCATGTGGGCGCGTCAATCGTTCGCGACGTCCACGACCGCCGCATCATCTCCCAGCTGACGTCACTCGGCACCGAAGGCGCCTTCATCGAGAGTGAACAGGATGTCGGCGGTATCGGCAATGTTTCCGGCGGCACCCCGCTGACGGACACCGACGGCGACGGAATGCCCGACGAGTGGGAGACGGCCAACGGAACAGATCCCAACGTCAATGACGCCATGGCCGACAGCAACGGCAACGGCTACAGCAATATAGAGGACTATGTCAACAGTCTCGCCAAAAAGGCCGACTACCTGATGTATCCCACCGGCGTCAAGGCTGTCGTGACTGACGGCAGCTCGTGCCATCTGACGTGGACGCTCGAAGTGGAGGCGGCCGACGCCGTGATTGTTGAACGCAGCGAAGACGGTCTGAAATATGAAGTGGCGGCAACACTTCCGGGCGATGCTGTCGAGACTACGATTGACGGCCTGGTGCCCAAGAAGGTCTACTATTTCCGTCTGAAGGTGGTCAAGGGAGACCGCGAGTCGCTCTATTCGGCCGTGGTCACGGTCAATGATGAAGGCATGCGTGCCGGCGGAGGCGTTGCCCCGGGCACGACGGAGTTTGTTCCGGCCGAGGGCAAACTCTACCGCATCATCTGCTACGCCACCAAGGCCTACAATTCTGGCACGACACTGGCCGGTTCGGCCAAGTATCTCACGATAACGTCAAAAGGCCTGCTCGGCTCCGTCGAGACTTTCGAATGGGACAATCCCGCCCTGCTTTGGGAAATAGAAAGCGTAGAGGGCGGAGTGACCATGCGCAACCGCGGCACCGGAAAATGTTTCTCGCCGGCCAACAGCGACGTTGACGGAACTTCCAAGATTGCCGCCACGGACGATGCCGCCACGTTCACCGTCAACTACATCGGCGACCGGTCGTGCGCCCTGTCAGGTGTTGACGGCGACATATCCATGTACCGCATAAACAGCCCGTCCAACAAAGACCAGCAGCTGCGCCCGAGAGACTTTACCTCCGACTGGCTGTGGGGCAACGGTACGCTTGACCGCGCCGACATGATCTACACCTTCAGCGAGGTGGACGCCTCAATGGTCAAGCTCTTCCTCAGCGCCCTGCGCCGCTCAGTGGAAGAAGCCGAGGGCGTGGCCTCATCGGCACAGATTGGCAACAGGACGCTATGCTATCCCGCGTCGTTTCTGGAAGCGCTCAACACGACGGTAGCTTCGGCAAAGAAATTCCTCACCGAGGCCGCGGACATCGAGGCCACACAGGAGCAGATTGATTCGGTGAAGGCCGAGGTGGACGCCGCGCTGAAGACATTCCGCTCGTCACAGATAATGACCCTTGCCGGCTATGACACCGACTACTACCACAACATCTACAGCTACGGCACCATCTCAAACTCGTCGGCCACCACTGCCGATGCCTCCACACAACGCCGCTATCTCGTGGCCATTCCCACGGCCGACGGAACGGCCGACTCGCTGATATTCCGTGTCGGACTGTCTGACGCCGATATCGCCGCCGGTAGCATTGACGCCGTGAGCGAGCAGCCCGAGGCGAAATGGGAGATTGCATACGGCGAGGAAGGCAACGTATACTTCAAGAACGCCGCCACGCAGACATATCTTCAGATCGCCAATCTGCTGTCAGCCGCACCGGCCACCGTCTATCCTTATTACGCCAAGCTGGACAACGGCAAAATCGCTTTCTATCTGGAGACGGCACCCGACAACACCCGATGCCTCAACGTGGGCACGCCCAACGACGCCGGCACGGAAGGCACTGTGAGCTTTGCCGGTCCTGCCGACCGCACACGTCTGCGCTGGGTTGTCAGTCCGATGGACGAGGAGGTGACCGACGGCATCAGCACCATGACCGGCACCAACGGCAAGATCGTGAAGCGCGAGAGATTCACCGTTGAGGGCACACGCATCGCGACAGCTCCACGCGGCAGCGTGGTGATAGAGCGCGTGACATATTCGGACGGCTCCTGCGTCACCGTGAAACGCATAGCACGATGAAGAGTGGAGAGAGTTAAGAGTTCAGACCTCTTCAATCATCGCTCTGAACTCTTAACTCTCTTGAATAATAAAAAACCACGGATTTTATTTTGTTCTTATTGCGGTTTGGCGTATCTTTGCAAATTCAAACAAAGAAATACATTATAATTATGTCATACCTCTTTTCATCAGAATCAGTGTCTGAGGGCCATCCCGACAAAGTGGCCGACCAGATCAGCGACGCCATACTCGACCAGTTCCTCGCCTACGACGACAAGGCCCGCGTGGCCTGCGAGTCATTCGTGACCACGGGACAGGCCGTTATCATGGGCGAAGTGCGCAGCGAGGTGTATATCGACCTGCAGACCATAGCCAGAAACACTATCAAGCGGATTGGATATACAAAAGCGGAATATCAGTTTGACGGCAATTCGTGCGGAATCCTCAGCGCCATCCACGAGCAGAGCGGTGACATCAACCGTGGTGTCGACCGCGAGGATGAGGACGAGCAGGGAGCCGGCGACCAGGGAATGATGTTCGGATATGCCACCAACGAAACGGAGAACTACATGCCCGTGTCGCTCGATCTTGCGCATCTCATAATGCGCACGCTGGCCGACATCCGCAAGGAAGGCCGACAGATGACCTATCTCCGTCCTGATTCGAAGAGCCAGGTTACGGTACAGTATAGCGACGAGGGTATGCCCGAGCGCATCGATACCATCGTCGTCTCCACACAGCACGACGACTTCGACGAGGACGAGGCCATGCTGGCAAAAATCAAGGACGACGTGCTCAACATCCTCATGCCCCGCGTCAAGGAGCAGATCAGCTCGGAGAAAGTGCTCAGCCTGTTCGGCGACGACATCAAGTATTATGTAAATCCTACGGGCAAGTTCGTCATCGGCGGTCCTCACGGCGACACCGGACTGACCGGACGCAAGATCATCGTCGACACCTACGGAGGCAAGGGTGCCCACGGCGGCGGCGCCTTCAGCGGAAAGGACTCCAGCAAGGTTGACCGCTCTGCAGCCTACGCCGCACGCCACATAGCGAAGAACATGGTGGCCGCAGGCGTGGCCGACGAGATGCTCGTCCAGATCAGCTATGCCATCGGCGTGGCACGCCCGATGAACATCTACGTCAATACCTACGGACGCAGCCGCGTCGCCATGTCCGACAGCGAGATTGCACGCAAGATTGAAAACCTCTTCGACCTCCGCCCGAAAGCTATCGAGCGCTCGCTCAAGTTGCGCCAGCCGATGTACAGCGAGACAGCGGCCTACGGACACATGGGCCGTCGGCCGGAAGTGGTGAAGAAAACGTTCACGAGCCACTATCACGAAACGAAGACGATAGACGTTGAACTCTTCACGTGGGAAAAACTCGACCGCGTGGACGACATCAAGCGCGAATTCGGCCTGTAGCCCCATATATGCTCCAGCAGGACACAATCAAGACAAACACTGCGGCCGGACATGCCGCCAAGGCGGACAGCATACGCCCGTCACACCGGCTCACTCCGGCCGATGTGCTGAGCATGTTGCCCGCCGACGCAACACCGGAACAACAGGATTCGGCCATACAGGCCGTGTTCCAGCCGGCCGAAATCCACTATAGCGACCAGCCCGACACGTTACGTCTTCCCGGCCAGAAGGCCGATGAAGAGACGGCGATGACGGGCGGTCTCGGCTTTGCCGACGACATGTTCGCCAGAACGGACACACTGGCTTACGCCAGGATGGCCGGCAACGTCAATGGTGTGGCCGGCGACCCGGTGCCCTACACCGTGCGCGGCGACGATCTGATAACGGGTCTGCTGCTGGCCGGCATGGTGCTCGTGGCCGTCTCGCTTTCAAATTCACGGCGCTTCATCGCCCGCCAGCTCAAGAATTTCATCTATGTTCCGCGCAACGGCGAGTCATCCATAACGGAAACATCCTCGGAAGTACGTTTCCAGCTCTTCCTCGTGTTGCACACATGCCTGCAGTTCTCCATCTTTCAATATTTCTACACGCAACACTACGTCGGCGAGACATTCATACTGGAATCCCAATACCATCTCATAGCCATATATTTCGCCATGTTTGCAGGCTACTTCATAACGAAGGCGCTGCTCTACATGGCAGTAAACACAGTGTTCTTCGGCATTAGAAAAAATATGCAATGGATGAAGTCCCAGCTCTTCATCACATCGTCCGAAGGAGTGCTCCTTCTGCCCGTGGTATTGTTGCAGGTTTATTTTGACTTGCCCATACAAAATGTGGTAGTCTACTTTATCGTTGTATTGATTTTAGTTAAAATCCTGACATTTTATAAGTGTCATTTCATCTTTTTCCGCCATACAGGCCGTTTTCTACAAATAATTTTGTACTTTTGTGCCCTTGAAATAATACCTATAGCCGCCTTTTGGGGCGCACTGGTCATAACAGGCAACCGTTTGAATATAAATTTTTAGGACACCGATGATTAAGAAGATTTTGGTCTCGCAGCCGAAGCCCACAAGCGAGAAATCGCCATACTTCGATATTGCAACGAGATTTGGAGTGGACTTAGTGTTCCGTCCTTTCATAAAGGTAGAAGGACTTACGCCTAAGGAGTTCCGTCAGCAAAAGATAAACATCCTCGACTATACGGCCGTGGTTTTTACCTCGCGCCACGCCATTGACAACTTCTTCACTCTGGCAAAAGAGATGAGAGTGACCATCCCGGAAGATATGAAATACTTCTGTGTGACGGAGACCATATCGCTCTACATACAGAAGTATGTCCAGTACAGGAAGCGTAAAGTGTTCTTCGGCAATACCGGCAAGATTGTCGACCTCATTCCCGTGATGGTCAAGCACAAGACAGAGCGCTATCTCGTCCCGATGAGCGACGTGCACAACGACAGCGTGGCCGAGATGCTCGACGCCAAGAAACTCGTACACAAGGAATGCGTGATGTATCGCACGGTCAGCAACGATTTCACACCCGAGGAAATAAAGACATTCGACTATGACATGCTCGTCTTCTTCAGTCCGGCAGGAATAGAGTCGCTCATAAAGAACTTCCCTGACTTCGACCAGAAACACATCGCCATAGCGACGTTCGGACCGGCAACGGCAAAAGCAGTCAAAGACGCCGGGCTCAGACTCGACCTCGAAGCCCCGTCGGAGAAATATCCTTCGATGACCAGCGCCATGCTCCACTATCTCACGGAGCACGAGGAATGACGGACGGCAACGCCCTGACTCCCCGCTGATATTAAAAAAGATAAGACCAACGAGATTTCATCCACAGGCTTGATGGCAGAAACAGCACACACAATGCCGGCAACGCTGAACAAGCGTGAACGCATGGTCAGCCGCCGGCTGATGGATCGCCTTTTCGGAGGCGGTAAAAGCCGTTCCATGTCGTCGTTTCCCCTGCGTGCGGTCTATACTACAATAGAACGCGGCCCTGACGACGCACCGGTACAGGTGCTCGTCAGCGTATCAAAACGCCACTTCAAGCGGGCGGTCAAACGCAACCGCGTCAAGCGGCAGATACGAGAGGCTTACAGAAACAACAAATCCATTGCTTATGACGCATTGACGCCAACACCCGGCCGGGCGTTGGCTTTGGCGTTTATATGGCAAGCCGACCGACTATACACCACTGCGGAAGTCTACGCCGCTATGCAGGCCCTGCTGATAAGGCTGGCTGAAAAGCTGGCAAGACATGAAGCGAACCCGGCGAAAACAACGATGGGCCATGCAGAAACAGCAGAAAACGACGGATAACGACAACAGTCCCGCCGGCAAGACAGCGACTGCAAGTACTGCGGCAGGATGGCTGAGACGATACACAGTGTGGACGCTCTGTCTGCCGATAGTGTTCTATCAGCGGTGCATATCGCCGTTCACACCACCGGCATGCCGCTTCACGCCAACATGTTCGGAATATGCCCGTCAGGCCATCATACGCCACGGTCCGCTGAAAGGATTGTGGCTGGCGGCGAGGCGGATTCTGAGGTGCCACCCGTGGGGCGGAAGCGGATACGACCCGGTGCCGTGAGAAAAGCCCCGCGTTGGAGGAGAAACATGAAAGGAAGGAGAATGGATAAAGGTATAAATCAAGAAAAAAAGACATACACAATGACAAAGAACTTTGTTGAAGAACTGAAATGGCGCGGTATGCTCGCCCAGATAATGCCCGGAACGGAGGAACTCCTCCAGCGCGAGATGGTCACGGCATACCTCGGCACAGACCCCACGGCCGACTCTCTGCACATCGGCCACCTCTGCGGCATCATGATGCTGCGCCACCTGCAGCGCTGCGGCCACAAGCCGATAATCCTCGTCGGAGGCGCTACGGGAATGATCGGCGACCCCTCCGGCAAGAGCCAGGAACGCAATCTGCTTGACGACAAGACGCTCTATCACAACCAGGAGTGCATCAAACAGCAGGTAGCCAAGTTCCTCGACTTCGACAGCAATGAGCCGAATGCAGCCGAAATGGTCAACAACTACGACTGGATGAAGGACTTCACCTTCCTCGACTTTGCCCGCGTGGTCGGCAAGCACATCACCGTCAACTACATGATGGCCAAGGAGAGCGTCCAGCAGCGTCTCAACGGTACGGCACGCGACGGCCTGTCGTTCACCGAATTCACCTACCAGCTGCTTCAGGGATACGACTTCCTCTACCTCTACGAACACAAGGGATGTAAGCTCCAGCTCGGCGGAAACGACCAGTGGGGCAATATGACCACAGGAACGGAACTCATACACCGCACGCTGGGCAACGACATCGAAACATACGCACTCACCTGTCCGCTCATCACAAAGGCCGACGGAAAGAAGTTCGGAAAGACCGAGAGCGGCAACATCTGGCTCGATCCGAAGCGCACGACACCGTATAAGTTCTATCAGTTCTGGCTCAACGTCAGCGACGACGACGCAGAACGCTACATCAAGATATTCACCAGTCTTGACCGCGAAGTCATCGACGCTCTCGTGGAAGAGCACCGTCAGGACCCGGGCCGCCGCACACTCCAGAAGCGTCTGGCCGAAGAAGTGACGGTGATGGTCCACTCGAAGGAGGCTCTCGACATGGCCATCGAAGCCAGCAACATCCTCTTCGGAAAGTCAACGAAGGAAAGTCTCCAGAAGCTTGACGAACAGACGCTGCTCGACATATTCGAGGGCGTGCCTCAGTTTGACGTCGCCGCCGACCGTCTGGGCCAGCCCGCAGTGGAACTGCTCACGCAGGACGCCGCCGTATTTGCCAGCAAGGGAGAGATGCGCAAGCTCGTTCAGGGCGGAGGCGTATCAATCAACAAGGAAAAGCTCGCCGCGTTCGACCAGCCCATAACAGCCGACGATCTCATCGACGGAAAATATCTGCTCGTCCAGCGCGGAAAGAAGAACTACTACCTCATAACGGTAAAATAAAGAAAAAGAGGGTGCAAAATTTGGTAATGGCGCAAAAAACCACTACCTTTGCAGCGGATTATTGGTATTGGACCATGGTGTAATGGTAACACTACAGGTTTTGGTTCTGTCATTATGGGTTCGAGTCCCGTTGGTCCAACACCGTAAAAGGAGGATGACATACGTTTCGTAGTCATCCTCCTTTTGCGTTATACAGCCCTTTCGGCCGCGGGAACATACGGGAAACGGCGCATACGGGCTTAACATGGCTCATCCGGCATCAGGAATGACATCACAAGATTAAGATTCATATTGTGATATTACTCCAAATGCCGTATGAACCGTAAAAATGAGGCTGTGTCGTAATGAACTGCACCCCAAAAGTTAGACAAAAAACTTTTGGA
>CAMWVS010000041.1 GCA_947177775.1 uncultured Prevotella sp.
CGTTTCAGACATGCGGACACAGTTTTTTCTGATAGCCGAAACTTTCCTAAAGAATATGCTCTGTGGAACTATTTCTGTATTTTATCAATGGTTGAATGAACATAGATTATAGCTAAATTCGTGTCACAACAACAATATTTTGAAAAATATCCGTGCACGGTTTCCCGCAATTCAATAATTATTGGTATTTTTGCAGGAGAAACTATCAAAATAAAGAATGGCGACTGATAAAATCAGAATAAAAGATATAGCAAGACTTTCAGGAGTATCTGTCGGGACGGTGGACAGAGTGCTGCACGACCGCCCCAACGTATCGAAGACAGCAAGGGAGAAAGTGGAAAAGGCACTGAAGGAGATGGACTATCGCCCGAACGCGTATGCCAGCGCACTGGCCTACAACAAGACCTATAATTTCTACTGTATCATCCCGAAACACGAATCGGAGGCCTACTGGGAGGAAATTGAAGAAGGAGCCATGAGCGCATGTGAGCGGAGACGTGATTTCCATGTCAACGTGAAAATGATGTACTATAAGCGGTTCAACAACGACACATTCAGACAGGTCACCGAACAGTGTCTAAAGGAAGAACCCGACGGTGTCATAGTTGTTCCGTCAACCTTGGACGCCACCAGAAAGTTCACCGACGAGCTCCACTACCGGGACATACCCTTCATACTGCTGGACTCCTACATGCCGGACCTCAAACCGCTGTCGTTCTATGGTCAGGACTCGTTCTGCAGCGGATATTTTGCCGGACGAATGCTCATGCTCATAGCATCGAAGGAAAAGGAAATAATGCTCATGAAGCAGATGAAAAACAACTATGTGGCAAGCAAGCAGCAGGAAAACCGTGAGACCGGATTCCGTCACTACATGCGCGACCACTTCCCGCATATCACTATCTGCGAAGTAAATCTCCCGCTGGACGAGGAGAGAAACAAATACGACAAGATTCTCGAAGCCTTCTTCAAGGAACATCCGCATCTCCACCACTGCATAACATTCAATTCGAAGGCCCACATCGTCGGCGGATTCCTTCAACGGAGCAACCGCCGCAACGTCCAGATAATGGGCTATGACATGGTGACAAAGAACGCCGAGTGTCTGAAGCAAGGCTCAATATCGTTCCTCATCGCACAGCATGCCTACATGCAAGGCTACTCCTGCGTGGAAACGCTCTTTGAAGCAATCGTGCTGAAGAAAGAGGTAACGCCGGTCAACTATATGCCGATAGAGATTCTGACAAAGGAGAACATCGACTTCTACCGCCGGACACAGCACTGAAAGTGCGGACGCAAAGGAAAAAAGAAGAAACATTCAAATAAAAACAAAATAGCTACTAATTATGGAACAGACTTTCATTAAGATCAATCCGGCCGACACCGTCGTTGTCTGCCTGCAGCCGAAAAGCAAGGGCGAGACCATCGAAGTGGACGGCAAGACCATCACTATCAATCAGGACACCCCTGCCGGCCACAAAATCCTTATCAACGATACGGAAGAGGGCCGCGACATCATAAAATACGGCTATCCCATCGGTCACGCACGTCAGGACCTCAAGGCCGGAGACTGGGTCAATGAGAACAACCTGAAGACCAACTTGGCCGGAACGCTGGAATATACTTACAATCCCGTCAGCGAGGAACTGGACATCAAGGATGAGAAACGGACTTTCCGCGGATATGTACGCGCCAACGGTGAGGTGGGAGTACGCAACGAAGTGTGGATTGTCCCCACGGTGGGATGCGTCAACGGCATCGCCGAAAGACTTGCCGGAGAACTGCAGAAGGAGACCGGATGTGAGGGCATAGACGCCATCTACGCATGGCATCACAACTACGGATGCTCTCAGCTGAGCGGCGACCACGAAAACACACGCAAGGTTCTGCGCGACATCGTGCTCCACCCCAATGCCGGCGGTGTTCTCGTGCTGGGTCTGGGATGCGAGAACAACCAGCCGGAGCTTTTCGAGCAGATGCTGGGCGACTACGACAAGGAGCGCATCAAGTTCCTCGTAACCCAGAAAGTTGACGGCGACGAGGTTGAGGCTGGAATGGAAATCCTGCGCCAGCTCTACGCCAAGGCACGCGAGGACAAGCGCGAGGACGTTTCCGTCAGCAAGCTGCGCATAGGTTTGAAGTGCGGCGGAAGCGACGGCTTCAGCGGCATCACGGCCAACCCGCTCGTCGGCGAATTCTCCGACTGGCTCGTTGCGCAGGGCGGTACGTCGATACTGACGGAGGTGCCTGAGATGTTTGGTGCCGAGACAATACTGATGAACCGCTGCAAAACGGACGAGCTCTTTGGAAAGACAGTGAGCATGATCAACAACTTCAAGGAGTATTTCCTCAGCCACGGCGAACCTGTCGGCGAAAACCCGTCACCGGGAAACAAGGCCGGCGGCATCTCCACGCTGGAAGACAAGGCTCTTGGATGCACACAGAAGTGCGGCCGTGCTCCGGTCAGCGGTGTGCTGGAATATGGTGACCGTCTGGAGACAACAGGCCTGAACCTGCTCTCCGCTCCGGGAAATGACCTCGTGGCCGCAACGGCTCTCGCCTCGGCCGGATGTCAGATTGTCCTCTTCACGACAGGACGCGGAACACCGTTCGGCACATTCGTCCCCACGATGAAGATTGCCACCAACCCGACTCTGGCCGCACGCAAGCCGAACTGGATTGACTTCAGCGCCGGACAGCTCATCGAGGGCCGCACGATGAAGGAACTCGTGCCGGAATTCATAGACAAGATTCTGGCCGTGGCAAGCGGCGAACAGGCCCGCAACGAGGCCAACGGCTACCGCGAAATTGCCATCTTCAAGAATGGAGTGACACTGTAACAGGCTTGTAACTTTTTTACTTTAAACTTGTAACTTTATGATTTGCACGCAACGCCGCAAGGCACGTACTGCATATACATAGAGTTACAAGTTTCAGTTTTAAAGGAATCAGGTCGCGAATCAGACTACGGCAGTATTCATAAAGTTGAACGTTTGAAATTAAGAGATCAGACCATAGCGGTTTGCACAAAGTCAAAAGTTTAAAATACAAAATGTCCAAAGGTATCATCGCTCTCAGCCCGCTGCTGGTGTTCATCGGCTTATATCTCGTCACCTCGATCATGGCAGGCGACTTCTACAAGGTCCCCATAACCGTGGCGTTCATGATTTCGTCGGTATATGCCGTCATCATCAGCGGTGGTATTCCATTGCGCCGGCGCATCGACATATTCAACCGCGGAGCCGGAACGGAGAACATGATGCTGATGTTATGGATATTTGTGCTTGCCGGCGCCTTCGCCAACAGCGCAAAAGTGATGGGATGTATTGACGCCACCGTCAACCTCGCCTTGACACTGCTGCCCGGAAACATGCTTCTGGCCGGGCTCTTCCTGGCCGCCTGCTTCATCTCGCTGGCCGTAGGAACAAGCGTCGGGACAATCGTCGCTCTGACACCGATTGCCGCCGGCATCGCCCATTCGACCGGAACGAGCGTGCCGATGATGACGGCAGTGGTAGTGGGAGGCTCGTTCTTTGGAGACAATCTGTCGTTCATCTCCGACACGACAATCGTATCGACATCCACACAAGGATGCAAGCTGAGCGACAAGTTCCGCGTCAATTCCTATCTCGCCATGCCCGCTGCAGCTTTGATACTGATCCTCTATGTCGCCATGGGACACGGCATGAACTCTCCGCAGAACCTTCCGGAGGTTGAATATATAAAGGTAATGCCTTATATAGTGGTGCTCATTGTGGCCGTGTTGGGCATGAATGTAATGGCGGTGCTTACCATAGGCATTGCCCTGACGGGAATAATCGGCATCCCGGACGGCGCTTTTGACGTCTACGGATGGTTCGGAGCCATGGGCAACGGCATCCTCGGCATGGGTGAGCTGATAATAATAACGATGATGGCGGGCGGCATGCTCGAACTGATAAAGGTCAACGGAGGTATCGACTATATCATAACGACCATGACACGCCACGTCAAAGGCAAACGCGGAGCCGAACTGTCCATCGCCGCTCTGGTGGCTCTGGTGGACATCTGCACGGCAAACAACACCGTCGCCATCATAACCGTGGGCGGCATAGCCAGACAGATTGCCGACCGGTTCGGCGTGGACAACCGTAAAAGCGCAAGCATCCTGGACACCATGTCGTGCTGTATGCAAGGCATCATTCCCTACGGAGCACAGATACTGATGGCCGCCGGACTTGCATCGATAAACCCCGTGAGCATAATCCCGCATCTATACTATCCGTTCTGCATCGGCGTAATAGCCATCCTGGCAATCGTATTCCGATACCCGAAGAGATATTCTTAGATTGCAACTGAACAAACCGCATATTTCCGATGGATATAGTACAGCGCAACTTTTTCCGCCTTCTGCGTAGCGGAACATTCGGCGGACACGAAAAAGTAGAACCGATGTCGGCATACAAGTGGGACCGCCTCTATCAGACGGCGCTAATGCACGGCGTGGCCGCTCTGACAGCCGATGGCATTGAACGCCACAGAAACGACTTCTTCCTGCAACTGACAAACGCACAGGAAAGAGCATGGAAGAAAATCACAGAAGAGGCAGAGATGGCCAACCAAGAAATAAACACATGTCTGGCCGAGCTGTTCGGAATGATGAATAAGGAGCAACTGCGCCCTATCCTGCTGAAAGGCCAGGGTCTGGCACAACTGTACGACACCCCATTCCACCGCACAGGCGGCGACATTGACATCTTCTTCCCCTATCCCACCAAAGGCAGCAAGGCCGACGCGTGGGCCCGAAGCCACGGCACGGAACAGCCGGCTGAAGAGCGGACAACGATGAGATATCTTTGGAACGGGGTCAGAATTGAGCACCACCACCGCATGCAACGGCTCACCAACCCGCGCCTCAACCGTCGCCTGCAGGAGATCATCAACAGCGAGATAAACTGCTGCGACTCGTCATACGTGACCATAGACGGCACAAAAGTTGAAGTTCTGCCGCCGACACTGAACCTCCTCTACATCATCACACGTATCGTCCGATATATCCTCAACGAGGGAATAAGCCTCAAACAGGTCATTGACCTCGGCATGTTCCTCCGCAAAAACGGCGACAAAGTCGATTTCGTCAAGTTGCAGTCATGGCTCGACCGGCTGCGGATGCAGTGGATGGCACGCCTGACAGGCAGTCTGCTGGTGCGCCTTTTCGGCTTTACGGAAGACGAAATACCGTTCATGAACGGCCATTCCGACTCCAGCGTCGACAACGTCATCACCGATGTTCTTCGCCTTTCGTCCATGCACAACGACAACTGGTACTTCACTCAGGGCAAGAACATATTCGTCCGCACTAGCGACTCGAACGCCATGATATGGCAAATCCGCCATAGTGCGAAATACATGAAATACTATCCGACCGAGACCGTGACAAACTTCTTTTCCACTTTTGCCAACTCGCTGTCAAGGATTGAGGAATAAAAGGGAGTTGGAAGGAAATTGAAGGGAGATAAATGACTATTGCTTTGATTCTATTGCCCAAAACTATTGTCTGTTATCTCCATTATAAGACCTTTATATATCGCTGTATGATACCACAATATCATTTAGCGGATTTTTGCTTTACATGCGCCATTACCTCAGCCTTCAGCTTTTCTATCGCCACGCCAAGCTTTGGCGCATGAGCCGGAACTTCGATCTTTATTCCGGTCAACGATGCTTCCTGTTCCGCACGGGCCTCGGCTTCCGACATATAAACCATGTCGGTGAAGTACATTTCCTTGTTTGACTTCACAGAGAAAAACTTCGAGCCATACATCTTGGTCATGAACTTATGGCCCAAGGTCATCGTTATCGTAAAGGAGCGGCCTATCATGTTGGACAATCCGAAAGTATTGGCCGCGTTCGTGCGGTACATATCCACAACCACGGCATCAGAGACCTCCATAGTTATGCCCAGCAGCTTCAGTCCCCAAAAACCATACGAATGGTCTTTCTTATCGGCAAGCAGGTCGCACTGGAATGTCGTCACGTCTGCATTACGGCGATAAACGGCCTTAGGATAATGCTTGCCGTTCAAGACATCGACAGTGGCGGAGCGGTTTATTTTGCTGTATTTCTTGTCGTTTATCAAGAGAATTTTATCAGAAAATACTCCTTTCATCTTACATTCGCTACTGGTCTGCTGCGGTCCCTCATTATAATATGTAGAGTCTCTGTCAAAAAGTTTAATGATTCCGTAATTGCGCACAGCCCGTATCTTTGTGAAAGCTTTCTTCTTCTTTTTCTTCTTCAGCGGCATATAGTAGTCGACGATACTTTCCGTATAGATTCTCACACTATCTTTCGTGTCGCTCGAATAATAGCGGCAGTACGAACGCATCCGCAAATACTCATGCGGCGAGTTCCTGACCGTCACGCTGCCGACATCATAGAGTTGCGGCGTCAGCTCAATCAGGCCACGCTTACGGTCAGAAGGTCCCGCCGTGAACGTCTCATAACAGATGTGACGTACGCAAAACTCAGCGACGGTATCAGCCTCCTCCGGAAGCAGTCCCTGCTCATCGGTCATTCCGAGCATCCGCCCGTCAGCCGTAATGACGCTCGCAAACGGAACGGCACTGCCATCGCTGCGGTCGACAACCTTTATCTGGGCAGCGGCCGCAAGAAACGAGACGGACATAATGACACTTAACAATAGTCTATTCATAATCTTAATCTTTAAATTGTTATTAATAAATTTACCGTCGTATCTCATACAACAGCGCAGGTAAACACATTTGTTACATAGATATATATCAAATAGCTTACCTGCGCCGTTGTTTTCCTTATAATATAATAATGTCTCGGCGACATTGTTCCGTTCCTACAAAGCATGGTCTGACATTGCTCTGCTCATAATCAAGAAAATGCAGTCTTCATATTCTCTAAGGCACGATTTTCTTCATGTTCAGATCACAGATCTTATGGTCCGGCGAGACCTTCGCCTCTACGTTATAAGTACAGAAAGTCTCCTTGGTCTTGTCCTCGCGGCTGATGCGATGGTCCACGGAGAAGGCCACAGTGTAGCCGTAGCGGCCGTCGCCGGCGTCGGTCTTCTCTATTTTCCAGTCGTTGTTCAGGGAGAAAGTCATGCCGGTGATGTCGTCCGGAGCATGGAGCTTCTTCATGTATGTCATGACGTCAGTCTTCGTGGCGTTCTCCTTATGGAGGAAACTACCGAGCACACCGCTGAGCGTTTCGGTGAGAGAAGCCTCCTCGTTGTTGGCAAGAGCCGTGAAATAGCTACCGAAAAGGCTGCTTATCATCTGCCGGTCATCGTCCGTAATGCGGCGTGCTTCCGACTTGTCGAACATGATGCGGGCCTCGTCAAGATGGAGACCATTGTCGAGATGGCTGTCGATGTAGGCCTGATAAGCCTCGGGCGTGTCGGCCGTCTTGGCAGCGAGCCAGTCGAGCGAATCAATCTTCAGGCGCGCTTCGGTAACGCGGATGCTTCCTGGATGGAGCTGGATGTAACGTTCCAGCGCTGTCTTCGAGCCGTTGCGCACGGCGTTGTCCCATTCGGTGTCTACCTGGCGGAGCTGCTCGAGACGGGCCATGATGGAATCGCGATGTTCCTGCGGTGCACCGGGATAAATATCGATGAAATTCTGTAGCACGGCCGGTTCACCGCTGGCCATTGCGTTCTCGTAGGCGTCAAGCTCATTCTTGTCCTGCGTTGTCTTATAGAAATAAAGGCTGACAAACACGGCGAGCAAAGCGATGACGAAAGCCACGATAATCACGATATAAGACTTCCGCATCCCGCCCTTCGCCTGTGCTGCCTCCTGCTCTGCCGTCACCTCAGACTGAGGCGTTACCGGCCGCGGCCGCACGTCGACGACCGTCAGCGGATGATGGCAGTTGGGACACTCGTCACTGTCGCTGAACACAATGTCTCCACACTCCGGGCATCTCATGACCTTACCCGCTATATCAATCCCGCAACTGGGACACGTCTTGGCCTGATCGCTGACCTGATGGCCGCACTCCGGACACTTGATTATTGCCATATCATTATAGTTCTTTATTCGTTAGTTTGTTCTTCCTTGTCTTTCTCTTCTACGACAATGTCGTGACGGAAGCGTATCTCCCTCAGTCCGTGACGTCCCATGAAGCGGCTCTTGTCGACATATCCTACGACTCCGTCGATATGTCCTTTGCAGGTGTACTGCCACATGGTAAAGTCACTTCCGTCGGCCAACACCGGCTCACGGTCTGTATATTGGGCTATCATGAGCTTATAGCCGCCAAGCTTTCCGCAAAGATGCTTATTATAGAAATTGGTGTATGTATAGAGCAGAGGTTTCTGTCCGTAAGCCTCTTCCACAAGCTGAAGAAACTTGAACAGCGAATCGCAGAATTCCTCAGTGCCATAGCCGCCGGCCGTCTCTATGTCAATCATGGGGAGAAGGTCCTGCTGCTCCGGCAGACATTGGGCCATGAAATTGGCCAGTTGCAGCCGTTGGTCGGTCTTGGGGCGATAGAAATGGTAGCTGCCGACTTTCAGTCCGTTGCGCTTTGCCATTTCAATGTTCTGCTCGTATCTATGGTCAATCCTGTCACCGCCCTCCGTTGCCTTGAGATAGACGTATGCCGTCTTGGCATTCTCACCGACAGCCTGCCAGAAAACATCGCCCTGATAGTGGCTGAGGTCTATGCCGTGAATGTGGGTGCAAGTGTCCTCACATTGTTCCAAGCTATCCTGCGCCCATGCGCATAACGGTAAAAAGACTGAAATAATTAGAATCAATTTTCTCATTACTCTGCAATGAATTTAGGCGCAAAGGTACAAACTATTAATAAAAAAAGTGTAACTTTGCCCAAAAATAATTATATGATGAGACATTTACTGGTTATGCTGACGGCCATCGCCATGGTGCTGACAAGCTGTAGCAGCGATGATGAAGACATATCTCCCACGATTGACCCCGTTCTTCAACAGCATCCGGCACGCACGGTGATGGTCTATATCATGGCCGAGAACAATCTCTCGGGCAACGCTACAAGCGACCTTGAAGAGATGAAACGTGCCTCTGAGACCATCCCCTACGGCTCAAATCTCGTGGTCTTCGTCGACAGGGCGAGCAAGACGGAGCTGCCGTATGTGGGCGTCGTCAGCGGCGGAGAAATCACGAAGGACACACGCTTCCGTCCGGAAGAGGACTTCTATGCCTCCGACCCGGAGCGGATGAGGGAGACATTGCAGTGGATGATGGACCACTATCCGGCCGAAGACTACGGACTCGTGCTTTGGGGACACGCCAGCGGATGGCTCATCGAGAAAGACTCCATAGCCGCCAACACCGTCTCAACGGGCAAAATTCACCGGGCATACGGCTGGGACACGGGAACGAACAGCACCGCAGGAAGAGGAAAATGGATGAACATTCCCACCATGGCCAACGTTTTGGAGGGACTTTCACATAAGCTGAAGTTCATATTTGCCGACTGCTGCAACTTCCAGACGGCAGAAACGGCCTTCGAACTGCGCAACGCAGCCGACTATATCATAGCCTCACCGGCCGAGACTCCGGCCTGCGGAGCGCCATACGACAAGATTGTTTCCACACTGTTCAACAGCGATGATGATTTCTATAAAGGCGTAGCCGACACATACACCGCCATGAAGGTCAACACCAACGACCGCGTTCCGATGGCCGTCGTGCGCACATCGGAGATGGAGAATCTCGCCGTGGCGACAAGAGAAGTAGTGAAGCTGATGGCGGAAAACGACCGGACCGCCACTGACGGCGTCGTCTACTACAGGACCCACTCGGAACGGAGCATGACAAAAATCTTTTTCGACATCGACGACATCATCCGCAAGAACATCGTCAACAGCCATGAAGAGGCGTATCTGCGGTGGAAGTCGGCACTCGACAGGGCCGTCATACATAAAGCCGTGAGCACGAAGTGGCTGACGGCCTACCCCATTGACTTCTCTTTCAACGCGAAAGAAGAGGACTACGGCTGCATGAGCATGTTCGTCCCGCTGGACATTTATGACTCTCAGGGGCTCAGCTACAATCAGGACATCAGACAGACGGAATGGTACTGGGCCGCCGGAATCGGGGAGTTCCTTACCCAGGAATCCGGCGAGGGCGTTGAGTAAGACGTCCGGAACATCAACACAAAGACGCAGAGACTCGAAGGTTTTAAGGAAGACTATTGTGAATTTATCCCTACATTTCGAGTAAATGCATCCTCCGAACAGCCTTGATTATGCCCCACAACTATACCCCGCAACGGCATGTTCAAAAAAAAATCCACTATATAAATAAGGTATTAGAAATTAATTTGCTACCTTTGCAGTTTCAAAAACAAAATAATATTATCAATAATTATGGTTGAGAAGAACTGCACAGAAAATGAAGAGAAAAAGAGTTTGAGCTTCGTTGAGCAGATGGTGGAAGCCGATCTTGCCGAAGGAAAGAACGGAAGCAGGATTCAGACACGCTTTCCGCCGGAACCGAACGGCTATCTGCACATCGGACATGCCAAGGCTATCTGCATGGACTTCGGCGTGGCCGGGAACTACGGCGGTGTATGCAATCTCCGCTTCGACGACACAAACCCTTCAAAGGAAGACACCGAATATGTTGACTCCATACTGAACGACATCCAATGGCTCGGATTCAAGTGGGGCGACGTTTATTATGCTTCCGACTATTTCCAGCAGTTGTGGGACTTTGCCGTATGGATGATAAAGAAAGGTCTGGCCTATGTCGACGAGCAGACATCCGAACAGATTGCCGCTCAGAAAGGCACACCGACCACGCCGGGAACAGCCAGTCCCTACCGCGATAGACCCGTTGAGGAGAACATGGAGCTCTTTGAGCGGATGAACACGGCCGAGGCCGTAGAAGGTTCAATGGTCCTGCGCGCCAAGCTTGACATGGCCAACCCGAACATGCACTTCCGTGATCCGGTGATCTATCGCATCATACAAACACCGCACCACCGCACGGGAACAAAATGGCACGCCTACCCAATGTACGACTTCGCCCACGGTCAGAGCGACTATTTCGAGGGCGTCACCCACTCTATCTGTACGCTGGAGTTTGTGCCCCACCGTCCGCTCTACGACAAGTTCGTTGACCTTCTGAAGGAATATGAGGCAGAGACAGGCAAGACGGCCGACTATCGTCCGCGACAGATTGAGTTCAACCGCCTCAACCTGACATACACGGTTATGAGCAAGCGTAAGCTCCACACACTCGTCGACGAACATCTTGTCAACGGATGGGACGACCCACGCATGCCCACCATCTGCGGTATGCGCCGCCGCGGCTACTCGGCGAAGAGCATACGCAACTTCATCCGCTCCATTGGATATACCAAGTTTGACGCGCTCAACGACTACGCGCTTCTCGAAGCTGCCGTGCGCGACGACCTCAACGCACGTTCATGCCGCGTGTCGGCCGTGCTCAATCCTGTGAAACTCATCATCACGAACTATCCCGAGGGACAGACCGAAGAGATGGAGGCCATCAACAACCCGGAAAACGAGGCCGACGGAACGCACACCATCACGTTCAGCCGGGAACTGTGGATAGAGCGCGACGATTTTATGGAAGACGCTCCGAAGAAGTTCTTCCGCATGTCGCCGGGAAAGGAAGTGCGCCTGAAGAACGCATATATAGTAATGTGTACGGGATGCAAGAAGAACGACAATGGCGAAATAGAGGAAATCTATGCTGAATATGACCCGATGAGCAAGAGCGGACTGGAAGGCGCCAACCGCAAGGTAAAAGGCACGCTCCACTGGCTGAGTGCAGCCCACTGTCTGCCGGCAGAGGTCCGGCTGTACGACCGTCTGTTCAGCGTTGAAAATCCGTCGGCTGACGAAAGGGATTTCCGCGAGCTGCTCAATCCCGATTCGCTCACGGTGCTGACAAACTGCTTCGTGGAGAAATATCTGACGGAAAAGAATCCGGGCGACTTCCTCCAGTTCCAGCGCATAGGATACTTCACTATGGACGCGGATTCCACACCTGAGAAGCTGGTGTTCAACCGTACTGTCGGGTTGAAAGACACTTGGGCTAAGATAAACAAATGATGCAAACCGGTGACAAGTATTTCGACAGCAAACCTTTTCAGGAAACACTGTCATCATACGAAAAGTCTGTAAGGGAGGGACAACCGATTTTTCTGGATGTTGACGAACTTGCAGACATTGCAGACTACTATAGTTTTATAGGCAAGAGGGAAAAAGCACGCGAGGTCATTGACTTCGCACTGAATATGAATCCCGGGGCTACGGCGCCTCTCGTGTTTAAGGCACGAGAGGCACTGGCCGAAAATGATTTCAAATCGGCCCAAGAACTGGCCGAGGAAATCAGCGACAAGGAAGACCCGGACTACAAATATCTCACGGCAGAAATACTCATTGCCCAAAATAAAATTGAAATAGCCGATGAATATCTGAAGGAATACTTCAAGAACGATGAATACCTGAAGGAATACTTCAAGAACATTGAACCGGATGAGTATGAAGAATTCGTGCTGGACGTCGCCAATCTCTATGTGGACTATGGAGTGAACGACAAGGCGCACGAATGGATGATGCGCATCAGGAACAGCAAACGTGACGAATATAAGGAACTGATGGCAAGGGTGCTGTTCGGCATGGGAGAGTTCAGCAGAAGTGCGAAGATATTTGACGAGCTGATAGACAAAGATCCGTTTTCTAAAAGATACTGGAATGCACTGGCAAGTGCGCAGTTCATGAACGAGGACTTCGACAAGGCCGTGACAAGCAGCGAATATGCCATCGCCATCGACCCCGAGGATCCGGACGGCCTTCTGGCCAAAGCAAACAGCCTCTATCGGCTGAATGAATATGAAGAGGCGCTGAAGTATTATGAAAGATACCGCAAACAGATGCCTGACGATGAATTCGGATTGCTCAACTGCGGAACCTGCCTCGTCAATCTGTCACGGTATGACGAAGCTATAGACATATTGAAAAAAGCGCTTGACACGGCACCGGCAGACTCTCAGTATATCGTCCAGATATATCAGGAAATGGCTTTCGCCTACAGTGCCATGAAGCAGCCGGCGAAAGCGATGGAATGCATGGACATGACGGAAGCATACGATTGTGACCATACAGACATGGAAGTGTTGCGAGGACATATACTGCTGGAAAACGGAATGTACGAAGAGGCTGAGAAAAGATTTCAAAAAGCAATAATCCGCTCCGACAGCGCTCCTAACATCCTTCTACGCATAATGGTCTCGCTGTATGACAATAAATATCTTGAGACATCATACAAGATGTTCAAAAGATTCTTCGAGATAACGGATGAAGACTTCGACGAAGGATATTCATACATGGCCCTATGCTGCTGGGACATGAAACGGACGGACGAATTTCTCCACTATCTGAAGATTGCCGTGAAACGCAATCCGAAGGAAGCCAAGACGGTTCTGAACCATATATTTCCGAAAAATATGGATGCGAAGGACTATTACAACTATATGTATAACAAACTTAACGAAAAAGAACAATGAACATACTATACAGTCTTCTGGATAATCTCAACTACGGCACGATTCTCTTTCTGATGCTCATCGAAAGCACCTTCATACCGTTCCCGTCGGAAGTGGTGGTGCCGCCGGCAGCCTATAACGCCGCCGCCGGAGAGCTGAACGTGTTCCTCGTTGTTCTGTTCGCCACCATCGGAGCCGACCTCGGCGCAGCCATAAACTATGGCCTCGCCTATTTCCTCGGCCGTCCGTTCATCTACAGGTTCGCCAACAGCAAGTGGGGAAAGCTCTGCCTGATCAATCAGGAGAAAATCGAAAAGAGCGAGAAATTCTTCACCGACCACGGCGTGACGGCCACACTCGTGGGCCGCGTCCTCCCCGCCATACGGCAGCTCATATCCATCCCGGCCGGACTGGCGAAAATGAACTTTGCCAAGTTCATCCTTTATACGACAATCGGAGCGGGCGTGTGGAACAGCATCCTGGCCGCCATGGGATGGTATCTTCATTCTTTCGTACCAAAGGACCAGCTCGAAGATAAAATCAATGAATATTCGGAATACATCAAGGCCGTCATCATCGCAGCCGTATTGCTTGCCATCGCCTATTTCATCATACGGGCGATAATAAAGAACAACCGCAAGACTACATCCGGAAAATAAACGACGCATAGCGGCAGACCGGGAAAAAACGGCTCTATATAACATTACCATTACTCAATAAAGGCATAAATCAGACAATTATGGCAGGAAGAAACAACCACCTTGTTATCATGGCCGGCGGCGTGGGAAGCCGTTTCTGGCCGATGAGCACATCAGAACGTCCCAAACAGTTCATCGACGTGCTCGGAGTAGGAAAATCACTGTTACAGCTGACCGCAAAAAGATTCAGCGGGATATGCGAACCGGAAAATATCTGGGTCGTCACAAACCGTAACTATGTTGATATCGTGAAAGAGCAACTTCCGGAAATTCCTGCCGGAAATATTCTGTGCGAACCTTGCCGCAGGAATACGGCTCCATGCATTGCATACGTCAGTTGGAAAATCAAGTCAAAAGACCCCAAGGCCAACATCGTGGTATCGCCGAGCGACCACATCGTCACTGACGTGGCCGAATTCAACCGTGTGGTAACGGAGTGTCTACGCTTCACGGGGGAAACGGACTCTATCGTAACGCTCGGCATCAAACCGTCACGCCCCGAGACCGGCTACGGCTATATCCAGGCAGACCTGTCCACCAGCTCGCTGCGCAACAAAGAAATATTCCGCGTCGATTCGTTCCGCGAAAAGCCCGACCTTGAAACGGCACAACAGTACATCCAGAAGAACTACTACTTCTGGAACGCAGGCATATTCATCTGGAATGTCAGCACTATCGTCAATGCGTTCAGAGTCTATCAGCCCACAATGGCGAAAATATTCGAGTCGCTCATGCCAGTCTATGGAACGGACAAGGAGCAGGAAGAGATCGACCGCCTGTTCCCAGAGTGTGAAAACATTTCCGTCGACTATGCCATCATGGAGAAAGCCGAAGAGATTTTCGTCTGCCCGTCGGATTTCGGCTGGAGCGATCTCGGCACATGGGGCTCACTGCTCACACAGACCAAGAGAGATCTCTACGGAAACAGTTGTATAGGAAACGACATCAATCTCTTTGAGACGCACAACTGCATGATACACACAACACAGGAAAAGAAAGTCGTCGTTCAGGGACTTGACGGATATATCGTGGCTGAGAACAACGACACACTTCTTATCTGCAAACTGTCTGAAGAACAGCGAATCAAACAATTCTCAGGCCAGGACAAGTAATAACACAAAAAACAATCATACTAAATTTATTATCAATAATATAATATGGAAAGAAAAGTTGCATTAATTACAGGTGTTACAGGCCAGGACGGTTCTTATCTGGCCGAGTTTCTTATTGAGAAAGGTTATGACGTTCACGGCATCATCCGCCGCAGTTCGGTTGACTACCGCGAGCGAATCGCACATCTTGAAGGGCATCCGATGTTCCACCTCCACTATGCCGACATGGGAGACTCCATGTCGCTCGTGAAGGTTGTCAGCAAGGTTCAGCCTACGGAAATCTATAACCTCGCAGCCCAGAGCCATGTTCAGGTTTCGTTCGATTCACCGGAATTTACTGCCGATGTCGACGCCACCGGCGTTCTCCGCGTGCTCGAAGCCGTGAGGGCAAACCATCTGGAACAGTCATGCCGCATCTATCAGGCATCCACGTCCGAACTCTACGGAAAGGTGGAGGAAGTTCCGCAGAACGAGAATACTCCGTTCCATCCATATTCACCGTATGCCGTTGCCAAGCTCTACGGCTTCTGGATTATCAAAGAATACCGCGAGGCATACAACATGTTCTGCTGCTCCGGTATCCTCTTCAACCACGAGTCAGAGCGCCGCGGCGAGACTTTCGTAACCCGAAAGATTACACTCGCAGCCGCCCGCATCGCACAGGGCAAGCAGGACAAACTCTATCTCGGAAACCTTTCATCGCTCCGCGACTGGGGATATGCCAAGGATTATGTTGAGTGCATGTGGCTCATCCTCCAGCACGACACACCCGAGGATTTCGTCATTGCAACAGGCGTACAGCACTCCGTTCGCGAGTTCTGCGAATATGCGTTCCGTGCCGCAGGCATTGAACTGGAGTTCAGAGGCGAAGGCATGGACGAGAAGGGATATGACAAGAAGACCGGCAAGTGCGTCATCGAGGTGTCACCCGACTTCTACCGTCCCACCGACGTCGTCAACCTCTGGGGCGACCCGAGCAAGGCGAAGAAAGAGCTGGGCTGGGATCCTCAGAAGACCACATTCGAGGAGCTGGTCAGCATAATGGTAAAGCACGACATGCAGAAAGTAGCAGCAGACCACGTGGCAAGCGTCATGCGCACCAACCTCGCCGAATATCTGGAGAAAGGAGTAGTGAAGTAATTTCTTTTTAAGGAATTAAAGGAGTCAGAGGAGTTATCGCTCTCTATGGTGATTGCTCTGAAGTTCTGGTCTTTCGCTCGGTCTTTGACCGCTTGCAAGGCAAGAACTCCCGGGCAATCACAGGGAGCGGTAATCCATTTAAATCCTATAGCTCCCTTTATTTATAAAACTTATGTTAGACAAAAACAGCAAAATCTACATAGCCGGCCACAACGGACTCGTCGGTTCGGCTATATGGAACAATCTCAAGCAGCGCGGCTATAACAATCTCATCGGACGTAGCCACAGCGAACTGGACCTCACGGACCAGATGGCCGTCAAACGTTTCTTCGACGAAGAGCGCCCTGACGCCGTTGTCCTCGCCGCAGCCTTTGTCGGCGGCATCATGGCCAATTTCCTCTACCGTGCCGACTTCATCATGCAGAACATGATGATGCAGTGTAACGTCATCGGCAACGCCTATTCCCACGGCGTCAAGAAGCTGCTCTTCCTCGGGTCTACATGTATCTATCCCAAGGATGCGCCGCAGCCGATGAAAGAGGATGTCCTGCTCACCTCGCCGCTGGAATACAGCAACGAGGAGTATGCCATCGCGAAGATTGCCGGCTTGAAGATGTGCGAAAGCTACAATCTGCAGTACGGCACGAACTATATTGCCGTCATGCCGACCAATCTCTACGGCCCGAACGACAACTTCCATCTGGAGAACAGCCATGTCATGCCGGCCATGATGCGCAAGGTCTATCTGGCCAAGCTCATACACGACGGCAACTGGGACGCCATACGCACGGACATGAACAAGCGTCCTGTGGAGGGCGTGACAGGAGCCAACAGTAACGACGAAATTCTCGCCGTACTCGCAAAATACGGCATCAGCGACAACCGTGTCACGCTCTGGGGCACCGGAACGCCTCTGCGTGAGTTCCTCTGGAGCGAGGACATGGCCGACGCCAGCGTCCACGTGCTGCTCAACGTCGACTTCAAGGACATCATCGGAATTGAGAAATACTCGTCCGTGTTCTACGGAAAGACGACCACCGGAGCCGTTGACCGCAACAACAGCGAAGGACGCGGCGGTGCCATTCCGTCACTCGGCGAAATCCGCAACTGCCACATCAACGTCGGCACAGGCAAGGAACTCACCATCCGCGAACTGTCAGAGCTGGTCGTAAAGACCGTAGGCTTTGAGGGAACAGTGGAATTCGACACCTCCAAACCCGACGGAACGCCGCGCAAGCTCATCGACGTGGAGAAGCTCCATTCGCTCGGATGGACCCACAAAGTCGAGATTGAGGACGGCGTCCGGAAACTCTTCGACTGGTATCGGGAAAGTCTTTTGTAAATCCCGCCGCAACGGCAGGTATCTGCGGTACGGACAACAGAAATAAAACATTATAGGAATAAGGGTATGTCATAAAAGCTGGATTCAGCCTTGACATACCCTTATTTTGTATATTAACCATATCACTTCTCTCCTCAGATTCTCTCACTCCAATTCCGTCTGTCAGAAAGGAGCCATCAAATGTCAACGGCACTCCCATGGACTCCCATAGACTTCTGTATCCGGAAGTTTCAGATAGTTTTCTAAATCAGCCCCATCGCCTCAAGCACCAACGGCGTCAGCAAAGCCGTAAAGATACCGTTGAGCGTCAGTCCGAGACTCGAATAAGCTCCATAGTGATAGCCCACTTCCATCGCCTTGCTCGTACCGACGGCATGCGATGCCGTGCCCATGGAGAAACCTTGTGCTATCGGATTGGTCACATGTCCGAACTGGAGGATACGAAATCCCATCATCGCACCGAAGATTCCGACGCATACCACTACCGCGGCCGTAAGCGAGGGAATTCCTCCAACGGCCTTAGTCACCTCCATGGCAATCGGAGTGGTCACTGATTTTGAAGCCAGCGAAACCGCCACTTCACGGCTTGCCCCAAGCCACAAAGCCGTGGACACAACTGAAACAATACCGACGATACACCCCACTAACGAAGAAACCACAAGCGGGATTATCTGCTTGCGGATTGCCGAGAGCTGACGATAGAGCGGAACACCGAGAGCCACGACAGCCGGACGGAGCCAGAACTCTATGAGATGGCCGGCATCGTTATACGTCTCGTATGTTACGCCAGTAAGTTTCAGATAACCAATCAGAAACACTATCGTTATCAGTATCGGGTTGAGGAACAGCCACCCCGTACGCTTCTGCGCCGCCTTTGAGACGAAGAACAACCCGAAAGTCAGCGCTATGAGGAAGAATTCATTTTCTAAAAAAGCCATGATGTCTGCGCAGATATTGATGAACGAGGCCGGTCGTGACCAGCACGATTACCGTGCTCACCACCGTTGCCAGAACAATCGGGAGCAGCTCGGCCTTTATCAGGTCAAAATAGAGCATCAGCGCCACTCCCGGCGGAACAAAGAAGAAACCGAGGTTAGCCACGAGAAAGTCGCTCAGACCTTCAATCCATTCCGTCTTCACCCAGCCGAGCTGGAGAAACAGCGTGAGCAGCAACATTCCGATGATGCTCGACGGCAGCGTGATTCCGGTCAGCCAGACTATCAGCTCGCCCAAGGCAAGACATCCGAAAAGGATGGTGCACTGTCTTATCATATTCGTTATCTGAAATAGTTTTGTCGGATGCAAAGTTATAAATTCTGCCCGCCATCAAGCAATAAACAGGCAAGGAATGTTCTGTCGCGCACAATAAAATGCGCTACATCAATGGCCGTCCGACCGCATGGCATATTCCCAAAGAAGCCTTTCCACAGACTTCGTCAGTCTGCAGAAAGGCTTCCCGTTGTTTCATTGACACGAATCTCTCCCCGGCAGGGGAGGCGACTCACAGCCAGGCGTAAGGTCGGGCAGTCCGATTATTTCGTATAGAGAGCCACGATGGTCTCATACTTCTCCTGCTTGCCGCTGGTAGCCTTGGGCTCCTCAACCTTCTTGCCGTACTCGTAGATCTGCTCGAGAGACAGCTTGCCGTCCTCGAAGTCCTTGCCGATACCGCTGTCGAAGCTGGCGTAGCGCTCCTGAAGCATTGCGGGCAGCTCGCTCTCCTCAAGGATGGCTGCTGCGTTGAGCAGGGCACGTGCCATTGCGTCCATACCGCTGATGTGGGCGATGAAGATATCCTCGGGATCGGTAGAGTTGCGGCGCAGCTTGGCGTCGAAGTTTGAACCGCCGTTGCCCAGACCGCCGTTGCGGATAACCTGCATCATGGCCTGTGTCAGTTCGTAGTTGTCGATGGGGAACTGGTCTGTGTCCCAGCCGTTCTGAGCGTCGCCGCGGTTTGCGTCGATAGAACCGAGCATGCCGTTGTCAACAGCTACGGCCAGCTCATGCTCGAAAGTGTGACCGGCCAGAGTGGCGTGGTTGACCTCGATGTTCACCTTGAAGTCCTTGTCCAGGCCGTTGGCACGGAGGAAGCCTATTACGGTCTCGGTGTCAACGTCATACTGATGTTTCGTGGGCTCCATGGGCTTCGGTTCGATGAGGAACGTGCCGGTGAATCCCTTTGAACGAGCGTAGTCGCGGGCTGCGGTCAGCATCTTTGCCAAGTGGTTCTTCTCACGCTGCATCTGAGTGTTGAGCAGGCTCATGTAGCCCTCGCGGCCACCCCAGAACACGTAGTTCTGACCACCGAGCTTGATTGTTGCGTCGATAGCGTTCTTGATCTGAACACCGGCACGGGCAACGACGTCGAAGTCGGGGTTCGTGGCAGCACCGTTCATGTAGCGCTTGTTGCCGAAGACATTGGCCGTACCCCAGAGCAGCTTGATGCCGGTCTCGGCCATCTTCTCCTGAGCATAGTCGGTGATAGCCTTCATGCGTGCCTCATACTCCTCGATGGTGTCGCCCTCTTCAACGAGGTCAACATCGTGGAAGCAGAAGAACTCGATGCCGAGCTTCTGCATGATTTCGAATCCGGCGTCCATCTTGTCCTTTGCGCGCTGTACGGCATCGTCAGCCTTGTCCCACTCGTAGCTGCGGGTCTGGCCGCCGAACTGGTCGCCTGATGCTCCGCACAGTGTGTGCCACCATGCCATGGAGAAACGCAGCCAGTCCTTCATTTTCTTGCCCATCACCACACGCTCCGGGTCGTAGTAGTGGAAAGCCATCACGTTCTTGCTCTCAGTTCCCTCGAAGGGAATTTTTCCTATTTGCGGAAAATACTCTTTTGCCATAATATTGTTTCTTTATATTAAAAAGGTTTATATGCTTATTTCTTTCTTCAGCGCTTCCTTCCAGCGGGCATACGCCTGAAGATATTCGGAACGGCGAGCCTCGTCCGGCTCAATCACCTGAAGCTTGTCAAGCGTGGCGAAAGCCTCATTGTTGTCCTTGTAGATTCCGGCTCCTATGCCCGCTCCCTTTGCTGCGCCGACACTGCCGTCGGTGTCATAGAGTTCGATTGTCGCACCGCTCACGCCGGCGAGCGTGTCGCGGAACAGCGGGCTGAGGAACATATTGGCGCGTCCGGCATGAATCTTCCGGATATCCATTCCCATCTGCTGCATGATCTCCATGCCGTAGCAGAAACTGAAGACGATGCCTTCCTGGGCAGCACGTATGATGTGGGCCTTGCCGTGCTTGTTGAAGTTGATGCCGCTCACGGTGCATCCCGTCTCGCGGTTCTCCAGCACACGCTCGGCGCCGTTGCCGAACGGTATCACCGTCACGCCCTCGCTGCCGATGGGCACCGTTGCCGTCAGGTCGTTCATGTCGGCATAGCTGATGCCCTCCGGTGCAACCGTACGGCGCACCCATGCGTTGAGAATTCCCGTTCCGTTGATACAGAGCAGCACGCCGAGACGGGTCTGTTCCGCCGTGTGGTTGACATGCGCAAAGGTGTTGACGCGGCTCTTCGGATCGTAGTTGACGTCGCCCAGCACACCGTAGACCACACCCGACGTTCCGGCCGTCGAGGCAATCTCGCCGGGATTGAACACATTGAGGCTCAGCGCGTTGTTCGGCTGGTCTCCGGCACGATAGGTTATCGGCGTTCCCTCCTTCAGACCTGTCTCGGCGGCAGCTTCGGCCGAAACGCGGCTCTGGATGCTGAACGTGGGAACGATGTCGGAGATGAGCGAACGGTCAAAACCGTAGTGGTCCATAAGGAAGTCGGCAACGCCGCCGTTCCTGAAGTCCCAGAACATGCCTTCACTCAGACCGCTCACCGTGGTGTTGGCCTCGCCGCTCAGACGCAGCGCCAGATAGTCGCCGGGCAACATTATCTTATGGATTTTTTCATATACGTCCGGCTCGTTCTCCTTCACCCATGCCAGCTTGGCGGCCGTGAAATTTCCGGGAGAATTGAGCAGATGGCCCAGACACTTGTCCGTTCCGAGTTCGCTGAAAGCGCGCTCTCCGTAGGGCACGGCACGCGAGTCACACCAGATGATGGACGGGCGCAAGGCTTTCATGTTCTTGTCCACGCAGACAAGACCGTGCATCTGATAGGATATACCGATTGCGGCAATCTCTTCTCCTTTTGCACCTGAGTCGGCCATGATTTTCTTCAGGCTCAGCTTGGCGTTGTCCCACCACATCTGCGGGTCCTGCTCTGCCCAGCCGGCCTTGACAGCCGTGATGGGGGCCTCATGTTCGGGATAGAAAGCCGTAGCCACACACTTTCCCGTATCTGCATTGACAAGTGACGCCTTGACGGAACTGCTTCCGACGTCAAATCCTAATAGATATCTGTTTGCCATGTTTTTTATATTTTCGTTATATTTCTGATTCGGTTATGCCAATAAGGTTTTCCATTCTATATATAAAGAATACGTTTATGCCCGCCTTTTCCCCTGAGATTTTAAAATAAAAGTTCCAAAAAAGAAAAGACCACAACAAAAAGAACCGCTCTAACGCCAATCACACAATTAGCTTTTTAACATTCGTAATTATTCTGACAAACTCCTCTCCAAAATTTCATTATTCTAAAATAATTTCCCCGCGGTCGCAAATTCTTCAAAATAGCGCGTGCATCTTTAATCACCTGAGCCGCTGCGCATTACGTCATTTTCAACAAAAGTGTGCAACAATTCCGGCCGTTTTTTCCTGCCGTAAGGGCCTCCCGAGGTTGCGGCGGGGCCCTTACGGTTTTGCAACGGCGGCCCCGTTGTGATGCGAAAGCGGCCCCGCTGTAAGCCCGGGAGGCCCTTACGGGTTGTCCAAAAACAGAAAACCGGAAGAAGACGACACCAGAATGTCATTATTCAGGCTTTCCCGCGTTCTATTTTGCGTGTTACTGAAAGTTAATTTTAACAATCTTTTTCGGACATATTTATAAGAATCGAGCCACTAAGCTATAAGCCATTTTTTTACATTTACATTATAGACAAGGCTGTTGGACAATAATGGCAAAAGTCCATTTAAGTAAAACGGATATTTTTTTGAATACCCTTTCACTTAAATGGACTTCTGAAACTACTAAAAAACGAGGGTGTTATAATCCCTATAATTCACCCAACATGCAGAGACATCGCTTTGCGATGTTTACTGAACATCAACTGATTACGCCGTCACGTCGAAGGTACATTCTTGCAATTTCATAGTTTTGCGACGCCTTACTATATACAGGAGAACTTATACATGTCATACAGACCCCATCATTGGCTATCCGGGCAGCCGACATAACCACAGGATACGGTCATTTTCCATAGATCAGCCGGAATAGCTCGCTGTCATGTGTCTCCATGAATTTCGGATCCAGCTCCATTACCCGTTTCCACATCCGCCATGCACCCTCCACATCACCCGACTTATACAGATGCTCACCTTTGCTGTCATAAAGATTTGCCTCCATCGGCCATATAGATATTGCACTGTCTATGACGGCTATAGCCTTCTCATACTGACGTCTGCGGGCATAGATATAGCTCATCTGATTCATCGCCTCTACACGCGTATTGGCATCATATTCCTGTCCGGCCGCCAGTTCATACCAGCGAAAAGCCTCAACAGAATCAGCGGCGACACAATCACCAAACTCATACATCAGACCCAAACTGTATTGAGCTGCGGCTACTTCTTCAGCAGCCTGCTTCATCAGTTGGAATGCTTTTTGCCTTTTATGTTCCTTATCCTCAGCTTTTTTACTATCTGCAGCACCCTGTTTCCACGAAAGTGCATCAAAATAAAAGACACGTCCTGTACTTATCGGATTTTCATCACACACTGCCAAAAGCATAAACTCACCTTTGGTTTTCGTATTTGACGCCTTAACTATCGCCGACACCACATTCTGATACTCATTTTCATTGGTGGCAATCTTATAAGTATACCTCCGGTGAAGTTTCTCTACACAATAGTCAGAACCATAGTAAACTGAAGACGGGACATCTTTACGGTCTTCAATAGCAACGGATATCCATAGGTCATTACGTCCTTTCACCGGAAAAGCCCAATAGTCTATATTCTTATTCCACCGCATTTTATAGCTTGAACACAGTATGCCCTCTGCGTCCACATCAACAGAGTCGACAATATAATAGATTTCTGACGGTATTTCCGTCTTTCCATCGATATAGGATAAAGCCACAGTTTTCTTCTCCTTGACCGTCCGTAAGGCAAATCTGCCAAGAAAATACATCACAAAAAATGCTGCAATGAGCAATATCAGTCCATACTCTATGAAAAAATATTTTCTCCTCGTGGAACGAAAGGAGTCAAAGTCCGAACGCGGTTCCTGATGCCGCCTCCTCTGTCTGCCCATAGCTGTCAGTTCCTCGCGACTGATATCTTCCAGCAAAATATAGCCACCATGCCATACGGTCCTCTGCTCTTCTGCCGACAAGTTTATGCTGCCATTGCGTAGCGGTATGCCGAAATGCTCTGTAAGCACAGAGAGCATTTCCTCTGAATTAGCACAGTCTTTTCCAGAAATATACAGCCATAGTTTATTACCCGTAAGCAAATAGATACGGTTGTGCTGTTGCCAATCATCTTTCGTTTCCACTTCCACGACTTCCGCACAACAGCAGTCCACATCCTTCAGCATTATCTGGCTATTCCATTTCCGGTGGAAAAGATACCTGACCTCTATTCTGTCACTATAGACTTTCACACGACGCATGGACCAAATTTTAAAAATACCTATAGGGATAGCTGACAGGACAAATCCGAATAAAATTCCCAGACTTCGGCCGCCAACGAGGAGAAATTCCCAAACTTCGGCATCACACAGAACGAACACCAAGAGTACATCGAAAAGAATGACTGGATATACCCACCAGTCCAGTCTGGTTTGAATAATAATTTTATCATCCATATAAATATATTTTTTCCTTATATTATTTCCGTAATACTTTTCTTCCATTCAAAAAATAGTCCGTGAATACATCCCAACCTAAAATTGAAACTCCAAGAGACCACCGGACTCTTCATCGTGGAATCTAATCCATATACGCATCCGAATCCATGCCTCACAGACTTATCCGGAACATCCAGCCCAAAATCCCGTTGAAATTCAACAGAACTACCGCTCCAGATGATGACAGATGAGCGTTCATAATGCAAAAGTAGTAACTTTTCATTAATTATCCGCATTTTTATGTCTGATTGTAATGTTGCCGACCGACTTTTACATTCTCCTGCCATTTCCGCCATCATCAGTTGCCGTGCGATGACTACCAACAGCACGAAACAAGGCGTCTGACCTTACACGCTACATAAAAAAAATAATCCGGCAAGACATATTCAAAGTCCTGCCGGATTATCTTAATAAGAAATGATGTATGTCACGTCATATTTACTTCACCATAACCTTGCGTGTCTTCACTGCACCGTTGGCGTAGATCTCCTTAATGATGTTGATTCCCTTGGCCGCCTTGTCCAGCTGTGTTCCGTTGATGCTATATACCATCGTGCGTACAACAGCTCCATCGGCTTCCTTTCCGGTGTTCACATCCTTGATGCCTGTGCTTACCTCCTGTGATTTCTCACCATGGTTCATGACAATTACGTCAAACACCATCACACTTGAGAAGTCCGCCTGAAGCTTCACATACACTTTGTCCGTACCTTCATAGCTCAGACGGCTCTTCTTGATGTAACGCTGTGTCTTTGAAACCGTAACCGTGTCAACCTTAATCCAGTTGGCTTCACTAAGTGTGTCCGTGGAAACATAGACATCAGCACGAGGATGGTTGCTGCCGCTTCCGTTTCCTATGAAAGTAACAATATCAAACGGTCCCTGAAATGCTTCTGTGCTTTGGATGGAGCATGAGTACGGGTCGTTTTTAACGCCGTCACTCTTGCAGACATTTCCGAACAGGATGTCGAAATCGGATGCACCTGCATCCAATGCGGTCTCTGCACGATAGCGTTTTGTCGTATTAGTATCGTCGATATCGCCGGAAATAGTGTTCTTCTCCAAGAGAGCTCCCTGTCCGTAGCTCTTCATCTCCCAACCATTACCCGGATTCCACACCGTAAGTTTCTCAGCCGGACCGTCGATGATTATTGCCGTAGAATCGGTCACACCATCAGAAGCCTTGACTGTCTCTTCATGGGTGTTGTAGAAATTATATCCGTTCTTTTTACCCTCTGTATAATAGTAAGGAAGCGATGCATTGGCCGGAGCCCAATCCGTCTTATTGGCGTCAAAGTGAGACACAACGTCTATGCGCACCTCTTTGTTATCTATGAACACAGGCTTTGTAACAATCTCAGACTGCTTCTTGCCAGTTACCTCACCGGCAAACGCCGTGATGTTTGTGTATTCTTGTATCACAAGCGGCTCTGTATAGACAGAAGAAGCGGAAACCTCCTTGCTGGCAGTCGTATTGTAGTAGATGACAGCGCCCTCTTCCTTGGACGTGATGGTCACGATGGCCTTGCCTTCGCCTGCCTGCTCGACGCTGATTTCAGGAGCTTCAGATGTAGAATAGATGGAAACTGTGAGCTCTGCCACCTCACTCGCGTCATATCCATCTGCATAGGCAATGGCCTTGATAACGGTGTTGGCTGCAGTGACGTTGACAGGAGCTGTGTACAACTCGCTTTCCATCGAGGGAGTGCTTCCATCGGTCGTATAGTAGATAGTGGAATTCTTGATGCCGCACTTTATGGTCACGTCAGTATTGAGCTGCTTATAATCTTCTGTGAATACAGGAAGGCTCACCTGAGGAACATCAGCCTTAGTTGCGTTAAGCTGCTGTATGGCATTGAGAGAAATGTCATAGACAAGGTTGTTGCCGGGATAGTTCATGTTGTCCACAGTGTAGGGCAAGTACAGATATGTATTGCGGCCAGGCTGATGCATGTGCATGGTGACAATCTGACCTACTGTTGCAAGGATGTTATCTTTGGCAAAATAGCTTCCCTCGGGAATCGTCACGCCCTTCAGTTCTCCGTCTGTATACATTTCGATTGTGCCGTCCTCAGCCACATATTCGTTAACACCGTCGCTGTTAAGGAAAAGGGCATTTTCACGATAGTCCTCAGCAACTGTCATTGTCGGAATACCGGTTGATGTCATCTCTCCATATCCCCATGCCCTATACAAGTTGGGGTTCATATTGAGCATAGGAACGTATGCAATAACACTTTTCAATGTCTCGGCAAAAGCATTGTCTTCAGCCAAGGTACTGCTCACAACCACTACATTATAACGGAGGAGCGCATCACGGTCAATAGCAGAAACATCACCAGACACATCAATGTCCTCAATATTGATATCCGTAAAACGGCCGTTGTTTTCGAGTATATTCCTTATTATATCGCTGCCCAAACTATATCCGGGACAAGTTGAGTCATAGATGTATGCAATCGTGGCTCCTTCAACCTCAGGCGCTTCCTCGTTCACCTCTATATAATAAATGTGGCAACCGTTGGTGTTATATATCTGGATATCGTATGTTCCGTCTTCATTAGCCTCATCAGTCAGGTCAACAGGAACCATCCACTCCTGCTCAGTATAAGTCTTGGGAGCTGATACGGTTTCACCGGTGGGCGATTTAAGCTGTGTGCCACTTGTGCCATGACCGACATAAAGATTCACACCGCGGGCATCAGTAAGCTTATGGCTTTCTACGCCCATCTTGATGGTGGCGCCAGCCTTCACATTAGGTATTATAAAATAATTTCTCTTATTGCTACCCAACCAAAGATAAGAAGCGCCCTCGTAAGGACCAAAAGAAGAGGCTGCATCAATTTCCTGATAGTTGACAGCAATCGCAAGCGAACGAGATGTCGTATTGGTATAGAGAAGGCCCTGCAATTCTGATATTGGCTGTCCGTTGGCTGTCAGCTCCACACCTTGTTCTGTGCCGGCTGCTCCAACCTCCCAAAAACAATTATTCCTTGACAATTCTGTCGGTTCTGTACTCGCAGCCTTCTCTATGTCAGACCAATCCGACCCGGCTTTCAGATTTTCCACCGTAGAGGAGCTCCAATTACGGAAATCCCACTTACGGTTCTCTGCATTGACGGCAATAGCCAAAACAGAGAAAATACTCATAATTAGAATTTTTTTCATAATAATGCTTTGTTTTTAGTTGTACTCAAAATACATCTTAAATGTTATTAATAGATTTGGAAGACAAAATT